>DYQT01000036.1 GCA_020719165.1 Draconibacterium orientale | reverse complement strand
ATCAAATTCCATGGAAACTAAATTCAGTGCCAGGTTATCAGACATCCGGCTGCATTACAAAATATGGATGTCGGATGAATTGGAAACCGGTATTATGGGTGATGGGAAATGGCAGATGCTCAAACTGATCGATGAAAAGGGGTCGATGAAGGCTGCCTGCGATGAAATGGGCTATACTTACCGCCGTACCTGGGGAAACTTGAAAAAAATCGAAAAGTTTTTCGGATTTCCATTGCTGGAAAAACAACGTGGCGGCGCTGATGGCGGACATACAGGCCTGACCGAAGAGGGCAGACGGCTTGTAAAGGCATTCGATGCATTCCACAACACCGTTGACAGCTATATCCAGCAAGGCTTTGAAACATTTATCAATGATTTGAATAAATAACCTGCTTACCATCAACTTAATATGAATAAACTCCTGATATCGATCTCCTTCGGTTTTTTATTCTTTTGCACCGGTTATGCGCAACGACCAAAGCCAACACTATCAGGTGACCTGATTATTTTTCATGCCGGCAGCCTCTCGGTACCCATGAAGGAGATTTCCGCTGCATTTAAAAAAGTGCACCCTGAGGTGAACATTCTTCTGGAATCAGCCGGCAGCGTTGAAAGTGCCCGAAAGGTTACAGATCTGAACAAGCCATGCGACATTGTCGCGTCGGCCGACTATAAGGTGATCGACAACATGCTCATTCCAAACTTTGCCGATTGGAATATCAAATTCGTTTCCAACGAAATGTGCCTCGTTTTTACCGATAAGTCACGGTATTCGAAACAGATTACCGATCAGAACTGGTTCAGCATCCTCCTTCAAAAAGATGTTGCCTTTGCACGATCCGACCCAAATTCCGATCCATGTGGTTATCGGTCGGTGATGACCATTCAGTTATCAGAAAAATATTATCATAAACCCGGCCTTGCCTCCAATATAATGGCCAAAGATGTGAATTACATGCGGCCCAAGGAGGTGGACCTGCTGGCGGTGCTTGAATCACAGTCGGTCGATTACATTTTCCTGTACATATCTGTTGCTATCCAGCACAACCTTAAATATCTGGTGCTTCCGGATGAGATTAATCTGAAAAATCCGAAATTTGCCAACCTTTACAGCACCGCAACCGTTTCCATCAACGGCAAAGAGCCCGGTCAAAAAGTGATCATGACAGGCGAACCCATGATTTACGGGGTCACCCTGATCACTGAAGCGCCAAACAAACCGGCTGCACTCGCATTCCTTCAATTCATGCTTTCAAAGGATCAGGGGATTAAAATCCTGGAGAAAAACGGGCAACCGTCGGTTATCCCGCAGCAAAATCCAAATTTCGACAAATTGCCCATGTCGCTCCGGCCATTTGCCAGCAAATGATTTATTAATGGACTGACGTTAAAAACATATAACAAGTGAAACATATCCGATATGCACCTCGAAGCATATCGTAACAACATCCGAGTATGAAAAAAATATTGATTTATATCACGTTAGGTTCTCTTTTTATGCTGATAACGGCAGTTTCCTGCAAAAAAGAGGGCAATCCTGCACCTCCATCCATAAAATTAATTGCCGGTGAAGGATATACTGAAAGCAGTGCCATTGTTGCGGTGGGCGGTAAACTCCGGTTCGGTATTACGGCATCGGGACCTGATGCAAACATTACCAACTTTGTTGTAAAGAAAATCATGCCCGATGGCACGAGTAAAGTGGTTCTCGATTCCGGGTTAAACTCCACCAGGTTTACCGTCAATGAAACATTTTACCAAAGCATTGAACCTGAAGTAGCCTGGACCTTCCAGGTGATGGATAAAAACCGGCAATTCGCCACAGCCTCCCTCACCATATTCAAGGATCCGAATTCCGTCTGGGGAGGGATTCAGGAGTATCCTTCCATCACCATGGGGTTTCAAAACAGCACAACACACGGGCAATTTCTGATTCCATCAACGGGGAAAACCTATTTTTCCGATTCTGCATCGCTCAATCAAGGCATAATTGACATCATCACCTATTATTATGTGGATGAAACGCCTTCGCCCACCTTCTCCTCAGCGGGTGAAACGGGTGGCGGAATTGTTGAATATTATCCGGCTATCGGGCAATGGACTCTGAAAAACTTTACCAAATATGACATCAGTGTCGACTCGGATCCGATTCCGGCGGACGCCTTCGATGCATGCCACAACGACAGTTTGCTCATTCTTTCCTATGATGACGTGTGGGGAAAACGAAAATTCAAATGGGCAAATCCCGGTACGATAATCCCGTTTTTAACATCCTCGGGAAAAAAAGGACTCATTAACGTGCTTACGGTTGAAAACGATCCGGCAGGATGGATAACTTTTTCGATGAAAATTCAACAGTAATAAGCTTACACAGATAAATAATTATTTCAAACCCTAAAAAACCAACTATGAAAAAACAGTTACTTTTTGCTGCCCTGATCATTTGTGCCATGGCAGTTTCAGCCCAGGAAACAATAACCGGCTTTACCTTTCCGGTTAATTCAGGCCCCGACAGTCTGAATGCAAACCTTGGATCAACTACAAACAAGTCGTACGACATTCGTTTTCAGTGGGTATTAACCCCAACTTCCGATTCGACACTGAACACAGTGACTTTTGTTGATGGCGCCACCACTTTCGCAGCAGCAACTTCCGGCTGGGAGAATGGTGCAGATGTCAAATTCTGGTCGATTAAATTCAAAGCCAACAACTACTCAAATTTCAAGGTCTCCTCAAAACAAAAAAGTGATGCAACCATCCCTGGTCCCCGTGATTTCAAACTTCAATGGCGTTTAAGCAGCGGGACGTATGCCGATGTTTCGGGCGGAGCTATAACCCTGGGAGCAGACTGGGCAACCGGCGTGGTCACCGATCTTCCGGTACCCATCACCGGCCAGGGAACCGGATCGATTTACATTCGCTGGATCATGTCGTCAAATACCGATATCAACGGTGGTACGGTAACCGCCGGCGGACAATCCATGATTGACGATATTCTGGTAACAGCGGTCAGTTCACTCGGCCAAAACGAGATTCTCTATACCAATCGGCTAAAGCTGTTCCCTTCACCAAACCAGGGTTACTTCACCCTCTCCTCATCGGAGCCAATGGAGAAGATTTCTGTGACTGATTTAAGTGGCAAAACCATTTTCTCCATGGCAGATCCTTCTCAAAAACAGGCAATTGCCTTACCCAATGCAAAATCCGGTTTATACCTGCTGAAAGTGCGGTTTGCCGGTAGTGATGAGGAGGTATCGACCCGCTTTGTTGTTGAATAACATTGTCCAAATACTGCAGAGGGCAGGGATTTCATGCAAAATCCTTACATGGATCACCTGCATCCTTGCCCTCTCTCCTTTTTTTCCGGTGTATGGCGGCGGAGTTGTTTTCGGCAAGGTGACAGGGCTCCCCGGAAACATCCCACTGGCAGGCGCTCATGTGATACTCGATCAATCGGGAAAGATTGTTTTTACAGACAAAGATGGCGCATATCGGATTTCGGGGATCGACCCGGGGAAAATTACCGTCAGGGTTTCATTCATTGGTTACAAATCCGTTTCAAAAACCGCCTCGCTCCGGGACGGACATCCCCTTTCGATCAACTTCAACCTTGAATTGGATGCTCTCACGGCGCCTGAAATCGAAATCAGGGATATAAAACCCGACCGGGCGCCTCAGGATGAGCCTGTTCGCATGGAAATCATCTCGTCGCAAACCATATCGAACACTCCCGGACAGAGCATCGTTTCTGTTCTGGATTTTGTTTCGGGTGTGAATCTTTCATCCACCATGGGTATATTTGCCAACAACACGGTGGTAACCCTGCGCGGACTGAGTGGAAACGACCAGGCCCGCACCTTGGTGCTGCTCGATGATGTGCCCTTAAACAAGTCGGATGCCGGAAGTGTGAACTGGAATCTGATCAATCGCGATAATGTTGAAAAAATCGAAGTTATCAAAGGGCCCGGCTCAGCCAAATATGGCAGCAGCGCGATGGGCGGAGTAATCAGCATTCAAACAAAGCAACCCGAAAAACTGATATCCGGTGTGGCTTCAGTTGATTACGGAACCTATAATACAGCAGGATTCCGCTATCAATTGGCAGGCAAACTAAAGCCCGGCAATACCACCTCCGGTTTTTCCTATGGGTTGAACGGTTTTTACAGGCGCAGCGACGGATATAATTCAGAAATTCCCGAGTACCTTGAAAAAAGCGATACGTTTTACGTAAACAACTACCTCCGGGAAGCTGCCATAGGCCTTAAGACAGGATATCAGTTCAACTCCCTGAATATGGTCGAAGTCAGCGCCAATTTTTTCAATGATAAACGGGGCCGGGGGATCGAAATATATGAGATAGATGGCGCTTTTGAGCAGCATGGCACCTGGCAGGCAAATTTGCGGTATCGCGGAGGGAAAGGCAAGTTTCGCTGGAATTTTCTGGCATATACGCTTGATGAACACCTTGAGCGCCTGAATGAATACATGAAAGAGTCGGAATATAGTCTCTACCTGGTAAAATCCCGAAGAATTGACCGCGGTACAAATATGAACTTCATGTTTCCATCCGGGAAATCGCATATTTTATCCGGAGGCATTGACTACCGTTATGGCAGTGTCGATGGTCAGGACATCTATTACACCTCCACGGATGTGATATCCAATGCCGGTAAAATGGATACCTGGGCAGCCTTTTTTCAGGATGAAATAGCCCTGATGGAAAAAAAGCTGCAGTTTACCCTGGGGGTCCGCCTCAATATGGCCATATTCCATAACGGGAGTTTCAGAATCGACGACCCCTCCTATTCCATTCAAAATCTGGTCGCTTATGCCGACAGCGTTTTTCCGCGTAATCAGTGGTTTCAGGTTGACCCAAAGCTATCGGTACAATATCGCTTTACCAGTCAATCCCGTATCTATATTTCGGCCGCACAGGGTTTCCGGGCGCCAAACCTCGACGATCTTTGCAGGTCGGGAAAAATAAATAACGGCTATAAAATTGCGAACCCGGCTCTTGATCCTGAAGTGTTAGACAATTTTGAAATTGGAACCGACATCCTTTTATTTAAGAAGCTTCACCTGGCCTCCTCACTCTACTACTCCATTGGCCGCGATTTTATGTATTATGTCAGCACAGGCGATTCAATAAACATGGGTTACAAACGACCGCTGTTGATGAAACAGAATATCAGTCGTGTTGAGATAACCGGATTTGAACTAGACCTGGATATTGACCCCATTCCATGGTTGTCGGTATTTGCAAACTACACCTTCAACCATTCGGTGATCAGCAGTTTTCATTCAGTGGATACAACAAATGGCAACGATTTGAACGGCAAATACCTCACGGATGTTCCAACGCATAAAGCCTCCGCAGGGATCACAATTAAGAATAAGTTTGCGAATCTGAACCTTCTGTGGAAACACACCGGAACCCGATTCATCAACGACATGAATGAGCTTGATCCTTATCTGCTTACAGCCAAATATCCGGCATACCAAACCATCGGAGTGCGTATATGGCATACCTTTTTTAAACATCTCACAACAGGACTTGATATTGAAAATATTTTCAATGCTGTTTTCATTGACGACAGGCTTCAGCAAAGTCCGGGCAGAATGATCACCCTCGAAATCACCGCAAATTTTTAATCATCCATTTAAATAAAACAGTCATGAGAAAACTTACCATCATTTTATTTTTAGCCCTACTTTTGCCGTCTGTCTATGCACAAAATCCAAAGGTACCATTGAAAGACAATACAAATCTGAAGGTTGACACCCGGGTTATTCCCGACAAGTCAGACCGGAACAACGACTTCTACGATAACGAAGAGACCTTCCTCCTTCCGGTTCAGGAGCTTTTCATTGGCGGAGAGATTGAAAATCCGGGGATGGTTGACTTTACAAAGCTCACCAAGCGCTCGGTAATTGTAAAAGAGGCTTTACTTAGCGGCGATACCGGCAATAAGTTTGTCGGGGCTTACCGGTACGACGGATACTCATTGTTCGATATTCTCAAAGACCGGGTGTTGAAGAAAAAAAACGCGGCAGATTTCCGGCCGATCATTGATTTGTATGTTGAAATTGAAAATGCTCGTGGAGAAAAGGTGGTGCTGAGCTGGGGCGAAATTTATTACCCGAACTTCCTGCACAATGTCATCATTGCCACCGGGGTTATGCGAATCGTTCCCAGCAAATCAAAAGATCTCTGGCCATTGCCGGCAGAAAGCCGGCTGATTGTGGGACAAGATCTGATTTCGGAAAGGAATATTTCCAGCCCTGTGAAGATCACCATAATCTCCTACCCGCGAAAATATGTAGTAAACCGTGAAATCAGTCCACTGATTTCAGAAAAGGTGAATGTGTTTTTGGGAGAAAAACCTGTTGACAGTTTCACCATCCTTCCGGCTGATTTACAAAAAGAGACTCTGCACACCGTTTTTTATGGAAAAGGACGGGGAATCCATAGTACACAGCCGTTTACCGGAGTGTATCTGAAAGATTTTCTGAAAAACCGGGTTGATTTAAATCAGAAAAACCTGCGCACTGCACTCGTAATTTGTGCCGGAATTGACGGATACAGATCGGTGTATACCCTGAGTGAAATAATGAACCGCAGCGATCAGGAAGAAGTTCTGATTGTTCCCTGCCAGGCAGAAAAAGACGGGGGCAATTTCCGAATCTTCCCATCCTGCGACTTCTTTAGCGATCGTGCCGTTAAGGCACTTTCGGAAATCAGAATTGAAGTGAGGTAAGAGGCAAAGTGCAAAAATCGAGTTCCACCATACAATTGATCTTTCTTTTGCTGGGATCCCTGGTGCTGTTGTTTATTTTGGCGCCACTGGCCGGAATGTTTCTAAACACGACACCCGGACAGATATTTGCGACTGCCCGTGAAGAGGAGGTCAGAAGCAGCATCTGGCTGACCATCTATACCTCCATGGCGGGAACTCTGTTTTTTTCAATTGCCGCTATTCCGCTTGCTTACATCCTTGCCCGAAAACAATTCCCATTGAAAAAACTGGTAACGGGAATTATCGACCTGCCGGTGGTTATTCCACATTCGGCAGCAGGGATCGCATTATTGGGATTTGTTTCGCGCGAATCGCCCCTTGGAAAGATGGGCTCCGCAATCGGCCTTAATTTTGTGGGTCATCCTGCGGGAATCGCCATTGCAATGGCTTTCGTCAGCATTCCATACCTCATCAATGCATCCAGGGATGGATTTTCGGGTGTACCTGTAAGGCTTGAAAAAGCAGCGCTCACCCTGGGCGCCTCCCCTTTTCGTGTTTTTTTCACCATCTCCCTGCCGCTGGCCTGGCGAAACATTTTATCCGGGCTTATATTGATGTTTGCCAGGGGGATGAGTGAATTCGGCGCCGTAATCATGGTGGCCTACCACCCGATGATAACCCCGGTGCTGATCTATGAGCGGTTCGGCGCCTTCGGATTAAAATATGCCCGCCCGGTTTCAGTGTTGTTTATCCTGATATCCCTGGGTTTGTTTATTGTTTTACGATGGCTGGCAAAGGAAAAAAACAGAACCGGATAATGTTGGAAATAAAAAACATATCAAAGCGATTCGATGATTTTTCGTTGCAAGATGTCACTTTCACCGTGCAACAGGGAGATTATTTCATCCTGCTGGGCGAATCTGGCGCCGGAAAATCGATGGTGCTTGAAACCATTGCCGGATTGGTTGCTCCTGATTCCGGAAAAATCATCCTGGAAGGAGAAGATATTACCCTGGAAAAAATTCAGTGCCGAAAAATCGGACTGGTTTTTCAGGATCATGCGATATTTCCACACATGACTGTTTCTGAGAATATTGCATATTCTTTACACGGAACTGAATTGACGCGAAAAGAGAAACACGAAAAGGTAAAAACCATCGCAAACGAACTCGGAATTGGGGAACTGCTCAAACGAAAACCGAACTCCCTGTCGGGTGGTGAACTGCAGCGTGTGGCATTCGGACGTTCGCTCATACAGTCGCCGCGGATTCTGCTCCTGGATGAACCTTTGTCGTCGCTGGATGCCCGGCTGAAAAGCGATCTGCGCAGGTTGCTCCGCAGCATTCACCACAAGGGGCAAACCATCCTGCACGTTACGCATGATTATGAGGAGGCGCTTTCGCTGGGAACCAAAATTGCCGTGATCGATAAGGGAGCCATCATTCAAACCGGAACTCCGGCAGAGGTGTTCCACCATCCGCAATCCGAATTCGTAGCTCACTTTATCGGAGTAAAAAATTTCTTTCCCGCCAACCTTCAAAGAAATAATGGGTTTACCCGGGCCTGCATCAACAACAATATCAGGATAAATATCGTTACAACGGCACCCGAAGGGGAAGGTTTTATTCTTATCAGGGGCGAGGATGTCATTTTATCATCCACCCCGGTTGAGACCAGCGCCACCAACAATTTCAAGGGTTGTGTTGAAGAAATTGTCCAAAATTCCGCAGGAATTGAGGTGACTATTCGTGTCGGTTTCGAATTGCAGGCCCTCATCACCCGTGAATCGCTTGAAAAACTTGGTCTGAAAGCCGGGAGTGACTGCTGGGTGCATTTTAAAGCTACAGCGGTGAAATTTATAAACAAATAACCCGATTCCGGAATTATGCAATAGTGAAGGGGTAAAAGCCAATTTGTACTACATTCGTAATTCGTAATTCGTAATTCGTAATTCACCATGATATTATTTGAAGAAGCACTGGCAACCGTTCTGGCACAAGGCGCTGGGTTTAAACCAGGTTATGAACGGGTTCACCTCTCTGAAACTTTGGGTAGCGTACTTGCGGAGGACATATTTTCAGACATGGACATGCCTCCTTTCGACAAATCGGCCGTTGACGGATATGCCTTTCAAATGAGCTCAGAGTCGCAAATCCTTGCGCCCTTTGAAATTGCAGAAATCATCGCTGCCGGATCAGTGCCTGCAAGGGTACTGAAGGAGGGGCAATGTTCTAAAATCATGACAGGCGCCATGGTTCCTTCCGGAGCCAATTGTGTGGTGATGGTTGAAGATACCGAGCTGGCAGGTGAATCGCATGTAAGGTTTACCGGCAAAATCACGGCAAAGAACATTTGTTACCGGGGGGAGGATGTTAAAAAAGGTGATCTGGTGTTGAAGAAAGGCACACAAATCGCCCCGGCGCACATTGCCGTTCTGGCAGCGGTTGGAGCAACCAGCCCGCTGATGGCCAAACTTCCACGGGTTGGGATCATCTCAACCGGTGATGAACTGGTTGAGCCGGATACTGCTCCCGGCAAGGCTCAAATCCGCAACTCGAATGGCTGGCAACTGGAAGCACAGGTAAAAACAGTTCCGGCAAAACCATCCTACTACGGAATTGTTTCGGATGAAGGCCCCGGACTAAAAAAAATCATCGAACAAGCGTTAAATGAGAACGATGTGATTTTACTAACCGGCGGCGTCTCAATGGGTGATTTTGATTTTGTTCCCGCCAACATGGAAGAACTCGGCATCAACATTTTATTTAAAAGCATTGCCATACAACCCGGTAAACCAACTGTTTTTGGCCGCCGCAACAATACATTTATTTTCGGATTACCCGGCAATCCGGTATCTTCTTTCGTATTGTTTGAAATCATGGTTAAACCCTTTCTTCAAACGATGATGGGTTTTAGCGGTCGGCTGCCCGAGTTGAAACTTCCGATGGGCGTTGATTACAGCAGAAGAACCTCTGTAAGGAAATCTATCATCCCGGTTACCATAGAGGATGGGAAAGTTTTTCCGGTTCAGTATCACGGATCTGCCCATATCGATGCCTACACCATTGCCAATGCCATCATGTATATGGAAATTGGAACCAGCATGATAAAAAATGGAGAACTGGTATATGTACGACCGATTTAACCGGCGAATCAACTACCTGCGTGTCTCCGTCACCGACCGGTGCAACCTGCGCTGCACCTACTGCATGCCTGCTGAAGGGGTGAAATTGATGGAACACAAAGACATTCTGAGTTTCGAAGAGATCGTTGAGATGATCCATGTAGCTGTAAGTGTGGGAATTACCAAAGTCAGGATTACAGGTGGAGAACCGTTGGTGCGCAAAGGCATTGTTTCATTGATCGAAAAAATAGCTGTCATCGAAGGAATCGAAGACTTCGGACTGACCACCAACGGAATTCTGCTGCCGGTGTTTGCAGCCGACCTTGCCAGGGCCGGATTGCACAGGATCAATGTAAGCCTCGATACCCTCGATGCTGAAAAGTTCAGGAGCATTACCCGAGGGGGTGATATAGCGCATGTGTTTGCAGGCATTGAGGCTGCCAAAGCAGCAGGATTAAGCCCGGTGAAAATAAACTGCGTCGTGCGAAATTCTTCCGATGAACCAGATGCACAGGCGGTAAGGGAATTTTGCCTGAAAAACGATCTTGAAGCACGGTTTATCCACGAAATGAGCCTTGCTGACGGACGTTTCACCATTGTAGAAAATGGACATGGAGGCGACTGTGTGAATTGCAACCGTCTCCGGATCACTGCCAACGGAATGATCCGCCCCTGCCTGTTCAACGATGTTCAATTCAATGCCCGCGTACTTGGTATCAGGGCGGCAATAGAGCAGGCTGTTGGTCATAAACCAGAGCGGGGAAGCGTGAATGTGAAGGATTGCTTTCATAATATCGGAGGATGACGAAAAGTAAAATGCAACGAATTCAATACAAACTAAAATATGGCTGAACAGGAAAAAAAAAGCTTGTCGCACATCGACAGCATGGGCAAAGCCAACATGGTTGATGTGAGCGCCAAGAATCCACAGTTGCGAAGTGTCAGGGCCATCGGACAAATCACGCTCAGCAACGAAACCGTGGACCTTATCCGGGAAAATAAAATGAAAAAGGGGGATGTGCTGACCATCGCCGAAATTGCCGGTATCCAGGGAGGAAAGCGCACCAGCGAATTGATTCCGCTTTGCCATCCGCTTCAGATAACAAAACTGGATGTCAAAGCCACCCTGAATGAAACCGGAGTGGAAATTGAAAGCCTGGCCCGGTGTACCGGACAAACCGGAATAGAGATGGAAGCGCTTACCGCTGTGTCGGTTGCGCTGCTCACCATTTACGATATGTGCAAAGCCGTTGATAAAAACATGGTCATTGGCGGAATCAGGCTGGTTGAAAAAACGAAAAGTGAAATTCTATGAAACGAAACAGCATAAAAATACTTTCTGTCAACATTTCCCATGAAAAGGGAACCATCAAAAAACCTGTTGATCAGATCCAGCTGACGCATATTGGTGTTGACGCTGATGCTCATTCCGGCCATTGGAACCGGCAGGTCAGCCTTCTCGGAACAGAAAGCATTGAGAAATTTGAGTCTCAGGCCAAACGAAAAGTGATGCCGGGTGAGTTTGCCGAAAATATTACAACCTCGGGGATTAACTTATGGACAACACACCCGCTCGACCGGTTCACCGCCGGGGAGATGGAACTTGAGGTGACGCAAATTGGAAAAGAGTGCCATGGGTCCAGTTGTGCCATCTTCAGAGAGGTTGGAAACTGCGTGATGCCGAAAGAGGGTATTTTCTGCCGGGTGCTAAGTCCGGGAACCATGAAAGCAGGCATGGAGATGGAATATCACCCGAAACAGTATCGTGTGATGGTTATCACCCTGAGCGACCGCGCCAGCGCCGGGGAATATGCAGATCTGTCGGGCCCAAGGATTAACGAACTCCTGGAGGCCCATTTCGCATCCCTCAACTTTCAATTTTCGATTTTCAATTACCTGATCCCCGATGATCCTCAAAAGCTTGAAGAGTTGCTGAATAGAGCCAAAGAAGAACTTTTTGATCTCATTTTCACCACCGGCGGAACCGGAATCGGTCCGCGCGATTTCACCCCGGATGTGGTAAAATCAAAACTCGACAAGGAGATTCCCGGCATCATGGAAATGATCAGGATGAAATACGGCTCCGATAAGCCGGCCGCGCTTTTAAGCCGCTCAGTTGCCGGTGTGATGGGGAAGTCGCTGATATTCACCCTCCCCGGAAGTGTCAGGGCAGTGAATGAATATATGTCAGAAATTTCAAAATCGCTGACACATATGATCTATATGCTACACGGACTTGATGCTCACTGATCATGTTGATGTCGGCAGGGATTCGCGCTTTACGATTTTTGTAGGCGAAATCCGCGATAGGATTGCTGTTTACACAGAAAGAGCCGGGTGTTGAACTAATAGTCGAGGGTAACGATCCGGCCTTTGGTAAAGTTGAAGAACTTGTCCTTTTCGGCAATGATGATCCCGGGACGAAGATCCTCCGGATTGTAGCCCGCGAGTTTCAGGCAAGTGGGGCAAGCCATCACCGTCACCTTTTTGGCAGCCAACTGATCAAGCAGTTCAAAAAGTGGTGGAAAATCCTTATATTTCATCTCCTTTGATGTTTTGACCAACATTTCAACGCCTTGAATGTCGATATATACCAGAACATCTTTATCCATCGACATCATCACCGCCATCTTTAGTGCCATCAGCACTTTATGGGGATTATCATACCCTGAAGAGATATGAAGGAACAGGCCATCTTTGGTACAGCATGACATGGCGGAATCAGTTGTCATGCCCATGTGATCCAGCTCAGCTTTTTTGTCTTCGGCCTGCTTGCACGAAACCAATGCAAATGCGACTAAAATCAGTAAAAGTAATTTTTTCATCGGAGGAGGTGTTTAATTTGAAATGATAAGGTATGGATTCAATAATACACTTTCAAAGTTAGTCATCATTTTAGTATGTCGGGTATGTTTTATTGCCAATGTGATAAAAATCACATTTTTCGTGCGCTTTCTCACAGCAACCTTATGATAAATCTTCCTGGACGGAGGTTAATTTTCCTTTCAAACTATCAACGGCAAAATAGACCACCGGCACCAGGTAAACCGTCAGGATGAGTGATGAAAGCAATCCGCCGATGATAACCCATGCAAGGCCATTTTTCCATTCACTGGCCGTTCCTTTCGCAAGTGCGATCGGTAACATCCCGATCACCATCGATAGGGTGGTCATTAAAATGGGCCGCATACGCTCCTTGCCAGCCATGATCAATGCTTCTCCGACGCCTTTACCCTGCGCTTTTAACTGGTTGGTAAAGTCCACAATCAGGATGGCATTTTTTGCCACCAGCCCCATCAGCATAATCAGCCCGAGTAGCGAAAACAGGCTCAGGTTGCTCATGGTCAGATTCAATGCGAGGAAAGCCCCGATTACAGCCACCGGGATGGAAAACAACACGACAAACGGGTAGATAAAACTATCGTACAGCGCTACCAGGATCAGATAGATGAGCAGAAACGAAATGATTAAAACAAACCCCAGCGCCCCGAAACTATCATTCTGTCTTTTAATGTCGCTTCCCCATGTCATCTCAACGCCTGCTGGCAGTGGATTCTTTTTAAGCCAGGCCACCACATCGTCGGCCACGGTTCCCGAAGGTCTGCCCAGGGCCTCTGCCGTCAGTGTCACAGCCGGTTGCCGGTCTTTTCTTTCCAGCAAAGATGGGGAGTTGTCCTGCACTACTTCTGCAAATTGCTTTACCTCAATGGGCATTCCCATCGGATTTATAATGGTCAGGTTGTTGACATCTTCAAAATTTTTACGGTTGAAATCATCCAGCCAAATTCTTACCGGATATTCCGTCCCGTTTTCGGTTAATGTCGCATCGTCGTTGCCAGTAAAGGCACTTCTGATGGTCATTCCAACATAGGCTGTAGTCAATCCAAAGCGTTGCAGTTTATCCTTGTCGGGAATGATTTTATATTCAGGGCTTCCTTCCTCTACAGACAATCGGACATTATCGGCTCCGGGGATTTTTTCAATTACGGATTTTAAGGCAGCGCCGGTTTTCATGACCAGGGCTGGATCACTTCCACTCACGGTCAATTCGATAGGTGCTGTACGTGGAATCAACCCCAGTGCGGCCATGGAGTAGTTGATCCCCGGGAACTGTTTTTGCAGCGCTACCCGCGACTGCTTCATGAACTCCTCTGTTGGCCGGTTGTTTCGTTCGTTTGCAGGTTTTAACTGGATGGTAAATTCTGTTTTGTTGGATGCGCCAACGCCCAGACTGCCAATCCCGGTGCCGGGCCCGCCAATGTTGCTGAATACAGTCGCCACTTCAGGTTGCTGCAGAATGAAGTCTTCAATTTGTCGCGACAGGATGTTGTTCTGCTGAACAGAGGTTGATTTATCGAATTCCAGGTTCAGACGGAATTTACCCTGGTCGCCGGTTGCAATGAGTTCCTTGCCGATAATGCCTTGTTTGAACATAACCCCGGTAAATACAAACAGCATAAGCACAATTCCCGCGAAGATGAGCTTATGCGAAAGTACCCATGCCAGTTGTTTACCATACCATGCGATGAAATTCTGAAGATTGGATTCAAACCAAAGCAAAAAACGATTAAAAAAGTTGGTAGGCTTTAAGTCCTCGGATTTTCCAATTCTGGAAGCCATCCAGGGTGTAAGGGTAAAGCCGACCAGTAAGCTGGTGAGTGTTGAAGTGACCACCACAATTGAAAATTGTTTGAGCATGTCGGCCACAAATACCTGCAGGAACAAAATGGGCAGGAACACGACTACATCCACCAGGGTGATGGATAATGCAGAAAATCCGATTTCCATCCGGCCATCCAAAGCAGCGGCACGTTTTTCCTTTTTCATATCCAGGTGACGCTGGATGTTCTCCAGTACCACCGTGGCATCATCGACCAGGATGCCAATAATCAGCGACATGGCCAGCAGTGTCATCAGGTTGAGCGTATAACCCAAAATCCACATCACGGCAAAAGCAGTTACCAGAGATGTTGGAATTGCAATCAGCACAATCAGTGAATTTCTGAAGCTTCTCAGAAACAACAGCATGACCAGCGACACCAGGATCACCGCCAGAAACAAATCAAAAACCACTGAGTCGACCGCCGCGATCGTTTTATCTGTGCTGTCGTCGGCAATCACAAATTGTACTCCGGCATTGGTATATTGTTTTTCAATGGATTTGAATTTTTCCCTAACCAGCCCTGAAACGTCCACAGCATTGGCATCGCCTTGTTTTTTAATGAGTAACCCGATCCCGTTCTTCCCATTATACCGGCTGATGGAGGTGATTTCCCTGATTCCATCCGTAACGGTTGCCACATCTTTCACATAAACAGGACTTCCCGGAACGGGCATTGCCACCTGCACATTTTTAATGTCATCGATGGTGGTAAATTTTCCGGTTAATCTGACAGAATTATTTTCGGTGGTCGTTTGAACTTTCCCGGCAGGTAAATCCAGTCCGGAACGGTTAATGGCATCCGTGACCTGGGAAAGGGAGATTTTATATAATGATAATTTTTCCTGGTTGACCTTTACCTCTATTTCCCGCTCTTCACCTCCCAAAAGTGTAATTTCAGCCACACCTTTTAACTGTTGTATCTGCGGAAGGAATTCATCCTTCATCTTCTGATAAAATTCTGTTCCCTGCAAATTGCTGGCAGCGCTCACCGACATGACCGGCAGATCGTTGGGGGAAACCTTGCTCATGACAGGACTCAGAATATCAGATGGCAGATCTTTGCGGATATTATCGATATAGCGCTGGGCATCCTGCATGGTTTTACCTAAATCGGTACCATACTTAAGGTTAACGATAATGATGGAGGCATTGGGCAGTGACTTGGTTACCAGATAGTCCACTCCTTCGAGGTTGGAGAGTGCATCTTCGATTTTTCGCGAAACCGAAGTTTCTACTTCAGGGGGTTCCGCCCCCGGATAGATGGTTTTAATTACGACAACCGGTTGATTAAAATCGGGCATCAGTTCGTAACTCAGATTTTTATATCCGATAAATCCGGCCAGGGTCAGTAGGCTGAAAAGCACAATGATCAGCGATGGACGGTTGATTGATATTTGTGTGATATTCATGGCTCGCTGATTTATTTTACGTTAACGTTGGCCCCGTCAAAAAGGTTGATGAACCCACCGGTGATCATGACGTCGCCCTCTTTCAAACCGGCGCTCACCACTGCTTTGTTTTTAATTCGGGCTGATACGGTAATGTCTTTAATTACCGCTTTCCCGTTTTCAACCAGGTAAACCTGCGGGTGAACGGATGATCCTACTATGGCGGAGGCCGGAACAATCAAGCGTTTAGCGCCTTTCTTTTCTGCTAAAATCACGCTGCCAAACATGCCTGCTTTGATGGTTAAGTCAGGGGTGTTTTTAAGTGTAAACTGCACCGGGAAACTGCTCGCAACATTTGCCCTGCTTCCGATCAGGGTTGCCTTTCCCGAAAGGGTGATCTCAGGAAAAGCGTCTGCAACAACATAATAGGCAGTAATGGTATTGAACAGGTTTAAATCCGCTTCGGAAACTGTCACCGTAAATTTCAATTGGGATATATCTGTAATTTGAAGCAACGGAACACCCGGGGCTGCAAATGCCCCCACCTCGGTCAGCTTTGCCGTCACGATCCCGTCAAATGGCGCTGTGATGGTCGTTTTGCTGATTTGCTCCAACAAAGTGCTTTTTTGAACCCTGGCAGATTTCAGACCAAGTTCAGCCTTCTCCAGGAGCACACCCTGAACGGCATCTGCCTTTGTGAGGATCGTGTAGCGCTTCAAATCAGCCTCCAGTCCTTCAATTTGAACTTCGACTGACTGAAGTTGCAGCTTGAGTAATGAATTATCCAGTTGCAATAAGGGTTGCCCTTTCTTTACGTTGCTTCCTGCATCCACAACCACAGCATTAATTTTGCCCTGGATTTCAGCACTGATTTTCGTTTCCTTATTCGGTTCAAAGGTGCCGGAAAACGAATAATCAGCATCAACATCCTCCAAATGCAAGGTGTCGGCCTGTACATTCACGGGTTCTTCTTTGTTATAGGTATAAACTTGTTCACGGGCTGCCTCTTTATTGGTCATTAAACGAACGACGACGAGGGCGAACAGCAGGATGGGAATAATGATGTAAAGTGCTTTTTTCATTGCTTATTTATTTAAAATGTTGCCTGTTAATTTTTTTAATTCCAGATCTGCCTTCAGATACTCAACGACCGCATTCAGATAGTTTTGCTGGGCTTCGCGCAAGGCATTGTCAGCCAGCAGAACATCCGGAAGACCTGCGGTGCCTTGCGCCTGTTGCAAAATCGTTTGCCCGTAAACAGATTGGCCCAGTGTTATCTGTGAAAGGGTCGTTTCCAGTGAATGTTGAGAGACCCTTCTTTGCTGTCGGGCATTGTCAATCTGCATGTTTGTTTGTTCCCTGATCAAGCTCTGCTGGAGTTCACTGTTCTTAACTTCCAGTTTCTTCTGATTGATTTTCCGCTGGGTGATGGTTCCGTTAAACAGGGGATAGGTCAACTGAAGACCGGCATATCCGATGGGATAAAATTTTAAAAACTCATTGGGTTGTTTGTCATACCCGTAACCAGTGGTTCCATATGTGCCATATAACGACAGGGAGGGCAACCGTGAATTTTTCAGTGTTCTGAGTTCGCTGACCAACAATCGCGATTGTGTTTCTGAAATACGGATGTCAATGGTTGAAGCGCTTTTATATTCCTTGTTTTCAGGATGATATATCAAAAGAGGTTCTATCTCCATAAACCGTTCTCCTGAAATACCCATGGTGAATTTCAATGCGTTGATTACCTGTTCGTATTTGTTCGCTATTATTTCACCCTGGTTGGTCAGCTGATCAATCTGCAACTGCACCTTGCTCACATCAGTGCCTTTTGCAAGCAATTGTTCTTTCAGTAATTGCAGATTCGCAAGCAATTTTCGATTATTTGTAAGATTGCTGTCGATGAATGTATGCTGACTATTTAGGATTTGTGCATTATAGTACAAGTTGGATATTTCAAAAAAGATTTGTTCCGTGGTCTTCTGAACCTGCAATCCGCTGATTTCTTTTCCGATCCTGGTTGATTGGATGGCACCATAAACAAGTGGATTATAAACCGATAGCGTCAGTTGCAAATTGGCATTGATGTTATGCGGAACACCAAATTGTACCTCCTTAAACTCTCCATCCAGTCCCCCAAAGGCCGATAAAGGCATGAACTGGTATGGTAAGTTGGCATAGTAGCGATAGTCGGCATTGACATTTATTTTGGGAATCAGGTTTGCCTGCGCTTCTTTGCGCTTTTGTTCACCAACTTCCATTAAATTTCGGCTTATTTGCAAACTCTTGTTGCGTACCAGGGCGGTATCGATACACTGTTGCAAGGTCCATACCTGGCTTTGTGCACTCCCTGAAATCAGTGCCATTAGAGAGAGCAACAGGATGATTTTGTGTTTGTGAATATTTGCTAACATCATACATTGTTTTTTTTAATTGTGTCTCCTGAATCCTTCAATATCTCATAATCCCGAACCATTTTGTCTATAACCCGCTGTTCGTTCATGAACAGGCGAAAGCTACCTAAGATATTTGTTGCCATTGATTCTGTTGTTCCTTTCGTTTTAATCATCTTTTCAGTCTTTCCATGATTGATAACCTGCATAAGATAGGTTTTCGCAATTGATTTTATACTCAAAATGACCCTCTGCGAGGCCAGGCTCGTATCTGCCAACTCCTTGGAAAAAATGATGGATAAATAATAAGGTTTCATTCCGAACAAGTTATTCAATGTTCCAAACAATGTTTCAAGCTCCTTTTCAGATGCGCCACTCAAAGAAATAGAATCGGAAACCAACTGTTTGATATCTTTTTCCAGCCATTGTAAAATCATAATGAGGATGTCGTCATTATTCTTGAAATAAGGAGAAAGTTGATATTGGTCTACCGCCATTTCACGAGACAATTCTACAATTGATAAAGCATCTGCTCCGGATCGGTTAATGATCCTGCCTGCTGCTTCAACAATATCTTCAATTCTCAAGTCCACGATTCGATAATTAGTAAACATTCACTAACATAATTGCTGAAAAAAAATCAGGCCGGCATTTCTTTCTTGCGGATTATTTACTTTTTATAAGGGTAAGCAGCGATTGAATCATGTTTTCTCCATTCCGAATAATATCGAATTGAAAATTTGCGATTCTCCATTTAAACATCTGAAGTTTGAAGGCCCCCATCACGATGTGCATCAGTTCTTCAGTTGTAAGCGCATTTGTAAAAATACCTTTTTGTTGTCCCTCCATCATGACGGGCATCAGGTGTTTCATTTTAACATTAATCAGGTTAAGGATGGCATCATTGATCCGTTGGGTCTCTTCCATCAGTCCGTCGGAGAATACAGCGACTACAAAATGGGGATGCAAATTAAAAAACCTGAATTGTTCATGGAACATGGCCCTGAATTTTCCTTCAGGATCTGGTGAACTGTTTAAACTGGACAACCGCAGGTCAATGCTTTCAGCCAGAAAGGTCAGCATTGCAATGATAATTTCCTCTTTACCTGTGAAATGCCGGTAAATCGCACTCTCCGAAAATTTCATCTCCTTCGCCAGGTTTTTAATAGTCAACCCACTCACGCCTGATGAAGTAAGTATTCTACCAGCCGCTTCTACTATTTCTAATTGTCTTTCTGATAATTCTGTTGTCATGCTGATTCAAGTTTACTTTGTGTTTCCTTAAACAAAAAAGGCAGTGTGTGAATATTCACTCTGCAAATATACTGATAACTATTTCAATAATGCAAGTATTTTATCAAATATTTTTCATTTCATTGATAATCAGTAAAAATATCCGGAGCCTGTCTAAATTTCCGAATTCAGCAGTATCTCTTGATCCACATCTTTTGCTTTTTCTTTCTGAACCTTACTTTCTTTGGCTACCACCCAAAGTAACAAAGTAAAGTCACCACTGCAATGCAGTCGGGATGTAATCCACTTTTTGTTTCAAATTAAAAATTGGAGAGGGATAGTTTGATAGAGGATATGCCAAAATGCTGTTATTGACTTTTCCTGGTGGGCTAAATATGGCAATTATTCGTATTTATTTATGAAATCAGGTACGCCAATGCGTAATTATTGTTAATTTTGTATCATAAAAGAATTACGAAACCAGGAGGCCATCAAATGAGTGTTAGTGAAACGTTATCAACAGATGTGTTAATTATCGGAGGTGGCCCGTCAGGTTTAGCCACCGCGATTCATTTAGCGGATATATTTAAACGGACAGCACAGAAGCATAGAATCTTACTGATCGAAAAAGGAAGTTCTATCGGCAGTCATATATTGTCGGGCGCCGTGATTAAACCCGCAGTGTTCAGGGAACTGTTGCCGGAAGTGGATATGGCAGAGATCCCATTCAATGCGCAAGTGATTAAAGATAAAACCGTATGGCTGACCAAAAACGGAAGCATTACCTTTCCGTTTCATGTACCCTATATGAATAATATCGGCAATTACGCTGCTTCGCTTGGCCAACTTTGTAAATACTTAGCAATAAAAGCTGAAGAAAAGGGGGTGGAAATATATACCGGCTTTGCTGTTGATGAAATTTTGTACAATGAGGGGAAGGTAATCGGAGCCAAAACAAAAGATACCGGAATAGACCATCACGGACATCAGATGGAGAACTTTCAGCCGGGGACAAGGGTTGAAGCCAAAATTACCATTTTTGCGGAAGGAACACGCGGCAGCCTTGCCAAAATACTGATCAGCAAGTTCGACCTTAACCAGGGCAAAAACGAACAGGTTTACTCGTTGGGATGCAAAGAATTATGGTCAGTGCCAAAAGGAAGAATTGCACCCGGGGAGATCTACCACACCATGGGCTATCCGCTCAATTTTGATGAATTTGGCGGAGGATTTATCTACGGATTGAATGATGACAAAGTGGCTGTTGGCCTGGTTGTGGGGCTGGATTACAAAGACCCGACTTTTGATACCCACGATGCCATGCAGGTATGGAAAACCACTCCGTTTGTCTCTAATATCCTGAAAGGGGGCAAATTAGTGGAATATGGCGCCAAGACCCTGCCCGAAGGAGGGTATTATGCCATTCCCAAACTGTATGTCGACAATGCCATGATTGTGGGCGACAGTGCCGGCATGCTCGCGATGCCTGCTTTAAAAGGGGTGCACCTTGCCATCAAATCAGGAATGCTGGCTGCACAGACCGCTGCCGGGGCATTGGCAAAAAACGACACGTCAGAAAAAAGTCTTCAGCAATACGAGGTACTGGTTAATAAAAGCTGGATCCGCAAAGAGTTGTTCCCGGTCAGAAATTTCAGACAGGCATTTGCAAAAGGATTGATTTCGGGAGGCATCCAGTTTGGCATGCAACTGATTACGGGTGGCGCAGGATTCTTTGGCAAGCTTAAATCTCATCCCGATTCTGCCACTACGCAGAAACTCACTGAACTTAAAACGAAGCCATTTAAGGAGCGGTTTAAAGGGCAAATGGAATTCGATAAAGCGCTCACCTTCGATAAGGCCACAGACATCTATTATTCGGGAGTTCACCATGATGAGCAGCAGGTTGTGCATCTGAAAATAAATGATCAGGAGAACTTTGACGCGGTAAACATAGCACAATACGAGGCAGCCGAGCAATTTTTCTGTTCGTCGGAAGTGTATGAGATCCATACCGACAAAGCTGGCAAGAGAGCGCTTCGTATCCATGCCGAGAATTGCATGCATTGTAAAACCTGCGATATCAAATCAGTGGGAAAAGGAATCACCTGGATGGCGCCAAATGGCGGCAATGGTCCTGAATTTCAAAATATGTAATTGTGAAAATATAATTTGACAATGGGTTTGACGATAATAAGTTTGATAAAACAAGTTCCGCTCCCCAGCGAAATGCGGAT
>DYQT01000476.1 GCA_020719165.1 Draconibacterium orientale | reverse complement strand
AACAAAAGTCCAAAAAATAACCTTTGAATTTCTTCAAAAATAAACAGGGGATGGACTCAAAGATTTTTTAGAGTTATATTTATGTATATATTTAGGAGTAATTATGAACCGTTTAGAATTTGGCATACTGGTGGCATCCCTCCGCGAAGACATGCGCTGGACTCAACTGGAACTGGCTGAAAAATCAGGCATGGATGTATCCGTGATCAGCAACATCGAACGCGGCGCAAGAAGAACGCTCCTGAAAGATAACTTGCTGTTAAAACTGGTGGATGGGCTTCAACTCACCACCATGGAAAGACAGGAATTCATGTTTGCGGCGAGCGGCGTGAAAGAATCTGATATGGTTCGGAAGGAAACCCAGCGCTTAAAAAAACAATTTGACCCCGGGCTTTTTCTCAAGGAACAAGCGGAATATATTGGATGCATTGCGGTACCGGTGCTTGTCATCGATTCTTTTTGCGATGTTTTGCTTGCCAATAATTGCGCGCTTGAATATTACAATACCCCGGATGCCCTGTCAAAGGAAGCAAATAATGTCACGGCCGGATTCAACATGATGCGCTATGTATTCCATTCGGATGCGACCTTTCCAGACAGGATCAAAGATGACAAATGGGAAATGCAGGCATTGATCAACCTGCGCTATTTCCGAAGGCGGACAATGCGTGTCCGCTCCAAGCCTTATTTCTCCATCCTGCTAAAGGAATTGCATAACAACAAAAACTACCCCTCGTTCGAGAGGTATTGGCGGAAGATGTTGTTCGAGAGTTTTGATTATTATTCCGCGCCCATCGAAAAACCCGACCCCGATAATGACAATGCGGTTGTGGGGCTTGAATCCCAGTTGGCAGTAACTCCGTACGGCGAACTATATTTACAACAACTATTGCCAATGAATAAAAAGACGCACAAGCGATTCGGGGAAATTATGAACAAAGTTGGGGAAGGATATTTACAGCTGGCTCCTTTTCCCGATAAACGAAAGCAATGATCCATCAGCAAGCTGATGAACTCCAGAGTTGTTACAAGCTTAACTTCTCCCCGTTCTCCCGCAGCCATTTCCTTTGTTTTTTATATTCTGGGTAAATAGACTCCACCACATTCCAAAACTTGCTGGAATGATTCTTTACGCGCAGATGCGCAAGTTCATGAACCACCACGTAATCAATCACATCCAACGGAGCCATCACCAGCCGCCAGGTGAAGTTCA
>DYQT01000475.1 GCA_020719165.1 Draconibacterium orientale | reverse complement strand
ATTAAAATAGGATTACCAACAGGGTTTCAGCAAACCTTTGTTGCAGCGGGGATGGTGGCACTTTACTGGATTGTCAACCAGTTTGGGGTTGATGCCAATGCAGCATACAGCGCTGCCGGCAGAATCGACAGTTTTGCTGCCATGCCTGCCATGAGTTTCACGGTGGCTTTATCGAGTTTTGTGGGACAAAATATGGGAGCCAACCGCCCCGACCGTGTAAAGGCAGGTTTGCGGGCAACCCTGATTATGACAAGCATCATCTCCCTTGCGATTTCCCTTATAACGGTGTTATTCGGCACGCTTCTGATGCGCATGTTTACAGATGATGAGGCGGTGATTGCCATAGGAGGAGATTATTTGCGCATCATAGGTTCGTTTTATATTTTGTTTTCATTGATGTTTGTATTAAACGGTCTTTTGCGCGGTGCCGGAGATACCCTGATACCCATGTTTATCAGCCTCTTTTCCTTATGGGTCATCCGTATTCCGGTAGCATGGTTTCTTGCAAAGAATCCGGCAATGGGAGTATATGGAATATGGTGGTCGATTCCCATCGGATGGCTGTCGGGGGTTGTTTTATATTATATCTACTACAGGATGGGATACTGGAAAAAGAAGGTAATCGTAAAATATCAAAGCGAGGAATTAAAAAGTGATTAACCCACTTCTGCAGTGATTCTATCTAGGGTCTCTGCCAATTTTCGTGTCAATGATTTTCGTGAATATTTGGCTGTTTCACGGCTTTGGATAGTGAGCGAACCCTGCCGAAACGCTTGATAGTAGGAGCGTATATGCGATTTCATCTTTTCATCATCCCCAAAGCCGGCCAGGAGGCCAGCTTGTGTGTCGTTTAAAATCTTTGCGGCATCTCCATCTTCGGGTCCCAGGCATAAAATCGGTCGGTCGGCAGCAAGGTATTCAAAGAACTTACCGGTTAAAATCATTTTTGAGTTTGGGGTGTTGTTGATAATTAATAGAAGTACCTGCGATTGCTGCTGGCATTGCAACACCTCATCGTGAGGCATGTAATCAATTTTTCTCACAAATTTGGTTAGACCAAACTGTTCCAGGGAGGAGATTACTGAGAAATCAACCTTTCCCACCAATTTGATTTCCAGAAACTTTTCAAAGCCAACCTCATTATTTACCAAGCTGTTTAGTGCCTTCCATACCGTTTCAGGGTTGCGTGAACTAACGAGTGTCCCGATGTGCGCT
>DYQT01000219.1 GCA_020719165.1 Draconibacterium orientale | reverse complement strand
TTGAACCAAAGTTATCTGTTTTGATGTTCGTTCGACAAAACGAGAGGACTAATAAGGAGATATTAAATGATAAAGTGCAAAGTAATGCAAAATGCAGGTTCGTTTATTATTAAGCGACATAATTATTCTTTATCAAATACACATTTTATATGCCGTGATCCTCATACATCTGCCGGGCCACAGATGCGACCACCTGCCTCCCAACTACCTCTCACAACACTTCCCCTTTCTTCATCGTTGGTTACCTTCAGGTAGGTCTCAATTTCCGATTGCATCTCCTCAACATGCGAGATAACCCCAACAATCCGGTTCTCTTTTCGCAGTGATTTTAAGGTGTCGAATGCAACTTCGAGGGTCTCCTTATCCAGGGTACCGAAGCCTTCGTCGAGAAAGAAAAAATTCTCAGAGGATGCTGCCAGTTTGTGAATACTATCGGCCAGCGAGAGCGCCAGGGAGAGGGAGGCCTGGAATGTTTGCCCGCCAGAGAGGGTTTTGACATTCCGAAGATGGCCGTCATTCATATAGTCGCGAACCTCAAAGCTGTTATCTTCAGATAGTTCAAGCCCGAGTTTTTGCCGGGTCAGTTTGTAAAAACGTTCATTGGCAGCTTTGCAAAGGTTTTGCAGGTACACGGTGGAGACATAATTGACAAAACCATTGCCTCGGAATAGATTTTTCAATTCTGTGACATCCTGTCTCCTCAGCTCTTTTTGGTGCATCTCCTTTTTCAGGGTCTCATACTTTACCTGGTTTTTTTTCATGGTGCCGATAGCAGATTCAAGGCCACCGATGTTCTGGTTTATCTCATCGATCGACAGTTTCATGCCACGAATCTCCTCCTTCATCAATTGGTGCGCCTTCTCATCATAGGTCCGGTTTTCCAATACCAGCTCCAGTTCTGCCAGCATTTTTATGATCGTCGTCAACGATTGGTTGAACTCCTGCAGGGTTGCCCGCTCCTTGTCTACATCCATGTCATGCTTTAATACCGACAGTACATGAGCATATTCCAGTTTGCCATTATCCAGGAGTTTATCATCAATTTTTTGTCGCAGATTTTTGACCTGGGCCTCCAGTTCTGAATGGTTCAGTTCCATTGCTCCGATTGTTCCATTGAGCTCGCCGATGGCAATGTTGATGGAATTCAGCTCTTTTTCCGTTGTGAGATAATTTTGGGTAAGTTTTGCATGCCGACTGGCAAGCTCCTGTGATTTTTCAATGAGTTGTTCAAAGGAAAGGTCGTCGTACTGCTCCATTGCATGCCGGTCAATCTGATCCTCAAGCATATTTACGGTAGTGTGAGCGGCAATTTTGTGTTTTTCGATCTGGTTAATCTCCGTTTGTTGTTTTTCCAGCAATTTCCCTTGCTCTTCAACCTCACGGATGACATTTTTCATCTCCTTTTCCAGGGAACTGATCGATTTTGTAATAAGATCATATTGGGTCTCCGCCGCTCCAACTTTTGCTTCATTGTTCTTTTCATACATGGTCCAGCAAAATGACTCTTCATGTTCCTTTGAGGCCACCTGTAATAAATTGAGCGCATTATGAAGCCCGGCAGTTTGCTCTGCCACGGAATCCTGCTTCACCTGAATGCCGGTTAATGCTCTTTCCAGTTCAATACATTTTTTCACCTGCCCTTCCAGCGACTTTTTGTTGGTTTTGTCCCGCGCAAGGTCGCGATCAACATCCGTTGAATTGATCTTGTGGGGATGATTTTCGGAACCGCATAGCGGGCAAGGCTTTCCATCATGAAGACCGGCTGCAAAATCCTCCAGCCTTTTCTGCACTTCCAAACCTGCTATCTGCAAATCCACTTCGTTTAACTTCCCCTGTAGTTCTGTTTTACGGGTATCAATCCTGATCAATATTTTACCGGGATCAACCTCATCCGACATGGTTTCAAACAGACCCGACCGGTTGATCTCTGTCAACGCCTGGCTATTCAGGCTTTTTAACAACTCATCCTGTTCACCGGCTTTCTTCAGATTTTCTGCCGTGGATTTGGTCAGTCTTTTCATTTCGCTGAACCAGGCCTTTACATCAGAAAGAATTTTATAATCCGGGAGATTCTTCCGCAGGTTGCCAAGCTCGATGTCTGTTTGTTCCTGTTTTGTTTTGCCGGCGGTTACAAGACCGGCCAATCTTACAATCTCCTTGTCGGCTGTTTCACCTTTTTTCTGAAGAATTTCAATGTGTGCCAGCGTCTTTTTCACCTCTGCATATTTTTTTGTATCCTCCGATTCTGCCAGCAGGTGATTTCTTTTTTCGTAAGCCTCCTTGAGTTCGTCATACCTTTTCCTGACGGGGATGGCTTTTATCTGGAGATTTGCAAGGTTGGTTTGCTGAATTGCCAAATCCTTACCGCTTTTCACGAATTGCGTTTGCAAACCTTCAAACTGGGTAATATCTGCTTTGAAAAGTTTGAAAAGCAAATCATATTCTTTGACCCGGATCTCAAGTTCCTTCATTGCCCCTTCCGAACGTTTAAGCTGAGCTTGTTCCGATTTTTTACCGGCGATTTCGCCGACTAGTTTTTTCAACTTTTCAGCCTCCTGGTCAGCTTTTTCTTTCATGGCCAGATTGGCTGACACAACAACTTTTTCAGCCAGCAGGCCATTTTTCCTGATTTCAAGTTCAGTTATCATCTCCTTGCTCACTTCGCCGATTCCCTTCATCTCACCCTCAATGAACTGTATTGCTTTTTCATTCCGGGTCTCAATCCTGCCAATTTTATCTGATAATTCATACTTCGACAAGTTAAACAGCTCTTTCAGCATCGTTGTACGATCTGTTGAATTCAATTGGAGGAATTCCTGAAATCTTCCCTGGGGAATGATGATGGTCCGGCGGAAATTCTGATAGTTCAATCCGGTGATCGCCTCAATCTCATTTGTCGGAATGGGAACCCAGTCTCCATTTTCAAAACGAAAAGCTTTTCGCTCGAAGGCGCCCACCTCCTCAAATCTGATGTTATTTCTTTTTCCCTGGACGATGAACTTATACATGGTTTCATTGTGCGACTTAAACACAAAATCAATCAGCAGTTTCTTCGATTTCAGGTTCATCATGTTGTAATTTCGCTTGTCACGGGAATTCAACCGCTCGGATTCTCCATACAGCGCAAACGAAATGGCTTCCAGAATCGATGATTTACCGCTGCCAACGCCACCGAATATTCCAAAAAGTCCGGATTGGGTGAGGTTGGTAAAATCAATTGTTTGCCTGATGCGATAAGAGTATAATCCTTCAATCGTTAAGTTTAATGGGATCATGATGCCTCCTCCTCTGAAATGACCTCTTTGAAAAGATTTACAATGCGTTCGCCGGGTTCCTGCCCTTTTTTGTGTTTAAAGTAGTCCAGAAACAGCTCTTCCATCCCTTTTGTAAGATCAATGGCATTCGCTTGTGCAGGCCCTCCGATGCCCTGCCCCCTGGATTCGGGTATAATCGCAACGATACCGGCATGTGCCTCCAGCAATCTTTTCCGGTCGGCAGCAGCCAGGTATTGGTCAGAAACGATGGTCAGCTCCACAAAAACATTCGGGTTGTCAACAAGCCATTCAACCGCTTCGTCAACATCCTCAAACCTGTTTCTTAGAAGTCTCTTCCCCGAGGCAAGCAGAACATCTTTGGTGGCAGCCTTTTTTCCTGGTATTGCATCAACGATTAACACATACTTTTTCTGATTTTCTTCACTAAAGCTGTAAGCAATCGGACTGCCGGAATAGACCATGGGGCAGGGGTTCCAATCAACCACTTGTTTCCGGTGCAAGTGGCCCAGCGCAACATATTGGATTACTTCCGGAATATTTTCAGTAAAAATGGCCGGTGCACCACCGATGTAATTGATCCGGCGCTCTTCTTCAGGTTCTTCCGGAACAGATTCGGCATTGGTTGCGAAAAGCAAATGTGCCATGAGTAAATTAACCCCCCAGTTGTCGCAATAGGTTGCAGCCAGTTGAGCCCATCGCTGTTCGAGTAATTTCATTAATTCATCATCAGTCTCCTCTGCCCCGAGGTATGTTTTTAGCCGCAATTCATTGGCGTAGGGCGTCATGAGTACTCTTAATGCATGTGGTTCCCCGGGAAGCAGCAGTTCGATAAAACCGGAATCGCTTTTGGTCAATTCCAGTCCGGATTCCAGTTTGAAAGGCAAAATGGCTGCATTGGGATTCCCGGCAAAGATGATCCCGCATTCCCTGGCCAGGGGATCAGGCGCTTCGATGCGCTCAGGAGAATCGTGGTTCCCGGCAATGGCAATGACTGCACGGGTACCGTTTTTCGCCAATTTTTTCAGATAACGGTAACAAAGTTCAACAGCTTCTGTGGGTGGATTATAGGTGTCGAACAAATCACCCGCCACGATTACTGCATTAACCTTTTCTACTTCAGCAATCTCACAAATTTCTTTGAGTACTGCTTCCTGTTCTTCCAGGCGGGAAAAACCTTCGAGTCGTTTGCCCAGGTGCCAGTCGGAGGTGTGGAGGATCTTCATCTTATTTCTTGTATTTATTCATGTTCGTGCGCTTGCTCTGCGATGCAGAGATGCCGGTTTGATATTTTACCAATTGCAAATATAACCAAGAGCCTGTTTAATTTGGCTAATTCAGTTGCATCAATTGACATAACCTGTGCCTAAGGCACAATTCAAGAAAGATTTATTAAGGGTTGCATTTTATGATGAATTTCGATTTAATTTTAATTGTTTGATCACTATTGTACCAGTAAAGCTGAATGAGTCGTAGACTCATCATGTTTATAGTTGTTGAAATGATTCGCAATGCCTTGACGTGCCTTTAGGTACACAATATTATTCCTTGATATTCAGCTTGTCTGTCATCTAACCGTTTGGATTTTCATTTCGTACCTAAAGGCACGCCGGGAATTGCCCTCCTGCCCACTATGCTAAAAACATTATGTGCCTATGGCACATTTGCGCATATAAAATTTACTGGCATGATTGCGATTAATCAAATAATTTTGCCCGTATTAAGAGACTGTTTAAAATTGTTTTAAAATCCCGTCAGGGATTTCATAGAAGTAGAAAAACTAATAATGGTGTGTTATTTCGTCCCGTACGGGACGAGATAGCTTTTCAACCATTCGTCTGCTACCCATATCTTGTGCCTACGGCACAGGTTAAGTCAATTGATACAACTGAATTCAGAAATTTAAACAGGCTCTAAGATGTGGAAATTAATGATCTTGCTATGCTTGTTGCGACAAAGCTGTATGAACTGGGCAAACTTTCACTTGGACAAGCCTCAGAATTAGCCGGATTGACAAAGTGGACATTTACCGGCTCATTCTAAACCATCTTATGGATCATAAGCGTTGAATTACGAGCCACTATGCTTTTATCTTGCAATTGTAAGCCAATTTAAGGCAATGAGACAGCGAATTATCATAAAGCCTTGATTTTCTGTATATCAGTGCAGCCACCACAGAAAGCCCTATTTCATATATCCTGAAATTTACATGCAAATACAATTGTATTTCCGATAGGGCGGGGCGTGGTCTTACGACGGTTGGGACACCCGCCGGGAACTACTTTTCTTTGTTCGCTCAAAGCAAAGTAGCAAAAGAAAGGTAAAGGGTTGGTAAACTACACCTCTCCGCTTCCTGCTTGAACAACGCCAGCCGA
>DYQT01000474.1 GCA_020719165.1 Draconibacterium orientale | reverse complement strand
ACTTTGTAACTATTTAATTATCAACAATGTTTTTTTTATGCTGAATTGCTGAAATTTTTACCGTAATTTTGGCGTTTCTTATTTACTTTGCCTTACATATTGTCAATGAAGTTATTAAAGTGCTGTTTTTTTCTGCTTTTCATGTTTCCGTTTCTCGCATCAGCCCAACGGAATGCCGATGCCATTATCGACACTGTTGAAACTTCCAAGGGTTCTGTCATACTCTATAAAAATTTCACCTGGGAGTATCTGCAGGATGAACCGGTGATGATGAGCCAGGAGGATGATTCAACCGGTTTGTTTACGGCACAATGGGTGAACGATCAAATATTTGCCTATCGTGTCAAACCCGACTCCATCCGCGACACCTTGGTCACACTTACCTCGGCCGACCGCAAATTTACCTTGCCCATTTATGGTAAACTTTTCCGCGGATTTACCTATTCGCATAAAGGATTAGACATCAAGCTCAATAAAGGCGATACGATCAGGGCGGCATTCGATGGAGTGATACGATATGCAAAGTATAACCGGGGCGGTTTTGGCAACCTGATCATCATTCGCCATTACAACGGGCTGGAAACCTATTATGGTCACCTCTCAAAAATCAACGTCAGGGTGAATGAAGTGGTGAAATCGGGTGATCATATTGCCCTCGGCGGATCTACCGGCAGGAGCCGCGGGCCACACCTGCACTTTGAAGTACGGTATAAAGATGTGCCGCTCGACCCGCTCCGCATGATCGATTATGAAAAAAAAATGCTGATTGCAAACTCTTTTCCGGTAACCAAAATGGTTTTTTACCCCAACGACCATGTCGCCAACGCCATTGTTGTTAAAATTAAAAGCGGCGACACCATTGGCAAGCTGGCTCGGAAATATCACACCTCTGTAAAAGAAATCTGTGCCATGAACAAAATCAAACCCACCACCACCTTGAGGATTGGCAGGTCGATAAGGGTGAGGTAGGAAATATTTACGAATTACAATTTACGAATTACAAATTTGGAAGTAACCAGGTTATTCCTGGCTTGCTGATGGTTGGATGGGATCGGTTTGGTTCAGGGGTGCATATACCTTCCTGACCACCAAAGACTCAGTGTTCCTTGGTGTTCTCAGTGCCTGAGTGGTTAGCAGAAAACCAAACCGAATTGCTGGCAATATTAGTAATGCGAATCAAGGGTTGACATTCGAATGAAGGACTATTTATTGCAGTCA
>DYQT01000473.1 GCA_020719165.1 Draconibacterium orientale | reverse complement strand
ATGGTGACATCGTCTTCATCAATTTCAATCGATGGATAGGTATCTGAGCGGGATTGGGGGTCGAGCAAAAGCGCATCACAAACCACGCTGGATTTAACACCCTTCGAGCCTTTATAGACTTTGACCAAACCGCGATAGGAAGCGCGTCCGCCATTTTTTGAAATGGATTTGGATGTGATCTTGCTGGTTGTATTCGGGGCAAAATGCACCATCTTCGAACCTGCATCCTGAACTTGACCTGCGCCAGCAAATGCCATCGAAAGCATCTCGCCGTGCGCGCCCGGCTCCATCAGATAGCATGATGGATATTTCATGGTGAGTTTCGAACCGAGGTTGGCATCCACCCACTCATGCGTACCGTTTTCAAAAACCTTGGCGCGCTGGGTAACAAGATTGAATACATTGGTAGACCAGTTTTGGATGGTCGAGTAACGCGAACGAGCGCCTTTTTTAACAACAATCTCGATCACACCGGAATGAAAAGAGTTGGTGGTGTACTGGGGAGCGGTACAACCTTCAACATAATGCACTTGCGCGCCTTCATCCACGATGATGAGCGTGCGCTCAAATTGTCCGACATTGGCAGTGTTCAAGCGAAAATAAGCCTGCAAGGGCAAATCCACTTTTACACCTTTTGGAATGTAAACGAACGAACCGCCCGACCACACCGCAGAGTTGAGGGCTGCAAATTTATTATCTTCAATCGGGACAACCGTACCAAAATATTCACGGAACAAGTCAGGGTATTGCTTGAGTCCATCTTCGATCGAGAGGAAGATGACACCCTGCTTTTCGAGATGCTCCAGGATGGAATGATAGACCATTTCGGATTCGTATTGCGCGCCGACACCGGCTAAAAATTTTTGTTCGGCTTCGGGAATGCCCAGTTTATCAAAAGTATTTTTGATGTCATCGGGAACGTCATCCCAGTTCTTTTCACTTTTCTCGGTCGGCTTGACGTAGTAAAAAATATTATCAAGGTCGAGAGCGTCAAGTTCAGGTCCCCAGGTTGGCATGGGGCGCGAAAGATAATGCTCCAATGCCTTCAATCGAAAATCGAGCATCCATTGCGGCTCTTTTTTCATGCGCGAAATATTTTCCACAACCTCGCGGCTCAAACCCCGCTCAGATTTGAAAACATAATTATCATCACGATCATGAAAACCATATTTGTAATCACCAATTTCGTCGAGGATTTTGGTGTCTTCATTAAGTTTTG
>DYQT01000218.1 GCA_020719165.1 Draconibacterium orientale | reverse complement strand
GGCAGGTGTGGAGCCTGCTGAAGAATTGGTGCCGGAAACCGAAATTCCTTTGATGAGACCATCGCTGCTGACCATGGATTTATTGCCTGAGGTTCAAGAGACTAAGAGTCCCGACTCGACCATCGGCGGGTTCAGTCCCAAAAAGCCCGCACGAAAAAAGAAATCAGAGGGAAATTCCGATGCTGCCAATGAACCGGGTGACCCGAACACTGCCGGTCAAATGGAGCTGCCATTGTAGTTATTTATCGGGTTCGGTTGGAAAATGAGAGTTTGCAACATATTATCATACGCTTGTGCAGTTGATACCAAAAAAACATAAACTTCTTCTACAAAAGAACGATCGATTATGTCCACCACAAATGATCAGCAGGTCGCGATGACCGAACCTGGAAAGACCCGCAGTGAGAAGAATAACCCCGCGGAGAATCTGCTTACTGAAAGACTTGCTCTCAGTGAATTCGCGCTTTTCCATACACTGAGCGAACTTCTTACCTATTCCATCGACAAAGTTGAATTCCTGACTGGCAGCAGGATAGGATTTTTTCATTTTTTAGATGATAACGAACAAACCATCCATATGCAAGTCTGGTCGACAAACACGGAGAAACTGTTTTGCAATTCGGTGGTTGAAAATGCACATTATCCGATTGAACTGGCAGGTGTTTGGGCCGATTGCGTGCGACAGCGGAAATCAGTAATTCACAATGATTTTGGTGAACTCACTCATCGAAAAGGTTTTCCGGAAGGGCATGCTCATGTTACACGCGAACTAACAGTCCCTGTTTTCCAGGGGGATAAGATTGTTGCGATTGTTGGGATTGGCAACAAACCGTCAGATTACAATGAGGATGATGTTAAAATGGTTTCGGAGCTGACCAATCTGGTTTGGGAGTACATTTTAAGTAAACGGCTTGAAGAGGCATTGCAAAAAAGTGAATCCTATGCCCGGGCATTGCTTGGAGCAATTCCAGACCTTATTTTTCGCCTGAACCGGGATGTGAAATATCTCGATTATAAAGCTGCCAAAGAGGACCTGTATTATCAAGGAGGGCCTTTTATTGGTAAGAATAACCGCGATCTTGCTCCTCCCGACTTTGCCGACCTGGTTGACGAAAAGATCAAGCTCACCCTGGGTCATGGAGGAATGGAAATTTTTGAATACAATTTGCCTTTTGAGGGGAAGGGAATACGGTATTACGAAGCCCGCATGGTCGTCAGCGGACCTGATGAGGTGACTGCCATTGCCAGAGACATTACTGAAAGAAAAAACACAGAAGAGGCACTTAGAAAGAAAGTTGCTGAATTGGAATGGTTTAACCGTATGATGGTTGACAGGGAATTGAGAATGATTGAGCTTAAGAAAGAGGTAAATATGCTCTTAAAAAGGCTTGGGAATGAAGAAAAATATGTTATCCATCAGAAAAACAGCGCTATATGATCATTGTTGATTTAATTTTCAATCTTGCGATTTTAATTTCTGTAAGTGTTCTTTCTGGTTTTATCGACGTGCGCTACAGTCGCAATACGACCTCAGGTTCGGTATTACAAGGTTTATTGTTTGGCCTGGTAGCGTTAATTGGGATGCTTCAGCCATTTGTGTTGGCCCCGGGGATATTTTTTGATGGCCGTAGTGTCGTCTTGAGCTTGTGCGGACTATTTTTTGGTCCGGTTGCCGGGGTTATTTCTGCCACAATAGCATTGGTTTATCGCATTTATGTTGGTGGTGCCGGGGTTTATATGGGAGTTTCTGTCATCATCTCTTCAACATTGATCGGGGTGCTTTTTCATTATCATACCCCACAGGTCAGAAAATTGTCCTTAACACTCTATCTGTATGGAATTGGGATGCTTGTTCACATTGTGATGATCCTGCTGATTTTCGCCATCCCTTCACCCATGCGTTTGATCACTTTTAAAACCCTGGCATTTAGCATTCTTGGCATTTATCCTCTGGCGACTGTTTTAATTGGAACCATCCTGAAGGATCAGGAAAACAGATCAGGGCGAAAGCTGGCAGAGGCAGCGCTCCTGGAGAGTGAGAGCAGGTTTGAACTTTTTATGGACCATTTACCCGCCTTTGCATTTATAAAGGATTCGAATTTCAAATCAATTTATGTGAATAAAAAAATGGATGAAGCTTTGGGCGCTTCAAGCTGGCTGGGGCTAACCCCTCCTGAGTTTTACCCGGGAAAATTCGGAGAAAAGTTGCTGGCTGATGACCTGAACGCCATGGAGGCCGGCTTTAAAAAAACAGAAGAACATCATCCTGATTTAACCGGCGCCATGCATTATTATGAAACACAAAAATTTATCATCCCGAGGAAGGGGAAGGAGCCCTTGCTTGGGGGAATTTCTATCGACATCACCGAAAGGAAACTGGCAGAAGAAAATTTGAATGAAATTGCATTGGAATTAAAACGATTTAACAGCCTGATGGTTGGCCGGGAACTAAAGATGGTTGAATTGAAGAAAGAAATCAATGCTTTGCTTGTCAGTATGAACCAAGGTGAAAAATATGTAATTCACTAATCTGCCCACCAAAACATGCATGATACATGAGTACACAGGTTCCTGATAACACCATCCTCATCCAAGCCCTGAAAAGCATCAGCGACTGCGTTTGTATTTCAGACTTGGACGATAATTTTATTTTTGTCAATGAATCATTTTTAAAAACCTATGGCTATACTGAGGAAGAGCTTCTTGGAAAACCCATCAGCATCGTTCGTTCTGATAATAATTGTCCGGCTAAAGTTTCGGATATCTTTTCAAAAACGCTCGAAGGCGGATGGCAGGGCGAACTTATAAATCGAAGGAAGGATGGTTCAGAATTTCCGGTAACGCTTGCTACATCGGTAATTTTGGATGAAAAGGGGAAGTTTATAGCAGTAATGGGAATTGCTAAGGATATTACTGAAACCAAGCGCTTACAAGCCAAGTTCAGATCTGTTGCCAATCTTTTTCAGAGTTTGGGCCCCGACCCGATAAAAAACATCAATACCATTGTTACTTGTGCCTGTGATGTAATCGGAGGGGCGGCAACACTGTACAACAAAATTGATGAAAGGGCTCATACTCTTGTTATTTGGGCAGGTCACAATCTCCCTCCGGAGATTGCCATGATAGATTCTCCGTATGGGCATATTTGCTATGAAGCAACCATAAAAGGTATAGATAAGACTGTAGTATTGAACGACCTGACCTCGACAACCTATGCTCTTTCTGACCCCAATGTTGCATTGTTTGGCCTCAAATCATATCTTGGGGCGCCGGTAAGGATGCAGGGTAAAACAATAGGTTCGTTGGCCGTTGTTGATGTGACAACGCGCAATTTTACCACCGAAGAGATCGACCTTGTCGAAATCCTTGCCAGGGCGATATCACAGGAGGAGGAGCGGCAGAATGCCACGATGATCCTGGAAACAGCTATCCGGCAATCCCCTTCTGGAATATTAATTGCCGATGCACCGGATGTCAATATCAGGATTGCCAACTCCAAGGCAATAGAAATTTTGTATGGTGAGTCAGAAATTTCAATGTATCCGGATCATTTCAGACTAAAGCGGACCTGGTCAACTTCTACCTTAGACGGGACCCTGATCCCTGGTGAAAACCTTCCCCTCACTCAGGCGATCAGGTATGGAAAAGTTACCGAAAACGAGGAATTCATTATCCATTCGGGAAATGGCACAAAGCATTACGTATCGGTGAATGCTGCCCCAGTGCGAAATAACGAGGGAACCATTACTGCCGGGGTTGTTTTGTTTCATGATATTACCGGCAAACGAAATACAGAGATGGCTTTGCAGCAAAAAGTAGATGAACTGGAACGGTTTAACAACCTGATGATTGGAAGGGAGCTGAAAATGATCGAGTTAAAAAAGGAAATTAACGATTTGTTGGTAAAATCGGGACTTCAGGAAAAATATATGATCCATGATTAATATTTACAGGTTTTTTGCATTGATTGTTGGTTTGCTCATGGTTCAAAGCAGCTTTTCACAAAAGTATTTTGTGAAATCTTATACAATTAAAAACGGATTATCCACCAGAATCGTGAACGATGTTTGTCAGGACAGCCTGGGAAACATGTGGTTTGCTACCTATAACGGTATTTCAGTTTATGATGGATTTAGTTTTAAAAATTATGATGTCAGGGACGGACTTTCCAAATATCATTACCGGAAGGTGAAATATATGGGTGGGATGATATGGGGGATTCCATATGGCTTGGCAGATTCGATCGCATGTTTGAGGAATAGAGAGTGGCAAAAAATCACCCCGGCATCAACTGTTCCCAATGTTGAGGTTTCGTCTTTTGATTTGAATGTTATAAATGGAAAAACGGTCATTTGCCTGGGAAGTTCTATAGGGCTTGAAATTTATCAGGACAATCGTTGGAATCATGTGAACATTTCAACAGATCCTGCACAAAATGAGATAATTTCGATCACCTCGGCACACGACAGGTTTTATGTGCTAACCAAAGCCGGGGTATTTATGGTTGCCCGGGATAAAAACGGCTGGCATGCTGGCCAAATTGTCAAACCTATTGGAGAGCCAATGTATGCCATTAAAATGGAGCAAAAAACATCGTCTGGTGAAAAGCTGTGGATGCTGAGTTCTTCGCGTTTGACCTACCTCCAAAATGGTAAGTTTATCGATTATATGAATGGTTTAAGTGTTCCCGATCCGGTACAACCCGGACTATCCTATATCACATTCGATACCAGCGGTAATATTTTCATAGGGAACAATCTGGCTAAATATTTCATCGATAAAAGGAACCGGAAGGTTTCTCCATTGTCAGTCAGAAATGGATTGTCAGCTGAGGGTGCCACGTCCATCTGCGTTGACAAAGAGCAAAATGTGTGGTTTACCGATACCCGTGGTATTGATAAAATCAGTTGTTTGTTGCTGATCAATTATTTTGAAAATACCGGTTTGTTGGAAAACGAGGTAACCGGAATTGTTGAATTGTCGGACGGGCGGTTGGTTTTTGGACATAACGGTGGATTAACGATTATGGATCACGGAAAATTGAAGCAAATACCTTTTCTTCAATCAGGAAACATTCAATCGCGGGTGATGGACATCATGCAGGATAGCAAAGGAGATGTGTGGTTTACCGCATGCGCCCTGGGTGTAGGTAAATTGAAGAAGGATGGCACCCTGCAATGGTATCATGTTACCCCACCGCACATTGCCGTTGCAATTCATCAGGATTTGAGCGGACGCATTTGGGTTGGAACCAACCATGCGCTGTTTTATTTTGAAAATGAAAAATTAATTTCTCATGAGGCAAATCGTAAGAAAGTAAGCCCCTTCAGAAAAATTTATTCGAACAACAAAGGAGAAATCATCGGCGCCGGGTTGTATGGATTTTATACTATTTCTGATACTGAGTTTAAAATGTTTCCCACCGATGAGGTGAAAATAAATAGTTTTTTTTCGTACGTTAAAAGCAGCACCGGTGCTGAATATCTTGGTTCGGGTGATGGGCTGTGCATGATTGAAAATGGCAGAATTCGAAAAGTAAAAATCAATGGCAGCACCATCGACAACCCTGTGTACATTGTTTTTCAGGATAGAAATCAGTATTTCTGGATTGGGTCTAAGGAGCTGTAATAATATAACTTGTTTATTATATTCAATTGTTTTATCTTTAC
>DYQT01000217.1 GCA_020719165.1 Draconibacterium orientale | reverse complement strand
CACACAATGCAGGAACTGTTGCGGTTGGGTGCAGAATCTTGATACGGGTGAGCGACCGCAATGCTTATCGGTATTTATGACAGGAGATGAGGCATCCTAGGTTCAGGAGATGATGCATTCCCGGCTTGAGTCTGTTTTTTATAATTTCACCCTCTCAGGGTTGGATAAGTCGGATATCCGGCTGATAAAGACTCTCCTGAGAAGAGGCATCCCCGAACAAACATTCTCCCTTCTCCCAGGGGAGAAGGGTCAGGGGATGAGGCATTCCCGGCTCCACGGAAGAGGCATCCCCGAACAAACATTCTCCCTTCTCCCAGGGGAGAAGGGTCAGGGGATGAGGCACTCCCGGCTCAGGGGATGAGGCATTCCCGGCTCAGCGGAAGAGGCATCCCCGAACAAACCTTCTCCCTTCTCCCAGGGGAGAAGGGTCAGGGGATGAGGCATTCCCGGGTCAGGGGATGAGGCATCCTAGGTTCAAAAAGAAAAAGATGTGCATAAAGAGTAGCCTTGAAGGGGAGGGAGATTTTTTATATCGCATGCATTGTGAAACATTGTGATAACAATCACAATGGATGTCGCAATTTTGTCTTAATTTTAGGCAATATATTATTTTATGACACTCAGATTATCAGTTTTAATCCTTTTAATCTTGCAGTTGTTATCCCTTTCGTGCGTTCATAACGATAAATCGCAGAAAGAAATTCAAATCGATTCAATATTATCAAAGAGTAAAATTTATTCAAATAGGGAATTTGATTTTAAAGATTACACTACTCAGAATGTTTGGGGTTGGCCTTTCTCAAACGATATAATGAAGTTGGATTCAAATATTTATAACTCATTTCTCAAAAGTGAGGAAATATTCAATCAATGGGGCGAATATCAGGATTTGTATTTGGTCGGGATATTCAAATTTGGCGATAAAAGAAATTTAGTTCTCGGTCAACGAATTCACAATGGTGATGAATTAAATATGTATTTATTAGATTTTGAACCCAATGGATCGATAAAACGGTTTGTAAAAGTCGCCAGTCAATACAAAGCCCCTGACGATTATATTTATTGCAAATCAAAACACATTGAATCAACACTTATCAGGACAACCATAAAAATGACTGCAGATATAGATAATTCAGAAATTGAAAGTAAGGATTCGATCATTGAAACTATAGATTTAAATAATTTCAGTGTCATGAAATACGATTCAGTGAGGGTAAAATAACAGGTTGCCTTACATGCAGGAAGCCGGGCAATGCGGCTGCATGCGGGGCGTATGATTAACATAAATTCAAGTAAGATCTGCAAAGGATTCAGCCATGAAAAACATTACTTTTATTACAGTTTCCCTTATGCTTCTCCTGGCATTTGGCTACATGAGTGCATTTTCGCAAAAAATCAACCTGGCAGATACGGTTGCACTCCCCGATACAATTTACCGGGAACTGGATGAAGTGGTAATTACTGCAACCCGGGTTAAAAACAGAATCATTGACATCCCCTATTCGGTGGTTCGCTTGAATTATTCGAGTTTTAAATACGACCGCAAAATCGGGTCAAATGATATGCTGTCAGCCGTTCCCGGATTATTCCTGCAATCGAGATATGGCGATCATGATGTCAGGTTCTCCATCAGGGGTTTTGGCAGTCGGTCGAATTCCGGCGTAAGGGGAATCCGGATTCTTCTCGACGACATACCTGAATCGGAACCGGATGGGCAAACCAGGTTGGAAGCGCTCGATTTTAACTCCATCGGCAGGATTGAAATTGTAAAAGGCAACGCCTCCTCCCTCTATACGAATGCCCCCGGAGGAGTTGCCAATTTCATCAACGACATCGACTTTAATCGCTCATCTGTGGTTCAATTCAACCAGTTCGGATCATTTGGTTTATTTAAAAACGGGTTCAAGGCTGCTGTAAAAACCGAGAAATATCGCTTGCTCACAACATACAGTTACATCAATTACGATGGTTATCGTGAACATAACAACGAATACTGGCACATCCTCAACATGGTTCTTGAAACCAACCCTTCACCACATACCTCTTTATCAATTCTCGGATATTTCGTCGACGGTTCCATCAAGCTTCCCGGTTCATTGACCAAGGCGGAATTTGAACAGGATCCATGGCAGGCGAATCCCAAATCGGTGAGTCGCGACGAAAAAAGAATTACTACGAAGGGAAGGGTGGGAATCAGGTATGATGCCACTTTCGGCGGAAATTTAAACAACGAAATCGAGATCACCGGTTACGGTACCATCAAATTTTTTGATCGCACTGCCAAGGATTATCGGGTTATCAACCGTTATGGATTGGGAATCAGCGGCCGTTACGTTAACAAAGCGCTGTTTGGAACAAGGCACAATGAATTTTCCGTAGGGGGTGACCTTTATACACAGCCAGCAAGAACCGAATATTATGAAAACATCAATGGGTCAAAAGGAGACCAGATTCTGCAGTTGGAGAGTGAGAATATTGTAAACAAAGGCTTCTACATTTCCGATAACTTCGAAATAATCAAAAAAAAGATGTTTGTGCTGTTGACCGGACGGTATGACAATGTGTTTTATGACCAAACTGAAGAAACATTGCCATCGCGCACCGACTCAAGGCCATTCAATGCGTTTACCCCAAAACTGGCGTTGAATTACAAATTGACGCCGGTCATTGCCATTTACACCTCGTTTGGATTGAGTTTTGATGCCCCGGCTGCCAACGAGATGGCAAGTCCCGACCCCACTTACCTCTTCAACCAGGACCTGAATGCGCAGAAATCTAAAAACTTTGAAATAGGGATCAAGGGTAATTTATTCAGGTGGGATAAACTATTTGTGAAAAGACTAAACTTTGAAGCAACCTTTTTCAATATCCGTATTGGCAACGAAATCATTCCATTCGAGGTTCTTGGCGATGTGTTTTACAGAAACGCAGCCAAAACAAACCGGATGGGTGTGGAACTGGGAGCACAACTTGAAATATTCGAGGGGCTTAATTTTGGCTTGACCTACACCCTGTCCGATTTCAAATATCTCACCTATGAGGCGGAAACCATCGAAGCAGATTCATTGGGAAATCTGATTACCTCCACCAAGGATTTTTCGGGAAATATCGTTCCCAGTGTTCCCAAAAACAATTTGTATCTCTCCCTTTCTTACTCCCGCGCCCTGGGAAAACATGTCAATATATTCGCAAAGGCAAGTTACCAGGGCATCAGTGGCATGTGGGTTGACGATGAAAACACCGATGAAACGAAGGCATATGATCTCCTGAATGGGTTATTAGGCTTTGATTTTAAGTTTGGGAAATTCAACATCATGGCATCAGGCGGGGTAAACAATATTTTCAATGAGATTTATGTCGGATTTACCAATACAAATTCTGCAGATAAACGGTTCTATGAAGCCGGCGCTCCGCGTGACTACTATGCCTCCATTAATATCGGATATACATTCTGATCATGGGACAAGTCACGGATGAGTTCTTCAGATACCCCGCAGTAGCGCCTTCCCGATTATCAAGTGCCTGAAGAACAATAGCGTCTGCCTTTTGAGTTTTTTATTGCCTTATCAGAGTTCCCAACGCAGAAAGGTGTGCGCCTTCATCTACAGCAAGCGTTGCGCCGTTTTCAATCAGCAACGATCCGCACGACATTCCTGAATTTCGCACCGCTGGCATCCTGACAGCATTCGCCGGAATTTTCACACTTTCGTTTATGGGAACGCCCAGTGGCAGCCAGTTGTCATCCACGTTCCAGTCGTCGCTCACAGCCCCTGTCCAGGTTTTGGTGTAAAAAACACCCTGGGTCAAAGTGGCCTGTTTTAACACTATTTCATTCCCGGGATCAAAAATAAATGAGGTTGGCTGTTTCGAAAAGGTCCAGGTGAACTCCTGATAATTTACCTCATTCATAGCCCGGATGAGGGTGTCGGTGTTATCCGCGAAGTGAATTTTCAGGATAACAGGCATTTTGAAGAACGGTGCGTTGGTTTGAGTTTGCTTTGCCAAAAAACGCACATCCCAGTTGCCACTTCCCAGGTTTTCAAAACAGCATTGGTTCGCATAAACAGGGTGGTTGGGCGCGAAGATCCACTGGCTAAAAAACCAATCGTAATTTGCACCTGCAATGGTGTTGACTTTTTGATTAAAATCGCTGATGGTGGCTGAACGAAACCGAAAGTTGGTATCGTTTACAAATGCTTGCAGAGAGGCAAAAAACAGAGGATCGCCAAGGGTATACCTGAGCATATGCAAAACGCATGCTCCCTTTGCATAGGTAATGGCATAATTGAAGAGGGTGCCCGGCCCGGGGGTTGTTGTTGCCCATGAAGGAACAGAAATGGCCCACCCGGGGTTGCTTCCGAGATAACTCGATGCATCGTAATTGATTTGGGTTTTATAGGTTGCATACCCTCCGGTTCGCTCCCACCAAAAGTTTTCTGCCCATGTTGCAAAACCCTCATTCAGCCAGATATCTGCCCATGTGGCACACGTAATCATATCGCCAAACCATTGATGGGCAAATTCATGTGCAATAAGCGATTGTCCCCAGCAATTTTGACAAAGACTGGTCAGTGTCTGGTTTTCCATTCCGCCCCACATAAAATCGCTGTTCAGGGTGGCGAAGCCGTTTTTCTGGAAGGGATGTTCACAGAAATGCTGAGAATAGTAGTCAGTCATGGGTTTGATAATGGCCTTTGCCCCGCCAACACCAGGTTCTTCGCCCCCGTTGTAGTAAAACCGCATGGGAGTGCTGTCGCTTGGGTTTGAAGGTTTGTGCCAATAGACAATATCAAGATTGTAGTTGATTTTTGAGGTCATGACGACCAGATAAGTAGCAATATTGTGGCTGCTTGCCCAATGGTACAGGAGTGTATCTCCTGAAAAAGAGGAATCAACCAGTGCGCCGTTTGAGGCAAATTTAACCGATGACGGAACTTTGGCAGTAAGGTCGAGGAGGGCCTTGTCGGAAGGTTTATCCCAACAGGGGAACCAGTTGCGGGCGCCTTCCGGTTCGCAATCGGTAAACAGCATGCCGCCGGAGGCGTATACCGCACCATCTGTTACAACCAGATGGCGGTAGAAAATCTTCACCTCGGCAATTTCCCCCGCAATATAGGTGCGGTCGAGGTCGATGGTGAGTATATTGTTATCATGCAAAAAAGATGCGCCTGCCATTTTCACCGAATCGATGGCAAGCGAATAGCTGCCTGCATTCAGTTCAATGGATGACAGCGTGGAATCGACCCTGAACCGTATCGTGCAGGATGCCCCAAAACTATTAGGATAAGGGGCATCGTAGCAGTGAAAAAGGTTCAGGCTCAGCGTATATTTCAGCACATCGAAGGTGTGGGGAGTGTTGTAAGATGCGTTGTCGGTAAGCAAAGGAACTGAAGTCCGGGATGACTTTTTAAGATGGCAGTATCTGGAACCATGCATTTCAAGGCTATCCTGAGCGCGTGAAACCATTGTGCTGAGACCAATTAATATAAGAGCAACCAGGTATTTTCTCATAGCTACCGGATCCGTTGGAATGTTTACACAAATTTAAGCAATAAATAAATTTTCTATATCAGAATAAAATAGTTATTTTTGCACCCCCTGAAAGGTACACTGTACCTTTGAATGCCCGGATGGCGGAATTGGTAGACGCGCTAGTTTCAGGGACTAGTATCCGTACGG
>DYQT01000216.1 GCA_020719165.1 Draconibacterium orientale | reverse complement strand
GTGATTAAAAGCAAATTGCATGGAATCGATGCGTTTGAAATACTCCTTGTTAAGACTGAAAAACAGTCCAGGCTCTCCTTGCGGAGATTCATGGAGAAAGTTGGTCAAACGAAGCAGCAGAGGCCCGAGAAGGTCGACTGCTTCGACATTGTGAATTCTGCAAATTCTCGAAACACTTTCTCTAAGTTCCTCTGAAACAAGCGTATGCACGATAAAGCCCTTTTGCAGTACAACTTCGCAAACGATTTCTTCAATTTGCGTTTCGGAACGCACCTCGGCCTTTAAAATAATCTCAACCTCATGGCTCGAAAATTGGGTCAGCGTTGCCTGCAAAGCCTGTTGTGCAGTACGCCCGGTTCCGTCGGAAACAGCGAATATTTTGAACATACCATTAAAATAGGTAAATAAGTCGGGTAAATATACAGCTTTCGGTTAAAATATAATTCGCTTTTTTTTACTACGGGTAAAATCCGTAATTTTGCCTTTGAATATTATTAAGTTTTTCAATTCAAAATTAAATATCTTATGGGAACAATTAAAGTTGGAATTAACGGATTCGGGCGCATCGGACGCCTTACCTATCGTGCACTGTTAGCAAAAGAAAATGTAGAGGTTGTTGCAATCAACGACCTTACAGATGCCAAAACACTGGCCCACCTGTTAAAATATGATTCTGTTCATGGAAAATTTCCGGGAGAAGTTGCTGTTGAAGGCGATATGCTTGTCGTAAATGGTAAAAAGTTTAAAGTCATGGCCGAGAAAGACCCTGCAAATCTGCCCTGGGCTGCGCTTGGTGTTGAAATCGTAATCGAATGTACCGGCATTTTCCGCACCCGTGAAAAAATGAGCAAACATCTAACGGCAGGAGCTAAAAAAGTTTTATTGTCAGTGCCCTCCGACAGTAAAGATGATGTGGATGCCACCATTGTGCTGGGTGTTAACGATAACACCCTTACTCCTGATATGAAACTGATTTCCAATGCTTCGTGTACCACCAACTGCCTCGCCCCCATTGCCAAGGTACTCAATGATAGTTTTGGCATCAAAAAAGGTCTGATGAACACCATTCACAGCTATACCAACGATCAGATCATTCTGGATGCTCCGCATAAAGATCTGCGCCGGGCCCGTGCAGCCGCTGTATCAATTATCCCCACCAAAACCGGCGCTGCAAAAGCCATCGGATTGGTAATTCCTGAACTTGAAGGGAAAATGGATGGTTTTGCCGTACGGGTTCCGACTCCTGACGGATCGCTGGTTGACCTCACCTGCGAGCTTAACCGCGATGTAACCAAAGATGAAATTCATGCAGCAATGAAAGCTGCTGCCAATGGCCCGATGAAAGGTGTTTTACAATATCTCGATGAGCCGCTCGTAAGTTGCGACATCGTTGGAAATACACATTCATCAATCTACGACTCCGAACTGACAAAAGTTTTGGGTGGCAACCTGGTGAAAGTAATTTCATGGTACGACAATGAAAATGGTTATTCACAACGTCTGGCTGATCTGGTAGTCAGAATGGGGTAAGCATTTTGCAGCATTCGAAGATAAAGCCGTCGTTAGTTTGACGGCTTTTTTATTTCTCGCGGATTGTTCACGCAGATTTTCGCGGATTTTTTCGCAGATTCACGCAGAAAATAATACAAAAAAAAATATCTGCGGAAATCTGCCTATTTTTCAGCGCAAATCTGCGTTAAACATCAGAGCAAATCTGCGTGAAACATCAGCGCAAATCTGCGTGAAACATCAGCGCAAATCTGCGTGAAACAAAAAACTTTCAATCTTCAACCAGGATTAATCATATCCAATCATGGAATCTATCAAAGAAATTTTCAAAATCGGTTATGGACCATCCAGCAGCCACACCATGGGGCCAGGCAAAGCAGCCGCAATTTTCAAATCACGCAATCCCGGAATCAAGAAGTTCAGGGTTACTTTGTATGGAAGTCTTGCTGCCACCGGGAAAGGGCACATGACCGACAAGGCCATCCAGGATGCTCTGTCGCCATTTCCCGTGGAAATCAGATGGAGAGCTGAACAGTTTTTACCCGCACACCCGAATGGGATGATGTTTGAAGCACTGGATAAAGCGGATAATGCACGTGATGAATGGATTACCTACAGCATCGGCGGTGGCGACATCAGCGATTCAGGCGTTAGAGATTCAACTGCCAACATTTACAAACTGAACACCATGGCCGATATTCTCACATGGTGCCGGGAAAATGGCAGAACCATGTGGGAGTATGTCGAAATACATGAAACACCCGCTATTTGGGATCATCTTGCTGAAGTCTGGCAGGTTATGCAGGATGCCATTGAGCGGGGTATTGAAGCCGAAGGAGTCTTACCCGGACGGTTAAACCTTCCCCGGAAAGCATGTTCTTTTTATACGAAGGCCCGAAGTTTTAAGGGAACATTATCACGAAGGGCATTTACATTTGCGTTTGCCCTGGCCGTTTCGGAAGAAAATGCTTCAGGCGGTAAAATTGTCACAGCGCCTACTTGCGGTTCATGCGGGGTTATACCGGCTGTGTTGTATCTGTTAAAAACACAGTACGATTTCAATGAAAAAAAGATCCTGCGCGGATTGGCTACGGCAGGTCTTATCGGAAACCTGATCAAGACCAACGCATCCATTTCCGGCGCCGAAGTCGGTTGCCAGGGAGAGGTTGGCAGCGCGAGTTCGATGGCTGCCGCCGCTGCCGAGCAAATGTTTGGCGGCACTCCGGGCCAGGTTGAATATGCCGCATCCATTGCCATGGAGCATTTTCTAGGACTTACCTGCGACCCGTTGCTTGGACTGGTGCAAATCCCCTGCATCGAACGAAACGCCTTTGGCGCTGCCCGAGCCCTGGATGCCAACATGTATGCCCTCCTTTCAGATGGTCACCATATGGTAAGTTTTGACCGGGTGATACAGGCCATGAAACAAACCGGCCATGATTTGCCAAGGATTTATAAGGAAACGGCAGAGGGCGGATTGGCTGCTTTGGGGATAAAAGCAGGAATGTCGGGTGACGAATAACAACATTTGCAATTTGCATTCAGAAGGATTAATGAAAAATATCTACGAATACATCAAACACAACGCTCCATTTATCCTATTGGCAGCATATGCCATCGCGGGTATTCTGACCATCATTTTTTTCGATGGTACCGGAGATGACGGGGACAGCATTGCCCACTATTTTTTCGCCCGGTATGCTCCCGTGCATCCGCAGTTGTACATGAACCACTGGGCAAAGCCATTATTTGTATTGATCAGCTCCCCATTTGCCCAATTCGGATTCGTTGGCATGAAGATTTTCAACCTTTGCGTTTCGCTGTTAAGCTTTTACCTTACTTTTCTTACCGCCGAGCGGCTCGGCATCCGCAATTCATTGCTGGTTATTGTTTTTCTGATCTTCACCCCGCTCTATTATGTGCTTACCTTTTCGGGTTTGACCGAACCACTGTTTGCCCTGTTTTTGATCGGGGCAATATTCCTGACCATTCGCAAAGCCTGGATACCCGCGGCGCTTGTTGTGTCGCTGATGCCTTTTGTCCGCTCCGAAGGATTGATTTCCATCATGGTCTTTGGTTTGTATTTTATCATCACAAAAAAATGGAAATACCTGCCATGGCTGTTAACCGGACATTTGATTTTTGCGCTTGCAGGGTATTTCGTCTATCACGACCTCCTGTGGGTATTTAATAAAATTCCATATGCCAGCCTGACTCAAAAGTATGGAAGTGGCCCGTTTTTGCATTTCATTTACCAACTTAATTATGTAATCGGCATTCCGCTTTATCTGATGCTGGTGGCAGGAATAATAAGTTATCCATGGCAGTACCTTAAGAAAAAGACGGATATTATACCCGAAGAGTACCTGCTGGTGGTTTTGGGGTTTTTCACATTTCTTTTTGCCCACTCAGTATTCTGGTATTTCGGAATATTCAATTCCATGGGATTAAAGCGCGTGCTTCTTGGCGTTCTACCATTAATTGGCCTGATGGCATTAAGGGGTTTTAACTTTCTGATTGAAGCGCTTCCTGCCGGGCAAAAATACATCAGGCTGGTCGCGGGCAGCCTGCTTGTGATTTTTGTAGTAATATTCCCGTTTACCCACAACCCGGCAGCAATCGACTGGAGCAAAGATTTGACCCTTACCGGAGAGCAGAAACTGGCGAAAGGGGTAGCCGGGTACGTTCGAAATAATCCGGTTGGTCGGGGAGCACGACTGCTTTACTTTTACCCCTATCTCAGTGAAGCCCTTCAGGTGGACCATTTCGACAGTGTCAAACGTCTCGATTTGTCGCTGAAAGACCTCAGCTCCCTGCAACGGGATGACCGTATTATCTGGGACAACTGGTTTGCGGTTGTAGAGTCGCATGTCACACTTGAAACACTGGCTCAAACCCCCGGACTTATCCGTGAAATAGATTTTTCAGCAAAAAACGATGGGCGGGAAATAAGGTTTGTTATTTTCAGGAAAGATTAGACTATCAGATTAAATCCTTTCACACTCTGCCAAAGCGAAGGGAATCTCCCTGGTTTTTATGATAGAAATCTTATGAATCAACAGCAGGAAAACTGGGGATGTGTCCCTCCAATTTGAGAAAGGATTGATATTGGAGTCCTTTGGTTAATTTCAAAAAGTATTATCTTTGTTCCACATACCCGCTATTTTGAAGAAAAACCGGTCGTTCACCTTCCTTTTCATGCTCCTTCTCGTTGTGAATGGCCATGTTGCAGGACAATCTGCCAAGATCAACCAAACCAACCTGTTCTCTTCCTCATTTGAAACGCTTGATTCTCTTGCCGTTGCCAACAGAATAGCCAATATCGACCTTGCCCGTTCCTATGCCCGTCAGGCTTATCAGGTTTCACTTCTGTCAGGGATGATGAAAAATGTAATCCGGGCAAATTATCTGCTTGCAATTACTTCAAATCTAAAGGATAAAGACAGCTCATTTTTCAAACTTCACCGGGCTTTAACCTTGTCAAAACGGTTCAAGGTGGAAAGTGAATCGTCAAACATCCTTTATTCCCTTGCCTTATTGTACAAAGAGGCTGGTGATGTTAAAACTTCATTGACCTACATGGATACTGCCATGGCAATTTCACAACGGTTCGGCCAGTTTTCAAACGTTGCGCGTATTTATAATACCCTTGGCAATGTTTACCTTGAAGGAGACGATTCAGTTGCTTCATACAAAATGTATCTGAATGCATTCAACCTTGGTGAGCAACACAATGATTTCACCATCCAGGGTATTGCTGCAGGAAATCTGGCTCAATTCAGTAAAAATCCTTCAGACTTAATAAAAGAACTCAGAAAGGCCATCCTGCTCCTGAAAAAAGCGAAAGGCAACGAGGAAGAAATAGCTCAGTTTTTAGTCAATGCAGGATTGGCCACAACAAGCCCGGCACAGGCATTGAAAATTTTTGCAGAAGCGCTGACGATCGGAAAGCAGGGGAATTCGTCCATTTCACAACTTGGTGTGTTTAACAATATCGTGTACAGTTTGCTGGATACAGGAAATCCAGACTCGGCAACCTCGTGTGTTGTGAATTATGCCATACCCCTGGCAAAAAACCTCAACAGTCACGATTGGCTCGCCACCTTGTACGACACTTACTCGGATATTTTAATTTATCAGGGAAAATTTCCGGAGGCAACCATTCAACTCAAAAAAGCCATCGCTGAAAAAGCC
>DYQT01000215.1 GCA_020719165.1 Draconibacterium orientale | reverse complement strand
GAACCACCTGGCACAGGCTAAGTTCCGAAGCTTGGGGTGCAAGTCGGGTTAACATTATCGATCTTACACCAGAAAACATAGCTGAATATGGTGTTTGCGGTTATAAAGATGCCAATAAGCATATTGAATTGAGAAAAAAAATAGAATGGGTTTGTGAGTACTACCCCAAAGGCTTGAGGATTAAAGCACTCATTTCACAAAAAGGTGGTTATCAGGGAATGATTGAATATATTCCGGGAAAACATGCTCACAGACCTGTAGATGCAGACGGATATATATTTATTCATTGCCTTTTTGTTGGATTTAAAAAAGAATATAAAGGCAAAGGATATGCTACTTTACTGATTGAGGCGTGTATAAAAGATGCAAAGGAAAGTAAAATGGCAGGCGTTGCTATTGTTACCAGAAAAGGTTCTTTTATGGCGGATAATACTATCTTTTTAAAAAATGGATTTCAAATCGTTGAAAAGGCAAAACCGGATTTTGACCTATTGGTTTTAAAATTTGATAAGAATGCGAAAGATCCCGGGTTTACACCTAACGTGAATGAAAAGTTGAAAGAATACGATAAGGGGCTTACAATCATGCGCTCGAAACAATGCCCCTATACAGAGAAAAATGTTAATGCGATTATTGATTCTGCGCGAAAAATGAATTTACCAATAAAATTAATAGATTTACAAAATGAGAATGCGGTTCAAAATATCCCTTGTGCTTTTGGTTCATTCTGTATAATTTACAATGGAAAAATTATTAGCCATCACCCAATCAGCAATACCCGATTTGAGAACATAATGAAAAAGGAAATTTCATTACACAACCATTGAACAAACATGCAATGAAGATCAAACCGCTCCTACATTTAAATTTAACGGAAACACATTTGAAAAATTTAAACCCTGACGAAAAATGAGATATATTTTGACCCTAATCATACCGTTTTTTACAGTATTGAGTTTCGCACAATCAAATTTTCCCAGCTTTTTGCCTGGGACCTGGAAAATGGAAAATCAAGAGATCTATGAGCATTGGGACCAGCTCAACGAGAGCTCATTAAAAGGATTTTCTTATAAATTGAAAGACGGACAGATCACGGTTTCAGAATACCTTGACATTTCAGAAACCAACAATGAAATCACTTATACAGCGACTGTTCTTAACCAAAACAATGGGAAAGGGGTGATTTTCAGACTAACGAAAACTGACAGCACGTTTACTTTTGAAAACCCTGATCACGACTTCCCCAAAAAGATAGTTTACCAAAAGCTGAATGAAAAGGAAATTTTCTTGCAGGTATCAGATGGCAGGCAAAAAGGATTTGCATACAAGATGCAAAAACAGATTCAGAAAGACTTTTCCAAAGATACAACCTCCTCAAATCCGAATTACGACCCGATCTTGGCTCAACAATTGGGTGCAGATGATTATGGAATGAAAAGCTATGTATTGGTTGTCCTCAAAACAGGAGCTAATCAAATAACCGATAAGACCTTTATTAATAATAGCTTTCGGGGGCATATGGAAAATATTAATCACTTGGTAAAGGAGGGGAAAATGATAGTTGCAGGTCCCCTTGGTAAAAACGACAATACTTACCGTGGAATTTTCATTCTTAATGTAACGAATTTCGAAGAAGCTGAAAGTTTATTGCAGAACGATACGGCTATTAAAGAGGGACTGTTGGACATTGACCTTTACAAATGGTATGGTTCAGCAGCGTTACCTGAGTATTTGGATTTATCAGACAAAATCTGGAAAGTAAAACCTTAACCTGCATTGTTTTTTATTTGCATTGACATTTATCAACCCCACCTTTGATATATTACAGGCCCTTGATCATACAGGCCACAAAATCAGATAAATAGAGCATACGTACATATGTATTGCCAGATATCAGATTAGGTTGTTTCAGATTAATTTTTAACTTTGCCCCCCAAACACCTGTTAAAAGATTCACTATGAGTGCTGAAAGTCTGATCCTGTTTTTTATCGTTGGGGCTTTTCTGGTGGGGTTTGCCATCGTTTTTGCCCATTTTGCCGCACCCAATTCCACCAACCCACAGAAGGCCGAGCCTTACGAGTGCGGGATTCCCACAGAAGGGCTTACCTGGCTTCAGTTTAATGTGGGTTATTATTTGTTTGCCATTATTTTCCTGGTGTTCGATGTTGAAAGTGTCTTTATCTTTCCCTGGGCTGTGGTAATGAAGGAAATGGGCATGACAGCCTTCATTGAGATTATTATTTTCTTTTTCGTATTGGGCCTGGGTCTGTTATATGCCTGGAAGAAAGGAGCTTTGAAATGGGAATAAAAAACATGATGGATGCGGATTTCCGCGACAACGAAACACTTGATCTGTTCAAGCAATCGGGAGGCAACATCCTGATGACCACCCTTGATGCGGTGATGGACTGGGGTCGTTCCAATTCACTTTGGCCCCTCACTTTTGCTACCAGCTGCTGCGGCATTGAAATGATGGCAACCGGCGCTTCGCGCCATGATTTCAGCCGTTTTGGAATTGAAGTTTACAGGGCATCTCCCCGGCAGGCCGACGTTATCGTTGTGGCCGGAACCATTGTCAACAAAATGGCGCCGGTTCTTAAACGGTTATACGACCAGATGTCGGATCCCAAATATGTAATTGCCATGGGCGCCTGCGCTGTTTCCGGCGGCCCTTTCTTTTATAATTCCTATCATGTTATTCGTGGTGTGGACCACGTAATCCCGGTAGATGTATATATTCCAGGCTGTCCGCCCCGCCCCGAATCACTGTTGTACGGCGTAATGCAGCTCCAGCGCAAGATCAAGCTGGAATCAATGGCAAACCCAAAACGAACTTTAGAATTAAAATAGATAATTTCCCAAGATGGACAACGCAGCATTGAAGGAGCGCATTCTGGGGTTGGTTCCCGACGCAGAATTCCAGGAAAGCAAGCAATTCCTTACGTTCATTATCCCACCGGCAAAATTTCATGATTTTGCCCTCACACTGAAGTCTGAGGCTGATTTGAAATTCGATTACCTTTTTTGTTTGTCAGGGGTCGACATGGTAAAATTCCTTGAAGTGGTTTATCATCTCGAATCAACTACGCATCAGCATCAGGTGGTTCTCAAAGTGCGAACCGATGATCGTGTAAACGGCGCAGTTGATACGGTGTGCGACATCTGGAGAACCGCCGAGTTGCACGAACGGGAAGCTTACGACCTTATGGGCATCCGGTTTAATAACCATCCCGACCTGCGCAGGTTCTTCCTCGAAGAGGGCTGGATCGGCCATCCGCTTCGCAAAGATTATGTTGATGAAGTTAACATCGTAGAACTTTAAGGTATGAAAGAAGTCATTAACCTGCCTGTTAAAAATGTTGAGGAGGAGGAATACCATATCAATATGGGGCCTCAGCACCCTTCCACCCATGGTGTGCTGCGGTTGGTTGTTTCACTCCAGGGCGAGATTGTCAAAAGTCTGAAGCCTCACTGCGGCTACATTCATCGCGGCATTGAGAAAATGTGTGAAAAGGACACCTATCCTCAGATCATCCACCTCACCGACCGGATGGACTACCTTTCTGCCCACATTAACAACCACGCCGTGTGCCTGCTTGTTGAAAATGCACTTGAAGTAGCGGTTCCCGAACGTGTAAAATACATCCGCACCATCATCGATGAACTCAACCGCATCGCCTCCCATCAACTCTGGTGGTGTAGTTTCGGAATGGACATGGGAGGGCTTACCTGTTATTTTTACGGATTGCGCGACCGGGAAAAAATCCTGGATATTTTCGAGGAGTCTTTTGGCTCGCGACTGCTGCACAGCTATTATACTCCCGGCGGACTGATGATGGACATTCACCCGAATTTCCAGGCCAATGTTAAAGCATTCATTAAATATTTCCGGAAGAAGATCAAAGATTACGATGATCTGCTCACCGGCAACACGATCATGCAGTTGCGTACCAAAGGTGTCGGGCTTCTTTCCAAAGAAGATGCCATCAGTTATGGCGTAACCGGCCCGTCGGGGCGTGCCTCCGGTTTTTCCTGTGATGTGCGCAAACATCACCCGTATGGCGTGTATGATAAAGTTGATTTCAAGGAAATTCTCGGGACCAAAGGCGATACATTTGAACGCTACATGATGAGAATGAATGAAATGCACGAATCAATGCGGATCATTGAGCAACTCATCGACAATATTCCAGCAGGCGATTATACCGCAAAGATGAAAGCAGTACTCAAACTGCCTGCCGGGGAGTATTACCAGCGCGTTGAGGCATCCCGTGGAGAGCTTGGTGTTTATTGCATCAGCGATGGCAACAAAACTCCTTATCGTATGAAATTCCGTTCACCCAACTTCTCCAACCTCAGCGCACTCGATCATATCAGCCGCGGGGTGAAGATTGCCGACCTGGTTGCCATTGGAGGTTCCCTTGATTATGTTATTCCGGATATTGACAGATAATAAAAAGTATCTATGAATTTTAGCATCTACGACTTTACGTCATTCAACCAATGGATCGATACCTTCCTGCGCGACAACATGCCGGCATTCTGGGCAATTGCCGTGGAAATGGTCATCATTGGGGTAGCCATCCTGCTCTTTTATGCGCTGGTCGGGTTGTTCCTGGTTTATGCCGAACGCAAGGTTTGTGCTTTTATGCAAAACCGTGTTGGCCCGAACAGGGTTGGCCCGTACGGTTTTTTTCAGACCATAGCCGACTTTATTAAACTGATGCTCAAGGAGTTGATCTACATAAAAAATGCCGATCAATTGCTGTTCAACCTGGCTCCGTTTATCGTGATCATTGCCTCCTTTATGGCCATTGCCGCAATTCCTTTTGCCAAAGGGCTGCATGCCATCGACTTTGACATCGGTGTTCTCTATGTAATTGCCGTATCCTCACTTGGGGTTGTAGGCATCCTGCTGGCAGGCTGGTCGAGCAACAACAAATATTCGCTCATCGGAGCCATGCGTTCGGGAGCTCAAATTGTGAGTTACGAACTTTCGGTCGGACTATCATTGGTTACCATTATCATCCTTGCCGGAACAATGCAGTTTTCTGCGATTGTTGAAGGTCAGCGTGATGGATGGTTTCTGTTCAAAGGACACATCCCGGCTTTCATCGCCTTTATCGTGTTCCTCATCTCCAGTACCGCTGAAACGAATCGTGGGCCATTCGACCTGGCAGAAGCAGAATCAGAACTTACTGCCGGTTTTCATACGGAGTATTCCGGGATCAAGTTTGCCTTTTTCTTTTTGGCCGAATATATGAACATGTTTATTGTAGCCTCCATTGCCGCAACCGTTTTTCTGGGAGGATGGATGCCTTTCCATATTGGCGAATGGGAGGGATTCAATCATATTATGGATTTCATCCCGCCGTTCATTTGGTATATCGGGAAAACCTTTTTTGTCATCTGGATTATGATGTGGTTCAAATGGACCTTCCCGCGGTTGAGGATCGACCAATTGTTGACCCTGGAATGGAAATATCTGTTGCCCATCAACCTGGTCAATATTCTTATTATGGCATTTATCGTATTAATGGGTTGGCATTTTTAGAAAACTATGAACAGCATTTTCGAATACTTTGCAGATATCTTTCACACGGTTAAATCACTCCTGACGGGGATGAAGGTAACCGGAAGATACTTCTTCAGCCCCGGGGAGATCGTAACCCAGCAGTACCCGGAAAACCGGAAAACCCTGAAAATGTACGA
>DYQT01000035.1 GCA_020719165.1 Draconibacterium orientale | reverse complement strand
TTCTGGCGAAAGCCACGCTGATATATGTTGGCGTATTCGGGACCGTAAAACATCGACAAGTCAAATCCGGGAACGTCTTTCAGCAATTCAACAAGGTCGTTATAACCCCGTTTCTTAATATCTTCACGACTGATAACGACAATGGTAGCAGGGGCTTCATAAATTGATTCGGCCTTCTTTGAAACGGAGGTGACCACTTGTGCGCCTCCGGTAAGCCGAAGGTTGTTCACCATTTGAATAAAGGCTGGAGGATCAAAGAGATTTGCTTCATAGGTTGGATTAATCTGCAAAAGAAACCCGGTCTCTCTGGCAGCTTTTTCAAGGGAGTCGATTGCGATATAGGTCATCGCCAGCAATCGGTAAGCTTCAACTTTTTGCTTTTCATTGAACCCCTGCTGCACACACGAATGCAACGATTGAACGATCTCCGCAAATTTTCCGACCTCGTATAATTTCCGCGATTCATTCAATGTGACATCGCTGCATTCCTGCGACTTGACCATAACAGGCAGGATGAAAATCATGAAAATGAGGATTATCAATACCCTGAATGCTGCCTTATGTATTTGAATTTGAAGCATGGCTAACTCTTTTATTTGTTCTCAAAGTCCGATCATGGCAGATCAGCCCGGGTTTTTTGAAAAGGGATGTCCCCGCCCACCATTTTTTTCCACTCCTCCATGGTCATATTACGCGTCAATTGTTTTTTTAGTTTATCAGCCAACGCGGCATTTTCGGTCGACAGGATCCTGATGGTCTTATCAGCGCTGCATGAAATCAGTTGCTTGTCGTCATGGGCGAACAGGATGTCGTAAACCCAAAGTTCATGATTCTCAATCGAGATGGGTTTTACCTCCCGGGATGGAAATTCTGCCAGTTTCAACGTTCGATCGTAACTGGATGATGCCAGCTCACCGCCATCACGGCTGAAAGCCAATGCTGTTACGCCTGAGGTGTGCCGTCCAATGATTTCTTGTGGATTTGCACCAGGTTGGTTGAGGTCAAATACCTTGATAATTCCGTTTGACAAACCCACTGCCAGGGTTGTACCATCATTGCCAAAAGTGATTGAAAGAACTGCGCTGCCTGAAGGAGTCAGGAGGAACGGGGGCGATTTTTTGGTGAGGGAAATAGCTTTGATGGTACCACTACCGGTACCATACGCAAGCCATTGGCCATCAGGACTAAAAGCAGCGCAGCTCATTTTACCGATGGTTGAGTCGGCGATTGTTTTCGTAAAAAGTTCGTTTTCATATCTCCATAACAAGAGTTTTCCGTCAGATCCTGCTGAGGCAAAAATATTTTTCGCCGGGTGCATGGCCAGTTCATTTATGATGGAGGTATGTCCATGAACAACTTGCTGACTGCTTTTGAGTGCCCCGGGTTTCCAGATAATCAGATCGCCGGTTGTGGTGCCGGCAATAAGCCAGCGATTGTCATAGGTAAGGCCAATTGTGCGCAGTGTACCATGCCCCTGTTTGGGCATTACGATTTGTACAGGCGGCAACTGAGGGTTCTCTAAATTCCATAGCAGTAATTTATCATCATCCCCGCACGAGAATAAGATTCTTCCATCTTTCCCAAGTACGATCGAACGAACTCCGTCATCGTGGCCGCGAAGGATAATCTGATCGTTTGAAATGGTGGCCAGTGCATTATAGATAACCGGATCGTTTGGCAAGCCGCCATTGTCCTTGTTAATCTGATAAGCCTCGGCGGCGAGAAGGCCTGGCAGATCATCCTTCAAAGTAAGATGCAACTGGCTTGCCTGGATAGCCATAGATCGGGAGATGGCCAGCAATCTCAGTCGTTGGGTGTTTTTTTCAGACTCTTCGGCCTTTATACGTTCCTTTTCCGCAATCAGCGTTTGTGCAATCGCCTCTTTGCGTTGCGACTGTGCTTCATCCCGGGCAATAAGAGCTTCCTGTTTCGAAACATCTGCCTTCTTTTTCTGTTCCACTGCTACAGTTGTCTGCTCCTGGGCAATCACCTGCTGCTTTACTGCATATTGTCGTTGCTGCTCTGTGATCATCTCCTGCTGTTCGGCGATTTGCTGCTGCTGATCCGAAATTTTTTTCTGAATTATGGCCTCTTTGCGTTGTTCTTCCATCCCTTTGCGCTCATAAACGGCCAGTTTTTCTTTTTCGAGCGCCACCTTACGGCTTGCTTCAGCTTTAAAACGGAGATTTAGGGAGATAAGGAGGAAAAGGATAGAAACAACGGAAGCCACACCCAGAACAATGGCAGAGGTTCTTGCCCGCTGAAGGTTGCGTTTTTGTAGGTTTTCCTTTTTCGATAATTCAATTTCATGCTGTTTTTTGCTGTATTGCAAAAAGCTGACAGCGCGGTCGAACCCCGGATCATACCGCATGGCCCACGTGGCATTCGGTTTTGTCTGTTCTTTCCATTGCAGGGCAAGTTGCAGCTCGGGATTGATCCATAACCCTGTTTTTCCTTCCTGATACAACTCGGCAGATTTTGAAAGTCTTAAGTATAGTTGCGCCGACTGGCTCTCCTCCTCCACCCATTTGCGCAATCTGGTCCATACCCGCATGATGCTCTCATGTGAAATATCGATTATTGAATCGATGTTTAATTCAAATTGTGCAGATGGCATCAGAAAGGCGCAACCCGGCTTACGAAAGTTATCAATTACTTTTACAATCTCCTCAGGCCGGGCTTCAGCCAGTGTCATGATTTCCCTTAATGGTGTTGGCCTCCTTGTTCCGCGGCTTTCGCGGGTGATATCCGTGAGGGCCTTGAAAAGTTTTTCAGCAATGTATTTGTTTTTATAATCCTTCAGCTCTGCATAAATTTCTTCAAGATGAACCGAAAGGGCCTCCTTCATGGTTCCAATAGCCGTATAATGTTCTAACCCGATGGGTTGATCACCTATCCGGTTGATCGTCCAAAAGTCCCAGGTTCGCATCATGGCATGTTGCATAATCGGCAACTGATCAGGGTCATCTCCAACATCAGCCAAAAGACAATCAACCAACTCGCCGGTAATCTTACAGCCTTTTTTCAGCACGGGTCCTGTTATCGCAAGGCGCCTTTCTTCCGTATTCATCCGTGGAACCAGATAATATCCCTTATTGATAGCCTCGCTGAGGCCCCTGAATTCAGTACACTCATCCAGAAAATCGGTACGCATCGACAGCACAATGTAAACCGGCACTTCAGTATGTTCTAGGGCTGTGAGAATGAGTTCAATAAAAGCGTTGGTTTCGGAAATTGTGTGCGGGGAAGTCCGGCTTTTCTGAAACCTGAAAAGCTCTTCAAACTGATCGATGATGATTAATCTTGATTGTTCGGCAGGGTTGTCAAGCGTATTTAAAATCTGAATCAGGCCGTTTTTACCCGACCGCAGTTGCCTGGCAATTGTTTCAGCTTTTATTTGATCGTTTGCCAGGGAGTGTGCCAGGTTAAGAATCGGATCGTCGGATGGGCGAAAAACGCTCAGCTTCCAATGGGTTGAGAAGATGTTTGTTTTGTTTTTCAACAGCGCCGGAACAACACCGGCTTTGATCAGCGAGGATTTTCCGCAACCGGATGATCCTACAATTGCCAGAAACCTTGTTTGAACCAGTTTTTCAATGAGTTCGTTAATTTGAAGTTCCCTGCCGAAAAACATTTCATCCTCATGAATTTCGTAACTCCGGATACCTGGAAATGGGTTTTCAAGCATTAATAGTGATACCATGGATGATTTATGAAATTGATTCTGTAACAAATTTAGGATAATCAAGGAATAATACTAAAAAACTTTTCAAAAAAACATTTTATAACCTGAAAATCGCCTACTTTTATCCGCCATATATTGTCGGGATATGAATGACTTTAAAAATGATTCAAAAAAACCTTCCGAAAGTGAGATGGTTGAGAATCAACTCAGGGAGGCCCGGAAGCAACTTGAAGCCTGTGAGAAAATGGCGACACTTGGTCAGCTTACCGCCGGAATTGCTCACGAAATAAAAAATCCGCTCAACTTCATTAAAAATTTCTCAGAGCTTACCCTTGAACTGATTCAGGAATTAACTACTGAGCTGGGGAAACTTGCCAAAAATACTGATCCGGAAAGTATTGAATATCTTACCGGAATTCTGAACGATATAAGTGGCAATATATTGAAAATCAGCGAACATGGTAAACGTGCCGACAGCATTATCAGGGGAATGCTGCTCTACTCTCATGGAAAATCGGGCGAAAAGGTGCCAACCGATCTCAACGCCATGCTGGCTGAATTTGCTGCGTTGGCGTACCATGGCCTCAGAGCCTCTGACAATACATTCAACATAAAAATTGAACATGATTATGATGCATCGGTCGGCATGGTAAGCGTTGTTCCGCAAGACATCGGTCGCGTGTTTCTCAACCTCATTAACAATGCCTGTTATTCCACCCATCAGAAAAAGAAGGTGCATTCCGAAAACTATAGCCCGGTTTTACATACTTCTACCCGAAATTTGGGCAACAGGGTTGAAATCCGCATCAAAGATAATGGTAGCGGAATCCCCCCTTCACTGACTGAAAAAATATTTCACCCTTTTTTTACAACCAAACCCACCGGTTCCGGTACGGGCCTGGGCTTATCGATTAGTTACGACATAATTGTGAACCAACACCATGGTGAAATTCACGTTGAAACCATGGAAGGAGAGTTTGCTGAGTTTATTATTATTTTGCCCAAAACAATACAGAACCCATGAACGCTGACATTCAATCAAAAATTAAAATTCTGGTGGTCGATGATGAAATCGACCTCGAACCTCTCGTCCGTCAAAAATTCAGGCGTCAGATACGCGAAGGTGTTTATGATTTTCTTTTTGCTTTCAACGGACTGGAAGCATTGGCCAAATTGCTCGAGTACCCCGAAATTGGTATTATCCTTTCAGATATCAACATGCCTGAAATGGATGGACTTACATTGCTCACCAAGTTAAAGGAGCTGAAAAATCCGGGGTTAAAAACGGTGATTGTTTCAGCCTACGGGGATATGGACAACATCAGAACCGCAATGAACCGCGGAGCTTTTGATTTTGTTACCAAACCAGTCAACTTTGAGGATCTGGAGATAACCATAAACAAAACCCTGGAGGAAATTTCAATTATTCGGCAATCGCAGGAAGAGCACGATCAGCTGGTTTCTATCCGCCAGGATTTAAATACAGCCCGTGAGATTCAACAGGCCATTCTTCCCAAAACTTTTCCGCCATTCCCGCACCGAAGCGATTTCAATATTTATGCATCCATGATTGCGGCAAAAGAGGTGGGTGGTGATTTTTTCGATTTCTTCATGATCGACGACGACCGGCTGGGGTTTGTAATCGGCGATGTTTCGGGCAAGGGTGTTCCTGCAGCGATCTTCATGGCAGTGAGCCGAACACTTATCAGGGCCACCGGACTGAAAGCAATTCCTGCGGCTGAGTGCATGCACTATGTTAATAATCTGCTTTGCAATGAGAGTGTTTCATGCATGTTCGTCACGGTTTTCTACGGAATTTTAAATACCATAAACGGAGAGGTAGAATATGTAAACGCAGGTCATAACCCCCCCTATGTTTTGTCGGAAAAAGGCTTGAAAAAAGTGGAGATGACGGGTGGAACCATCCTCGGCTGTATTGAAAATTTTCAGTATAAATCGCGTAAACTAACGCTTGCTCCGGGCGATCGGCTGTTTCTTTATACCGATGGGGTTACAGAAGCCTTTAACAAAGACAATGTAGCCTATGGAGATGACCGGCTGGAATTGTTTTTAGGGCAACAGGCTTCTGGTTCAATCGAAGATCTGGTTAAGGGAGCCCTTGAGGAGGTCAATGAACATTCCATGGGAATTCCACAGTCTGACGACATTACCTTGGTATCCATTTGCTTTACCGGAAGAGTTTAGATGAACCCATTGCCATGATATGAAGATCGTTGTAAAAAAAACGGGCCCTTTTGATGTCATGGAAGTTCAGGGACGAATCGACGGACTGAGCTCGGCAGAATTTAAACTGGCGTTGGAAGAGTGTGCCAAAGCCGGCGTACGACAGCTCATTATAAACTGCAGCATGGTGACCTATATCAGCAGTGCAGGTTTGAGGGTCTTTATTCAAACCCGAAAATCAATGGGGCTGATCGGTGGAACCATGCTTTTGATGACTGTTCCTGAAATGGTCAGGGATGTGTTCCGCATCAGTGGCATGGAAAATTTCATGACCTTTATTGAAGATCTGCCTGAGCTTGATTTTGATTCCAAGGAAACCGAACCCTCGCCAATAGCGGAAGGCCCGGAATTAAACGGAGTAAGATTCGAAATGAGGGTTGTAAAGGGTTCTGCCGGACGGGTTAGCAGTTTGGGATCATCTTTGCAACTGAAAAATGCAGGATACACAGCCGGGGATGTTATAGCACTGCCCCAGCATGAAATTACATTCGGACTGGGGCTTGCAGTTTTGGGAAATGATTTTGATGACTTTAAGAATTTTTTCGGGGAGGCCATTGTCGTTAAACAGCGATTTTTTTCCTATCCGGCGGTGAAGAAATCTTATATCGACTTTTCCGGTTTTGTCGCGGAAAATCCAACCCGCCTTAATTTTTTAACCGGGTTCAGGTTTACCGGAGATTATAGCCGGGTGCTGAAAATGCCTGTTCAACAAGCCTCCCCCAACATCGAAACGCTCCTCGGGGCTGTTGAAACGGTGGCTGCCGGTAATTTGTTTGGTGTTGTGATTCTTGCTGTCAGTGGCGGAATTTATGGTATGCATTTGCAAAAATCACCCATAGCGGAAAACAATCCGGCACAGATACAGATTCTGGATGATCACCATTTTGCCGAATGGATGAATTTTCCGGTTGAGGGGGAGGATATTCATAAAATAATCATCGCGACCGGAGTTATAGTGCGTGATCCGCTCTTGCTTCCGGCACATCTGAAGCCCCTTTTTCCGGCGAATTCCCGTTTTCATATGCACGCGGTGGTTTTTGACAGCGGCCTGCTAAACCTGAATGTTTTGAAATTCGAATCGGAATTGCAGCGCGTTATGGATGAATTTGAACCCCAGAAGGTTGTGCATCTCCTGCCATCGTCGCAGCTTCAAAGCGGTTTTATCGGCATCATTAACCTGGAGGAAAACTGATGGAACTTTGGATCGGCGCGGTTAACCTTGGGATTTTATATGCCTTCATGGCCATAGGCACCTATATTACCTATAAACTTTATTCGTTTCCCGATATTACCATCGACGGAACCTTCACAACCGGCGCTGCCGTTGCATCTGTTATGATTGTCGATGGCTGGAATCCTCTTCTTGTGCTTCCTTTTGCTTTCGGGGTTGGTTCACTCGCCGGGTTTATCACAGGGTTTATTCATACCCGGTTTAAAATTGAAGGGTTGTTAGCGGGGATCCTCGTCATGTCGGGACTCTATTCCGTTAACCTCCACATCATGGGGAAATCGAATATACCGCTGCTGAATAACGATACCTTCGTTTCCATGCTCTCAGCAATGAACCCGGGAATAAATGCGGAACTCTGGAGTTGTATTTTTCTGATATTTTTAATAACTCTTTTCTGGATGGCTGTCTCGTTGTTTCTGAAAACCGATTTCGGGCTTACCATGCGTGCAACGGGTAACAATCCGATTATGGTGGCTGCCCAGGGCGTATCGGTGAACAGGATGAAAATTTTTGGCATTGCACTGGCAAATGGATTTGTGGGTATTTCAGGAGCTTTAGTAGCACAATATCAGGGGTTTGCCGATGTTGGGATGGGTGTTGGATCTGTTATCTTCAGCCTTGCAGCGGTCATCATCGGCGAGGCAATTCTCCGGCATCGCTCCATGTTTATCCAGGTGCTTGGCGTTATTTTAGGGTCAATTATCTTTCGGCTTGCGGTAGCCCTGGCGTTGCATTTCGGCATGAATCCCAACGATTTAAAACTGATCACGGCTTTTTTTGTATTGACAACACTTATTGCCTCCGGAGCCTTCGGAAACAGCAAAACGGGGCTGCTGCGATACCTTGTGGATGAATACCGCAAATATCGCATGTGGTTTATCATCATTTTCCTGCTTATCTTTATACTGATTTTCGGATACCTCTTCCTTAAATCAACGGGTAGTGAGGAGAGAACGGATAAAATGCCAAAAATCGGTCTGATCATGGCCAACAACAGCGATATCGTTACGAAAACACGGGATGGTATTCTCAGTGAACTGCATAAACTTGGCTACGAAAATGGGAAAAACTGTATCATTCTCGAGCAAAATGCAGAGGGGGATATCCCTACAAATCAAACAATTGTTGATCATTATGTCAACGAACAGGTTGATGTTTTTGTGCCAATTTCAACAGCCTCAACGCAGGCAACCTTGAACAAAGTCAAAATAAAACCGGTGATCTTTGCTACCGTGGCAAACCCCTTCGCGATCGGAGCCGGAAAATCGCCGATCGACCATCCCGGCAATATCACCGGGGTGTATGGTCCTTCTCCAATAAAAGAGTTGCTGGCAGTATTCAGGGAGATGGATCCGGGAAAATTGAAAATCGGCACCATTTATAACCCCGCATACCCAAACACGGTTTCCAACCTGAAGGATCTGAAGAAGGCCCTTACTGCGCATCAGGATGTTGTGTTGGAAGAGGTTACTGTTTCGAATTCGAACGATGTGTATCAGGCAGCGCTTGCCCTGTCGTCAAAAGAAATAGCAGCATTCGTGCTGATTAACGACCTTACGGTTTTCAATTCGTTCGAGTCGGTTGTCAGAATCTCGAAGAACAGCAAAATTCCGATTTTCACCTGTGATGCCGAACGATTGAAAGATGGAGCCCTTATCGTGTATGGATTTGAGTACTTCGTGAGTGGAATGCAGGCTGCACACCTGATGAACAGGGTTATACGCGGCGAGAATCCGGCGAATATTCCATTTGAGAAATATAAAATAGTAACATATGGGGTTAATTACGATGTGGCCGGGGAGATGGGGATCATCATTCCTTCCTCGGTGCAGTCAAATGCCGATGCTTCGGTTATAAAGGGTAAGCTTACGAAGCCTCCCTTTATTCTGCCCCCGATGATGGTCCCAAAGAGATATCCGACACTTTAAGACGTATAAAATAACCTTTATCCAGAGGTCATGATTAAAATTGAAAATCTGACAAAAACGTTTAATGCCGACACGATTGACCAGGTGGAAGCGCTGAAGTCGATTAATCTTGAGATCAAAGAGCATGAATTTGTGACAATTATCGGAACCAACGGATCGGGAAAGTCAACGTTACTGAATGCAATCGCCGGCAACATACTGGCCGATAGCGGAACGATCAGAATCAATAAAAAGGATGTTACTAAAAAGATGGATTTTCAGCGGGCGTGCGACGTTGCCCGGGTTTTTCAAAATCCATACTCGGGAACAGCCCCGGGAATGACCATTGCCGAAAATCTGCTGATGGCCTGGTTGAGTGGCAAACATCGATATCCGGTTGCCAGTTTGAATGCGAATCTGAAAAAAAAGTTCAGAGAACAGGTAGCCTCCCTGGATATGCAACTGGAAGACCGGCTCGAAAACCTCGTTGGCAGTTTGTCGGGAGGACAACGCCAGGCAGTTACCCTGCTGATGGCCGTTTTGCAAACACCAAAAGTGCTTTTGCTCGACGAGCATACCGCTGCACTGGATCCGAAAACTGCCCAACAGGTGCTGCGGTTAACCACCGAATTTGTTGCAGCAAACAAACTCACAGTTGTCATGGTCACCCATTCGATGCACGATGCACTGGCAATGGGAACCAGGGTACTGATGATGCACAACGGACGGATTGTGGAAGACATCGCGGAGGAGGAAAAAAAATATCTCACTATTGAAGATTTATTGAGTAAATTTGAAAATATCAGAAAATTTGAAAAACTTACACCAGAGTTGATTCAAACGCTCACTAACCTTTACATATGATGAACAAGTTCATGCTTTCCTTTCTTCTCCCCCTGTTGTTGATTGGGAATGTTGCTTGCAAAAAGGTAAAGGAGACCCCTTACAATCCCGTAATCGCGGATGAGATTCATATCGGGGCGCTTCTTCCGCTCACAGGCACAGGATTCTCCTCGGGGCTGGCCATGCAGGTTTCAATTGAATTTGCCCGGAACGACATCATGGACTATTTCAATGCAGCCGGGATAAAAAGCAACCTTATCATTGATATTGCCGATACCCGAACCGATACGGCAGAAGCTCTGAAACAGCTGAGAATGTTTTATGAAAAGGGTATCCGGATGGTCGTTGGACCATATAGCAGTGCCGAACTCTCCCACATTAAAGCCTTTTCAGATGCCCATGGAATGCTGATCGTGAGTCCATCAAGCGTTGCCGTATCACTAGCCATTCCCGGTGATAACGTTTTCCGGTTTGTCTCCTCCGATCTGATACAGGGGAAAGCCATGACCAAAATGATCTCTGAAGACAAAATAAAAGTTCTTGTTCCGCTGATTCGCAACGACGTGTGGGGCAATGATCTTGTTGCTGCAACCGCTGCTGATTTTGCCAAACTTGGCGGTACTGTTCATTCTCCTGTTAAATTTGAAACAGGCACCGATGATTTTTCAGGGGTTCTCAACGAATTGGATATGGCGGTAGCCGGAGAGTTAGCCCATTACAATCCCAACGAAGTGGCAGTTTACCTGCTCTCCTTTGCAGAGGGGACAAAGATCATCGCAGATGCAAAAAACCATACGAATCTCAACAATGTGTATTGGTACGGGGGGTCAGCATTCGCGCAAAATGCCTCTATGCTGGAGGATTCCAATGCCACGCTTTTTGCCTACACGCATGGATTGCCATGCCCGCTGTTTGGACTTGATGATGCAGCTATAAACAAATGGCAACCGCTTCGAAACAGGATCGCGAACGAGCTGGGTCGGATTCCCGATGTGTACGCGATTACAGCATACGATGCGCTATGGGTTTTAGTGAGAACCGCTCTCACTGTTGGAAAAAATCAGGATATTGAACTGATGAAAACTGCTTTTATTCATGAGGCAGATGATTTTTTTGGAGCTTCAGGAAACACACAGCTCGATATAAACGGCGACAGGGCCGTTGGAAATTATGATTTTTGGGCAGTGAAATCCGACTCTGCCGGCTATTGCTGGAAACGGGTTGCCCGGTACAATTCGCTCTATGGCACACTCGTCAGGCTTATTGAGTGAAACGGCAGTATTTTCTATTAACTTTTTAACCGTTTCACGAAAAAAACCTTTCCATCTCCCTCTTTATAAAAATCATCGATTTTCGCCTCTAACGTATAACCAATCCGATCGTAGAAATGCCGGGTAGGGGTGTATTTTTCCAATGTTGAAGTTTCAGCGATGACGATACGACCACCCATACCGCGGATGACTCGGTGGGTCTCTTCAATCAGCAGGTTTCCGATTCCTCTTCCACGATAATCGTTATGGGTAGCAATCCAATAGAGGTCAAAGCTTCCTTCGGTTGCTGCAACGGGGCCAAAACAGCTGTAAGAAACAGTACGTCCGTCAAGTTCAGCAAAGATGAAGTGGTAATCGCTGCGGTCGCCCTGATCGAGCCTGTCCTGAACAAGTTCGACAGCAACCGGTACTTCAAAATCATAAAAGAAACCCGAAGAGATAATGATATCTCTCACAGTTTCAACATCCGATGCGCGAACCTCCTGGCGAAAATTTATCATGTTGGTTGTTTTAGTCAAATAATGTATTGAAAATTTCAGCGGCCGATCTTACCTGATTGCATCCTCCAAAACCCGTTTTATAACCTCTTCAAAAGCCAGTCCCCTCTTTTTTGATGCAGCCATAAAGCCACCCGATTCCGACAGGCACGGGTTGAGGTTGATATCGATAACCAACGGAACTGATTCGCTGGTAACCCTGAAGTCGATGCGTACATATCCCTTAAAACCAAGTTCATTCCAGCATTTTTTGCAGATGGCGATCAACTCATCCTTTAAAGGGCCATCCTCTTTTTTTAGTCGGAATGTTCGGCGTGTATGCGAATATTCAAATGATTTGTCATCCCATTTCGATTTGTAGCCCATCATCCTGGGCTTTTCAGCGGGATAGTCATGAAAGGTCATTTCAGCCAACGGAAGAACTTCCGGGCCTGCGGAACTGTACAATATGGAAATATTAAACTCCCGGCCTTCGATAAATTCCTCGATAAAGTAGTGCTGGCGGCTTTTTTTGCTGATTTTTTTGATGTATTCTGTATCAGAACCTGAAAACACACAATCCTCATCCAACTCGAGTGATCCCTCTTCCCATACAGGCTTGATAAGATATTTTTTATCAGGCAGCAGTTGATGACATTGATCAAGGGTGAACCCAGGCGGCGTTTTGATGCCAATCGAATTTAACTCCTTCTTTGCCAGATATTTATTGGAACATTGAAACATGGGGATCAGCGGAGAACCGGAGTAGGGAATCCTGAGGAAATTCAACACTGAATTCGCCAGAAATGTAAACTCTCCTTTATTTCCAATGGTTTCCACCAGATTGAAAATGATATCCGGCTGAATCTTTTGTATCTGCCGGATGGCTGTTTTCAGGTTCAGGTCAATTTGCAGATCCTTCACCTCGTAATTCAGGTTCAGTAAAGCCGAGGTAACGAGATTCACCTGTTCAATCACATCGGCTTCATCATCCTTGGGCTTTTTCGACAATTTATTGTAGAGGATCAGTGCGGTTTTTTTCATTTTCAGGAAATAGATGTTACAATAATCCGGTCCTTTTTCGGGCCGACAACATGATCTCCCCGATAATTTGTTCAAAATCATGCCCATGAAGGTAAGCCAGAATGGGTAAATCAGAATGAACCTTGTCAAGGCCAGCCAGTGGATTAACTTCGATAAAATTGGGTGTGCCAAATTTATCAACCCTGATGTCCACCCGTCCACCATCGCGGCACCCCAACACTTGCCAGGTTTTTAAGGCAAGGGCGGTACACTTTTCCGCAATCTCCTTCTCAGGAATCTGATATTCAACAGATTTCAGGTAATCGGATTTGGTTTGGTACGAATATATGTTTTTCGTATCCGCCGATTTATAAACAATCTCCATGATTCCGATGCAATAACCTTCATTTGCACTCCCCAGAATGCCAACGGTAAATTCCCGGCCGGGAAGAAACTCTTCAACAAGCAATCCTGAGGGATAACGGGGAAGCAGATCGTTGCAGATAGCCTCTAACGCTTCATGATTATTTACCCTCGATAGGGAATTGATCCCCTTGCCGGTTCCCTCTGCATTCGGCTTCACGAACAATGGATAGGTCAGACTGACCTTCGAACAATCGGTTATATTTTCTATTATGACAAAATCAGGGGTGGCGATACCGTAATCTCTCACCACACGTTTGGTCATTCCTTTATGAAGGGTCAATGACAACACCAGCGGATCGGAGAAAGTGTATGGAATCTGAAACACATCAAGCAAAGCAGGCACCTGCGCCTCACGTCCGATGCCATGCATGCCCTCGCAGATGTTAAAAACCATGTCCCACCGGTCTCCTGCCGCGAGGCGTTGAATCAGGTGCCGCACATGACCGATGCGATTGGTGTTGTAACCCAGATGGTTCAGAGCAAGTTCGATGGCATCAATGGTACTTTCACGGTCAAATTCCGCTGTCTCCTCTTCACTGTAGCCCTCTTTCAGGTAATCAGACCGTAAATCGTACGTTAAACCGATGTTCATAGTTTATTGGGTAAAATCGGGATATCTGAATACCTTCTCTTCGTAATTTTTCAGCAGCACATAATCGTCTTCACGTCCGATAAGATATTCGGGTAGCAATGGAATTTTTCCGCCGCCTCCCGGTGCATCGATCACATAGGTTGGAACTGCATATCCGCTGGTATGTCCGCGTAAACCCCTGATAATGTCGAGCCCTTTTTGAATGGTGGTGCGAAAATGACCGGAACCCACCACCGGATCGCATTGATAAAGATAATATGGCCGCACCCTGATTTTAAGCAGCGCGTGCATGAGGTTTTCCATAACCTGCACATCATCATTGATTCCTTTCAGTAATACGGTCTGACTTCCCAATGGAATCCCTGCATTGGCCAGTTTTTCACAAGCCTCTTTAACTTCAATGGTGATTTCGTCGGCATGGGTGAAATGAATACTCATAAACAGGGGGTGGTACTTTTTCAGCATGTTGACCAAAGGACGCGTGATGCGCTGTGGCAGTACTGCCGGCACTTTGGTCCCGATGCGGATGATCTCCACGTGCGGAATGTTTCGCAAGCGTGAAAGCAGGTACTCCACATGCAAATCGGGCATGGTGAGTGGATCTCCACCCGATACCAGCACGTCGCGAATCTCTTTGTGCTGTTCAATATAATTCAACCCGGCCTCCCACGATTTAACCCCGATATGGCATTTGTTTTTCGCCACCATCCTGGTGCGGGTGCAATACCTGCAATAGGTTGAACAAAAACCGGTTACCAGAAAGAGTGCCCGGTCGGGATAGCGATGAACAATATTGGGCACAGGGCTGTCATGCTCTTCCGACAAAGGGTCGGAGGCTTCACCTGTATGAAGCAGGAATTCATCGAAAACCGGAACAACACTCTTGCGTAAGGCCTGTTCCGGATTGTCGGGGTCGAGCAAACTGATATAATAAGGTGAAATCCTCAAAGGCAATGACTGGCCACCGGCTCCATCGGGTTTCACCTCGTTGTCGGAAAGCCTGATATACCGGGCCAGTTGATCAATTGATCGGGCGCTGTTTTTGATTTGCCAATGCCAGCTGTTCCAATCTTTTACCGTTGCCTCAGGAAAGTAGCGCTGTAAAAAAGTAAGCGATCGATCACTGATGGCTGGTTTATCGCGGTCGGCGCGCGATTTTAAATATTCGTCTAAAAGGGAGGCTTCGTCTATGAAGGTTGGCTGACTTGGAGGTTCTTCTTCTTCTGATAATTCTATATGCGGGATGACCAGTTTTTCTGTCGGATTCTTTTCCATTTTAAAGTTTGTCGTATTGGCGATTAAATATAGTTGGGTCTGCGTTGCTGAAAATCATTGTGAATTGTTGTTAATCAATGTTTTAAACTTTCTGTCAGTCCCCGAAAAATAGTTTGAAAATTCAGTTGCAAATAGGGTGTAAATTTATGCACAAATGACAATTAAAAACGATAACTTCTCAACAAAATTATGTTAATAAAACCTTTTAAAAAGCCGTTCGTCAGATTCACCGATAATGAATTTTCCGAAATATTTTTTTGGTGCAGAAGATTACCTTTGCACTTTAAAAAGTAGAAAAAAAACAGCCAGCTATGAAATTATTTACCCGCCATTTCGGAACAGGTCAGCCTGTTGTCATTTTGCATGGTCTATTTGGCCTTTCCGATAACTGGGTCACCTTTGGCAGGCAGCTCTCGGAGCACTACTCCGTCTATATCCCCGATTTACGAAATCATGGTCAGTCGCCTCACAGCAAGGTGTTTGATTTTCCATCTTTGGAAGATGACCTGATGGAGATGATGGAGGAAAACGGACTGGACAACATTTTTCTGCTTGGCCATTCGCTGGGGGGTAAAACTGCCATGTTTTTCGCCCTTCACCATCCTGAACTGGTTAAAAAACTTGTTGTAGTCGATATCTCCCTGCGCAAATCCTCTTCAAACCGCGAACATCAGCAACTGCTCAATGCCATGATGCAAGTCGACTTTGGTACCCTGAAATCGCGCAGTGAAGTGAACACACAATTGGAAACCCTGGTAAAAAGTGCGAAACTGCGGCAATTTTTATTGAAAAATGTATATTGGCGCGATCGGCACAGCCTCGATTGGCGGCTCAACCTGCAGGCGATCAACGAAAATCTGTTGTCAATTTTCGAAGGAGTTCAGGTAGCCGGTACATATTCTGGCCCAACGTTATTCATTCGGGGAGGATTGTCTGATTATGTGCTCGAGACTGACGTCAACGACCTGACATTGAAATTCCCCGGGAGCGTCGGGGTGAAAACCATTGCGAATGCCTCACATTGGGTTCACGCTGATGCTCCCGGGGAATTCTTCAGTTTGGTGAAGAGCTTCCTGGATCAATGAGGTCAATACCTGACGATTTCAATTTTCGAAATAGCCGTTTTGATGGTCAGATAGATCTTGTTTTTTCCTGTGGTGAAATTGTCTGTTTGATAAATGCCATCTCCTTTTTTCGTAAATCCCTCGAATTCTTTGCTGATCATGAACGATTCTGATTTGATCTGGCATCCCGATTCCCTGGGAATTTCCACTTTTATGGAAGATGCTCCTGCATTGAAAGTCATGAATGTCACCGGGTTCTTGCTGCCGATTTTAATGTCAATGGCAGATGCTCCGGCATTGATCGTTGTTGTATCGATTTTATAATCTCTCAGATCCATCAGGATTTCAGCGGCGCCAATATCGAAATTAAGATTCCATGATGGTCTTTCGCTCAGTCTGATATCAACCTTGTTTTCACTTACCGTATGCCTGATTCCCGTCTTTTCCAGTGAAAGGTTGATCTGCTTTCGTCCGTTTTCGTTGGTAGTGGTAAGGGAGTAGTTGCCAATGTCGCCTGTTTTATTGAAGGAGAGAAAATCGGAGGTCAACCCCTGCAGGTTAAAGTTTCCGGCGGCAGCCTCAAGTTTCAGCTCCCCTTTCAGGGTGAGTGAATCAAACGGTACGCTCAGGTTTTGCGGCTGATAGTTGTAGGTGGATGTACTGTCTTCTTCGTCGTCCCAATCTCTGTCGGCGAAACCATGGAAATTGTGAAACTCGAACCATGGGGAGCGGTCGGCAATCCGGTTGAAAAAGATGACAGTGAGTGCAAGTACAACGACCAGCGCCCCAATTTTGATCACATCTTTTATGGGTAAGATTGAGATACCCCAAAGGATAAGGATTAGGGGCCACAGGCTCCACAATGTACGGAAACCGAATTCCAGAACCCCGAAGTTGTTTAGCATAAACAGAATCCCGACAGCAATCAGGATAAAGGCCCAAAATACATGACGATATTTCATTGGTAGCGGGTTTTAGTATTGGGTGGAATTACGGTTTCTTTTTGTCACAGTGTTGATGAGAAGGCCAACTCCTATTACGATAAGGATAACCGGCCAGAGATCGTTAAAATTAATTTGCGGGATAAATTCATCAGCCAGAAAGAGTATCCCCAGGGTAATGAGCACCAACCCTCCGATCAAACTCCCTTTGTTCCGTTCTTTGGTTTGTGGTGTGGGTGTGGTTGCTGCTTCTCCATTATTCATTGGTTCGGCAGCAAAGCCTTGGGTTTCGCCGGCTTGTGGCTGAAAATTTTGATCAGGTTGATGATAAGTAGCAGATATTCTGTTAGGATTGTCGGGAGTGACGATCCACAGGATGATATAGACAGGCACGCCGACACCTCCGGAAATTGCCAGAATAACAAATGCGAGGCGGATTAACAGCGGGTCCATGACAAAATATTCGGCAAGGCCGCCAGCTACACCGGCAAATTTCCGATCAGTCAGGCTTCGATAAAGTCGTTTAGGTTCCATGATGTTTATTGTTTGAGTGATTTCCGGGGTTAGACGGCATCCGGAGGATTAGGTTACAATAATTTAAACGACAAAGTTACATAGCCAGCTCCTGTTTTTTTCGATACATCCGTGAAGAGATTGCAAGGCTTAATTCAAAGAGGCCGTACAACGGAATTGCAACAATCATCTGGCTGAACATGTCGGGGCTGGGTGTTATGATTCCGGCAATAATCAGGATAGCGATTACTGTGTGCTTTCTGTATTTTCGCAGGAATTTCGGGGTGATAAGACCAATTTTTGTCAGGAAAAACACCAGTACCGGAAGTTCGAATAACAGGCCCATCAGCAGGGTCATCATGGTGACAGAACTAACGTAGGAGGTAAGTGATATCTGGTTTGACACACTTTCGCTTACGGCATATCCGCCAAGAAAATTGATCATGAGCGGGGTTACAATAAAATAGCTGAACAGAACCCCCGAAAGGAATAAAAAGGTGATGATGCTCACAGCTCCGCGCGAATTTCTGATCTCCTGTTCATTCAAACCCGGTTTGATAAACCGCCATAATTCCCAAAGAACATACGGCAGAGCAACAATCAGACCGGCAATCAGCGAAATGTTCATATGCGAAGTAAACTGGCCGGCCAGATTGATGTTAATTAATTGAAATTGACTTGGATCGATACACAGGGATGGCATTGAAAGCCACTCGCCGAGTTGACAAAACACACGGTATGTAATGAAGTTTTTCGACTTGGGGGCCAGAATGATGTCATCAAAAAGTACTTCCTTGAAAGCAAAAGCGGTAATTGAAGTGACAACGATTGCAATAAGAATTTTCCATAATGTTCCGCGAAGTTCATCAAGATGCTCCCAAAATGTCATCTCTTGTTCGTCGCCGGAAATATCAGATAGCGAATTTTTCATCCCCTTATTTTATGAGAAGCAAAGGTATAGATAAAAAAAATTAGCTATAAGATTTGTATAAAGGATTTAAATTTGTATTTTTGAATAAATATATTCACCATGGCCGAACAACGCGAAATACTTCTGGAGCAAATGCTCAAGGTTTTAAAGGATATTGAAACCAATACCTGCGACAAACAGTTTTTTCCCGATACCAATTTGCTGGAGAAAAAGATTGATCATCTCATCGAACTCCACGAGAAGGAGATTGACCTGCTGAAAGCTCTTACCAGCGATCGCTGCACCTGTAAAAAGAATAAGGCCAGGAAGCCAAAGAAAGAGAAGAAAGCGAAAAAAGAGAAGAAAGAGAAAGTGGAATTGAAGGAGAAGAAGACCAGAAAGGTTTGATTTGCTATAAATCCCCTTTTTTCATAGTACCTTTTCCATGATGGTTTCGGTGCTTCATTTGGCCATTTTGCATAGGGCAACCATACAAATCATGATAGAGCGCAGATAGTTTTTGTGCCTGTTCGGGGGTGCAAACATGTTTCAATTGAATGTATTGGTTAATATTTTCGCGCTGAATTTTTAATTGCAGCAACCCCAGCTCATTTGTCAGGGAATTAATCTGGTTGGTATCGGGAGCATCTTTTTCCAATTCTGCAAGAATTGCGGTCCTTGTTTTTTTGATTACCTCGGCAATGGGCTGGGCTGTTTCCTTGTATTTATTATTGATGTCGGCAACTTTAAGGGTTTGCTCTGGCGATAAATCCAACTTCTCGCGGAATGAGGGGCATGGTTGTTCTCCGGGGGGACAACACGAAACAGGAGTCTTTTCTTTGGTAAAAACAAAAAAACTGACCAGGGCCGAAATATTGATCACAACCAGGATCATGAGAACCCAGAAGATAAATCGATTTTTAAATAATAAGTTCATGTGGCTATTGGTTTATGACCAGTATTTTATCTTCATCAGCAAACGTGGATATGAAGAGATCGGTTTTTAGGAATTCAATATTTTCCGACATATTTGCCGTTTGATTTGATGGAGAATTTTCTTTGTTTGCTGTGTACGACCCGATTAAAATTCCGCATATAAGCGCAATCGCCAATGCAACTGGCTGTAAAACGCGTATCCAAAAAGGTGTGAATTCGGATTGTCGTTTGGCTGACTTATTGTCAATGTGCTGTAGAATACGGGTTGCCGCAAAAGCGTTGGGCTCCGCTTTTTTGTCATGTTCAATAATGATCTCCATGGCGTTGAATTGTGAAAACAATTGCGCGCATGAATTGCATGAAGATAAATGGTCCATGGTTTCCTGAGATAAATCTCCTGAAAGCGAACTTTCGCTGTAAAAAAGAATGTTGGATTTAAATTGAGAACAATCCATAGGTCAGATTTTTTGGTATTCTGAAAACTGATACATCAAATGTTTTTGCAGATTTATTCGTGCCCGGTGAATCAGTGATTCAACGGCAGGTAAACCTATTTTCATGATTTCGGCTATTTGTTTGTAGGTTTGATCGTCAAATTTACAAAGAACAAAAGCGATGCGCTGGTTTTCCGGTAAACGGTTTATCGCTGCATGCAAAAGATCGCGTTTTTCCTGAAGGTCGGTTTCTGCCTGTAAAACAAAAGGTTCCGACACTTTACCTTTCTCTTGTTCCGATGGATGGCGGAACAGCGATTCTATCTGCATCATCACTCCTCTCCGTTGTTGTTTTTTTACCATATTCAGCGACTTATTGACGGTAATCCGGTAAATCCAGGTTGAAAGTGCAGCTGATTTCTTAAACGACTTTATGGAGTTGATAACTTCGAGAAATATTTCCTGCGATAAATCTTCTGCATCCTCCATGTTTCCCAGAAAGTAATAGGCGGTTTTGATCACTTGTTTCTGGTACTGGTTTACCAGCTGTTGAAAGGCCTGGCGATCGCGCTGTATGATTCCTTCAATCAACTCGGGTTCAGTCATGCTGCGTTATAATGCCATAAGAGGCTGTTTCAAAATCTGAAACAGCCTCTTTGATGATTTGCTGATTACTTTTTTGGTTGAGAGGCCGGAGGTGTGCTGCCCTGATTTGAGCAACCATTCCGATACTGATGTCCTTGTCCGCAGCCATTGCCTTTTCCCTGGCCCTTACCGGTTCCGCAACCCTGGCCTTTTGATCCGCAGTTCCCTGATCCTTTGCATGGTACTGAAGCTCCGCAGTTATCACATTTCCCATCGCCGTTTTTATCAACGAAATTTTTCGCCTGACCGTTGGCTCCTTTCCCTTCGTGGTTATCGCACACGCCATTTTTGTTGTTGTCGACAAATTTACCGGGTGCAACTGTTGACGATTTGGTAGGAGTTTTAGCAGGAACGGCTGTAGAGGCTACTTGTGAAAAAGCCATACTGCCAAAAAACGCCAGCAAGCTAAAGGTTAAAAATAATCTTGATGCAGTTTTCATGGTTTGATTGTTTTAATGAATAAATAGGAGAATATAGACATTAGACAACCGAATTTCTAAAAACTTGCGGTCGGGGATAAAAATTATTCTTTTTTTCCGGTATTTAATCCCAAAGGCAGATATAAAGGGCAAAACCCGATTAAACTCGTCAGGATGAAAACCCCTGAAAGAATTAACAGGATGATGCCGAGTGTGCCTGAAATAACGTTGGTAAAAAACAATGCAATAACGACAACAGCTACCAGTATTCTGATGACTTTGTCAACTAAACCCCTTATTTTTTTTCATTGATGACAGTTTTGAGGTGAATAAATAATAAACTGCCTGCAAAGATAGTGAAATAAGTGATACTAAAGCGATTTGATAATGATGTTATTTCCTGATAGAGGCAATTTCCCCGATTGCCGCCATGGCAGTATCAAATCCGGAGTGTCCGGGACTGACCCCATTTTTCCGGTAAAAAACAACCAAGAAATTATAAACGGCATGTCATCACTTGACCTCCTCCGCCTCCGCAGCAATGGTTATCGGTTCAATGGGGTGTCATCTCAATAAAGTTAGGTACAAATTGATGCAGGGCAGTATCGGCCACTCTCAGATGCTGAACCAGGCGTTAACACCGGATTCACCGGTGAGCATAGATGTATGCCTGAATTCGTTGGTATGCTTGTTATACAAATAATCCTGTTTCCATTCTTCATGATGACACTGGATTTGCTTCAGGGCATCTGCAATGGCAAGCACCTCTGCCCTTGTCATCGTGGGATGCAGTGAAACCCTTACCCATCCTGGTTTTTCTGACAAATCTCCTGCGTTGATCTTGTCGGTGATGGTTTTCGATTTCTCATGGCTCACATCGAGTAAAAAATGGCCATAGGTGCCGGCACAGGCACAACCGCCTCTCACCTGGATACCGAACCGGTCGCTGAGCAGGCTTACAATAAGGTTGTAATGGATATCGAGTATGTAAAATGACATCACTCCGAGGCGGTCTTCAACCGAATCGGCAAGGAGATTCAGTTGTGGTATTTTCCTAAACTCTGTGAAGGCAAGACTGACTAACTCCTTTTCCTG
>DYQT01000472.1 GCA_020719165.1 Draconibacterium orientale | reverse complement strand
CACTTCCGGGCCTTCTCCACATACGGTGGTGTTGACCACATTTTCAAACAATTGCTGCCTGTCAGCAAAAAGCGGGGTGTCAGACAGATATCCTAAAATAACGGATTTTCCACCGTTGCCGAGCACAACTGCTGCGTGACCACCTGGAAAGGTTGCTAATACCTGACCTCCGCCAATCGCTGTCATGCACATGCTCCAAACTCCCCATCCCGGATTGCTAAGGGCCACAGGATTTGTCACACCACCAGCTAGTCCGGCATCTGTGATAGTCATTGGACTCAGGTTGTCATTTGAATTGTAGTTAGCTTCAAAAATGCCGGCAATGCCATTATCCCGAATCCAGTCAGTATAAATGATACAGCCTCCGGCGGCAATAAAGGTCTGGACCGCTTGTCCTGAAATGCCATTTCCGCTGTTTTGGTTGAATCCCACGGCCAATCCATAGTTGCCTGAGACCAGTTTGGCATTGAAATCGGCCCAGCTGGTTGCCACATAAACTGTGTAGCCCAGGTTAGCTAAACCGGCAAGAACAAAATCGTTCTCGATTGCATAGTCGACATAAACCACAGCATCCATTGCACCCCTGGATGACCCTTGAACAGTCCCATACAGGTTTTTATAGATGTTATTGGAGCCGTCGGGAGCATTGGTTTGCTGGGCGAAAGAAAAACCTGTGACGAAAACAGTCAAGGTTAAGGCAATGAAGAGTTTTTTCATAATGATATTATTTTTGATTATTGAGGTCAAAAGTAACATATCAAATCAGGCAAGTCAAATAATTGTAGTCCGTTTGGATTCCATCCGAACAACGATTTTTTAAGACATTATAAATCAAGTATATATAAAATAACAAAAAATGTCCGGATGAGGACTAAACGGAAAAATCATTGTACTAAGGAGTAAGAAAATAGAAAACCTATCGCCTGCGGATCATTCAGGCGGAGGCAGCTACTATGAGTATCACTGCAATGAGAATAGCCCATTTGGTTCTTTTTTCTTTTATTCATAACTACGCCGCCTTTCCATAAAGTTGTTCCAGGGTAATCCTGCCGTTACCCTGGTGGGATTTCCGGGTGTTGTAATACATGAAAAAAGATTTTAAACCGACATACAGTTCGGATCCATTATCTGCCGGATGCTTAGCTTCTCATCCTCTGCGACATAACTTTGTGGCTCGTTCACAGTCCGGCCCTTTTTGAAATTTTTTTTAGCCACTCGTTCTCCACTTGCAA
>DYQT01000471.1 GCA_020719165.1 Draconibacterium orientale | reverse complement strand
ACTCTTGAAATTGTTCAAAGCGCAACCGGGCTTGGCTTGGGTTTCAGTGCGGTACGCGATGTGGCGGAGGCTGCCGGAACAGGGGATCAACGGAGAATTGGTCGAACTATTACCATTCTTCGGCGGTGGGTCTGGTTGACGGGGTTGTTGGGAGTAGCGCTACTGCTATTGTTTCGTGAACAATTTAGTCACTATGCCTTTCAAAGTGAAGACCATGCCTTTGAGTTCATGATCCTGGCCGTTGTTCCTTTGTTGGCGGCTTTAACCAGTGGCCAAAATGCGATCCTGCAAGGTGTTCGAAAAATAAGCGATATGGCGCGTGCCGGTGTGTGGGGCGCTGTTGCGGGTTTATGTATTACGGTTCCGTTCTATTGGCTCATGGGCATTCAAGGTATCGTGCCCGCACTGATTCTTTCTGCATTCGTGGAACTTGGATTATTCTGGTATTTCGCCAAAAAAATACCTGTTCAGCGTGGAAAGGTGAACTGGAGAGAAACCTTAACGGGTGGAGCGGGGATGATTCGCTTGGGCCTCTTCACCGTTATTACGGGTTTAGCAACAACTGGCACAATGTACCTCGTCCGGATTTTTATCTCCGGAAAGATGGGCATAGATGGAGTTGGCCAGTTTCAAGCGGCCTGGAATCTCTCAGCGACCTATGTTGGTTTAATCCTCGGCGCTATGTCGGCAGATTATTATCCACGCCTCAGTGCGGTAAACCAGGACAATGTTCAGGTGTGCAAATTAGTCAACGAGCAAACGGAAATCTCACTTCTGTTAGCCGGCCCGCTTGTCGTTGGCATGATTTGCATCATGGATATGATAGTCCCGCTCTTTTACTCAGCAGAATTTGTGCAAAGCATCAATATCCTGCTCTGGCAAACATTAGGGAATTTGTTAAAGGTGATATCTTGGCCAATGGCTTTTGTATTGCTGGCAAAAAATAAAGGGCGTTATTTCATTTTTACGGAATTATTATGGAATGCCCTCTTTCTTGCTGCGATTTGGGTGATGTGGGATCGATTTTTGATTGAAAGTGCGGGAATATCTTTTCTTCTTGGTTTTTTAGTTTATACAGGTACACTTTTCGTAATCTGCAAACAAATGTGTGGTTTTTCTTGGTCTAATAAAAATATAAAATCTATCCTGGTTTATGTCAGCCTGTCGGTAGTGGCTTTTGTGAATGTTAAATATCAAATCCTTCCGCATTGGCAGGTTTATAGCGCTGGTTTGCTGGTTG
>DYQT01000214.1 GCA_020719165.1 Draconibacterium orientale | reverse complement strand
GCGGGAGAGTGCAAACATGGAAGCAATCTGGCAGGCGCGTTGTTTTCCAATGCCTTTGACTTTTTGAAGATCAGATATTCCAAGTTTCCAGAATTCGCAAAGGTTGTTCTGGCATGTTGCCATGATTTTCTGAGCAATGTCCAAGGAGTTCTCCTGTGGTGTGCCGCTGCCGATAAGGATACTGAGCAGTTCTGCATCTGAGAGGCTTGCTGTGCCTTTGAGCAATAACTTCTCGATTGGAATGTCATCTTCTGCCCAGAATTGCATTGGGATCCTGTTTTCGTAGGTTGAGCCATTTTGCAGGGCTGGTTGTGAATCCATGAATGAATCTTTCATCTTAGAATGTTTTTATGCAGCCATCTTGGCCGCGGTTAGTACTGAAATCTTGCTGCATGACCATTACCGGGGAGAAATAAATAATGTCAACGGGTGTTGGTCATTCCGCGACTGTGGAATGAATACACTGAAAGCGGCAGTTCCCAAAGGAGGCCGCCCTTGACAGTTTTATTTTCCCATAGGTAACTTTGCAATGATTTCGAGTAATAGTGTGCGGTGGCCTGTTTAAACGGTGTCATGTTAAAAACCGTGTTATATATATATGACTGACATGACACAGTAGAATATGAAGGTCAGGTCAGTGACGACCATAAAAAAAGAGCAGATAGTTACCGTTTGTAACCATCTGCCCTGTGATTAATTTGCCTGTGAATGATTTTTCTGAAACTGCCGGAATTCCCATTCAAAAAGAAGGTACTGTTCATCGGTCATCTCTTCCGAAAAGCCGGGGTAGTAAATTTGTTCCATGTGCTGAATGAACATCTCTTCGATGGATTGCTGGCGTGTTTCTTTTGCAAGTGCGGTCATGATGTGTGTGTGTTTTGAGGTGAATACTTGAATTTTCTGACCGCGAAGCGTTAAACCGGATCGAATGGATGATGTCAAGGGTGTTGGTCTGATTGACTTTCCAATCTGAATACACTGAAAGCGACCTTTTCCAGTCGCCCTTGACAGTTCCAAGCCTGGGGCAGCACTCTTCTGCCCGGCCTTGTCGATGTAGGTAGCTTTGTAGTGATTTCAAGTATTATAATGTGCGGTGGGTTTGCTTGCTTTTTCAAAGCTGCCCGGTTTAATCCGGTTTTCTTTTTGCGAAGCTTTTTCTTTGCCGGTGATGCACCAAAGAAAAAGCGCCCCGGAATGTCTGTGTGATTGTGCGTTTAGCAGCTCTTTCTTTTACTACTTTGCTTTGAGCGAACAAAGAAAAGAAGTTCCCGGCGGGTGCCCCAACCGTCGTAAGACCACGCCCCGCCCTATCGAAAATACAATTGTGAAAAGGGCAAAATTTCAGGATATATGAAATAGGGCTTCCTGCGGTGGCTATGCTGAAATACAAAAAATCAAGGATTTATGAAAATTCGCTGTCTCATTGCCTTAAATTGGCTTACAATTGCAAGATAAAAGCATAAAAAAGGGGAGCGCCCGAAATATCGAAGGTGCTCCCCTGGTTTTGTATGCTCCCCGTGGGGAGAATTGGCCGTGTTCATTTTCCCACACAGAACCTGCTAAAAATCGCCCCAAGAATGTCATCTGTTGTGATCTCTCCGGTAATTTCGCCCAGATGATACAGGGCCTTGTGTGTGTCAACGGTGAGCAGGTCGGGTGAAATTCCGGCAAGCAGACCCTCCCTGATGGAATTGATCGAATCATGGGCTTGCTTCAATGCCTCATAATGTCTTGAATTCGATACGATTGTTTTATCCGTGGATTTGGTTTTTACCACAATTTCCACCAAATGTTGCGCGATCAGATGAATATTTTCTTTGCGCTTGCCCGAAACGAAGATGGTCTCATATTCAACGAACTCTTTGAATCCCTCCGGCAATTTTTTCAGTTTATCGGTTTTATTACCGATAAGCACAAGGTTTAGCGGCTTGTCTCCCGCGGAAGATTTGATCTCTGCGATTGCTTCATTCACATCATTAAATGATTGCCCGGTGGCATCGAACACATATAAAATAATGCTTGCTTCGTTTATTTTTTCCCAGGTTCGCCCCATGCCAATTACTTCAATCGCATCTTCCGAGGCCCGAAGGCCTGCCGTGTCAATAAACCTGAAACTGTAGCCTCCAATAACAATGGTGTCCTCAATCGCATCCCGTGTTGTACCGGGAAATTCAGAAACAATCGCCTTTTCTTCATTCAAAATAGCATTAAGAAGTGTTGACTTTCCCACATTGGGCTTGCCGATTATTGCAACCGGTATTCCGTTTTTAATCACATTTCCCAAACTAAAAGAATTGATCAACAGGGTAAGCTCAGAATCAAGATGTTCAAGCAACTCATGAAGATCGGCCCTGTCGGCAAAAATCATATGCTCTTCACTGAAATCGAGTTCTAGTTCAATCAACGCGGTAAATTCGATCAATGACTGTCGTAAGGCACCTATCTTTTTCGAAAAACCACCGCGCATCTGCCGAAAAGCCAGCTCATGCGAAGTATCTGAATGCGAGGCGATAAGATCTGCCACTGCCTCTGCTTGCGACAAATCGAATTTTTTGTTCATGAAGGCCCGAAAGGTAAATTCTCCTGGTTTTGCCAGCCGCATTCCCGAGGTAAGTAAAAGTTCCAGTATTTTCTGCTGGATGTAGGTTGATCCATGGCATGAAATTTCAATCACATCCTCGCCGGTGTAAGAGTGAGGCGCTCTGAAACAACTGATCAGAACTTCATCCACAATGGCCGATTCATTGCCAATCAATCCAAGGTGAATGGTGTGCGTCTTGGCAGCCCTGACATCCAACCCCTTCTCAGCCGGCTTGAAAATTTGATAGATTGTTTCAAATGAAGAGGGTCCCGAAAGCCTGATTACCGCGATGGCCCCAATGCCCGGGGCTGTTGATAATGCACAGATGGTGTCGCTGAGTTTGAATAATTCCATGGTTGATGGTGTTTGATACTTTTTCCAAAGATACGGGTTTGTATAATTACGAATTACGAATGACGAATGACGAATTATAATTTGCAGACTATGTCTGGCCGCCAATTTACAGCGTATAAAACAAATTTCTCGCAAAATACTTTTCATATTTACAAAAGAGACTATCTTTGAAACGTCAAAGGAAATGAAATGAACAAACACTGTAAAAGAGGTTAATTCATAATCCCCCAGGATTCGCAAATCGTCATTCGTCATTCGTAATTCGTAATTCGTAAATAGTATGAGCATCTTAGTTGACAAAAATTCTATCGTTATTGTGCAGGGAATAACCGGCCATGAAGGTTCGTTTCATGCAGGCCAAATGATCGAGTATGGCACCAACGTTGCAGGTGGTGTAACCCCAGGAAAAGGTGGTATGATGCATCTTGACCGGCCGGTATTCAATACTGTTGCCGATGCTGTAAAAGCAACGGGGGCAAATGTTTCCGTTATATTTGTGCCTCCCCCTCTGGCAGCCGATGCCATTCTGGAAGCTGCCGATGCAGGGATTAAACGGATAGTGTGCATTACCGAGGGGATTCCGGTCAAAGACATGATTTCTGTCAAAGAATACCTTCGCTGCCATTCTGTTAGGATGATTGGCCCAAACTGTCCGGGCATCATCACCCCGCCCAGCACAAAGATCGGCATTATGCCCGGTTTTATTCATAAGCCTGGTTGTATCGGAATCGTTTCCCGCTCAGGCACTTTGTCATATGAGGCGGTTGATCAGATTACCAAAGTGGGTTTGGGACAAACGACCATGATTGGCGTTGGGGGTGACCCGATTCCCGGAACAACCATTGTAGAGGCCGTTCAGCTCTTTATGGAAGACCCCGATACAGAGGGAATCATCATGATTGGCGAGATTGGCGGCAATATGGAGACCGATGCTGGGTACTGGATTCAGCAACATGGAACAAAACCTGTTGTCAGTTTTATCGCCGGCGCTACTGCACCAGCCGGTCGCACAATGGGCCATGCAGGAGCAATCGTAGGTGGAAAATCAGATACTGCTGAAGCAAAGAAGGAGATTCTCAGACAATGCGGGATTCACGTGGTCGATTCTCCAGCCGACCTTGGCAGCGCCATGCTCAAATGTCTGAATCGCTAATCACGAAACTGATCAACCGATTTAACTTTCATAAAATAGTATTCGATACACTACTCCTTCTTAACGTATTCATACGCTCCAAGTGCCGGAGTATCACCCCGGTCAACGCCACGTATGTCGAAGGGAATACCCAGTTGCATACCCGCTTTGATCGCGGGAGAGATGCTGTCGATTTGATAATTTAACTTGGATACATCCACGAATCTGGGATCCTTATTAATCATGCAGCTGATGTATCTGATAGGATTTGTTGTCTTTAGCCTGGTCTTTAGAATTGTATGATCAAACACAGCCTCAAACAGGGTTGTTGGCACAGAATCCAGTTCAATTTCTTCATCATTGGTACCGTATATGATTGTATTGGCAAAATAGGCCTTGATCAATGGATTGTGTATTTTATTTCCCAGAGTGTCATAGCTGTAATTGCTTAAATACACAGATGGTGCGTGCCGCACAGAAGCATTCCAATAGTTTCCGATGGTGAGTTGCCGAAAATCATAAATTCCTCCATAGTTTGCGGCAAAGCAATTGCCTCCGCAATCCCCAATCACACAATTTACCGATGTGATGGATGTTCCATAGGCATAAATCCCCACCGATGCCATATTTTGTATAATAGAGTTGCTGAGCATGAGCATGGGTGTTGCCGGCGTTCCCATCGAGTCGATTGCCAGTCCGAAATTGCCATTTTTAATAACTGCATAGTTAATGTCATGGTCATTGCTTCCTTTTTCCAGATAAATTCCTCCCCATTGTCCCGGCAGGTCTTTGTAATATGGATCCATCCGGTCACCCTGGAAACGAACCGGGTGCTCAAGGGTGCCGGAAATTTTGAGGGTCGAAAGATGCGAAACAGCCATATAGGCATCTTTATGGAAATAAACCCTGGTTCCAGGCATGATAGTTAACGTAGAACCGGTATCCAGCCTGAGCGATTCGTAAATTACATGAGCTTTGACACTATCCCAGGTGATATTTCCAGCCAATGATGCCTTCCGGTAAAAAACAGCCTCCCTTCCCCAGGCTACCAATTTTACCTTCTGAAGGTTTCCATTGGTGGTAAATTCAAGAGAATCACTTACTACATATGGCGTACTTTGATTTTGGGGATCAATGGTGACCCTGACAAAAATATACAGACTGTCATTCCCGGGAATTTCAACATCGGCAGCACTGATTGCAGGAGTACCGTTGATGTTTATCCGATAACTCGAATTGCTTCCGCCTGCAAGAAGAATGTTGGAAATACTGACTTTGTTCTTATTCTGGTTGTAAACAATTAATCGCTGTGTAATTGATCCCACGGATGGGAAAACGGTGTCGAAAAACACGGTGTCGGTCGAAAAAGCCAACTGAAGTGAGGGATTCGTATCAACTTTATCGTTTTTTTTGCAGGAAAAAGAAATAAGTAAAAATAAACCCGTCAGGGTGATGAAAAAAAACAGCTTCGAAATTCGCATGATCACAGTTCTTTAGGGCTTCAAAAATAAACAATTATTAACTTTGCATCAGACTAACGATAAAAGCAGAGAAAATCGTACCTTTGCAAATCAATTTTTTTTATGTTACTTTTGGAAAATTGTCAGGAAAATCGCACGAAATGAGTTACATCAATTTTGACAAAAGCCAGCTGGTAAACCTTGAGTACTCTCTGAATCGTGAGTTATTGCGATCAAACAGAGCAGGGTCATATGCAAATTCAA
>DYQT01000470.1 GCA_020719165.1 Draconibacterium orientale | reverse complement strand
AGGCTGGTCAACGCCGGGTTTTGTTCAATCTCAATTTCACCCCCGACCATCCACAAATTATTTAAACCATCCAAGCTCGAAAGTACAATGTTGCCACCGGGGTACCAATAACCAATGATAAGGTTTTCTGTGATAGAAATCAAACCTTCCAACCCGCTTAAATCAGTAAGGGCAGTGTTTCCGGAAATCTGTAGTTCGCCGGTTACCGAAGTCAAATTATCCAATCCGCTAAGATTGGTCAACAAGGGATTTCCAAGAATCCAGAGATCGCCGTCCACGGAAGTGATCTGGCTTAACCCATTCAGGTTGGTAATATTATCTCCGCTGATTACCGCGTAATCATTCAACACAGTACAATTGGGAAAACCGGCGCTGAAATTATCAATGTAGCTTTGCGAATAAAAATGATAGAAGCCATTGGGGAGGCAATCGAATGTCGTTCCACAACTGATGGCTATTTCAGCAGGATTTTCACAGCCGGGGCCATTTTCAAAAATAAAGACGGTACCGGTGGGGCTTGCAAGGTAGTTACAGACACTCTCAACTTCGCAGGAAGTTAACAAAGGATTCCGGTTGATGAACAAATCATCAATTGTGCCGGGGATAATATTTTCGAGCCCGGCAAGGCTGGTCAGAGAGGCATTATCCTCAATCCGAAGGCTGTTTCCGATGGTTGTCAGATTGCTCAGAGCAGTTAAATCGGTTAATCCCTCATTTACCTGGATCAAAAAGAACCCGTTTACGGCGACCAGATTATCCAGTCCATCAAAGCTGGACAAAACCGGGTTGAAACGGATACTCATGCCATCGCCAGTGGAAGTAAGGTTTTCCAGACCGGTGAGGCTGTTCAGGACAGGGTTTCCTTCGTCACCCACATCACCAATTTCGAGGTAGCCTCCTACATAAGATAGTGCATTCAGGCCGGTAAGATTGGTAAGAAGGTCGTTTTTTATAATGATAAGATTGCCTCCAACGCTGGTAAGGGTGCTTAATCCGTTCAGATTGGTAATGTCGGGTCCGCTGATGATGACCTCGCCTTCAATTTCGTTACAGCCGGGATGATTAGTCTGGAAGTTATCAATTTCGGCCTGTGTAGTAAAAGTGATGCCTTCGGGGAGGCAAGTAGTGGGAAGCAGCGTTTGGAAAATGCTCCGGCCATGGGTGCCCACACGCAGGTAGCGGTCGGCTCCAATTTTTACGTAATCGAAATCAATGGCCGGAACAAACGGGATATTCGGACTTGC
>DYQT01000469.1 GCA_020719165.1 Draconibacterium orientale | reverse complement strand
GAACCACCTGGCACAGGCTAAGTTCCGAAGCTTGGGGTGCAAGTCGGGTTAAGATGACAGACAAGCTGAATTTCAAGAAATAATATTGCGTACCTAAAGGCACGTCAAGGCATTGCGAATCATTTCAACAGCTATAAACATGATGAGTCTACGACTCATTGAGCTTTACTGGTACAATAGTGATCAAACAAATTTTACTATGAAACAAAAAGTGGATTGCATTCCGACTGCATTGCATGGTACAATGTTTACCAAGTGCTGGAACCGCCTTACAAAAATCACGTTCAGAAAATCGAGGAATGAGAATAAAACTGGATCAATCGGAATTTCCGGGGGAAGATAGCTAAGCATAAAAGGCACATTTCAGATATCAGATATCACATTTATTACCCCCAATTTTGATCCTCATCTTTGATTTTTTCGCATTGAACAATCTCACCAGTTGTTCAACCTCCGTATAGATTTCCATCGTTTTGGCAATATCCAGCCAGTCGATTCGAATCAGATAATCAAGCCAAAATAAGTAGGGTATGTTGATACGCTATTTGAATGTTTTGATGATATTGTGAAATCTGAAATCCGATTTCTGAAATGCGAGACCTTATAACTCCCCAGAAATTCCGATTGATCCACGTTCAGAAAAAAAAGAAAAAGATGTTTATAAAGAGTACCCCTCGGGGGGAGGGGGATGTCTATTCAGTACCTGTTTGGCACAAAGGTTTGTTCCGACATGGGCGGGCGAACGTATGACTTGTCGTGTTCGAGTGGCGGCAGCACAATTGTTTCGCGGGGCACATCCTCATGCGGAATGAGACTGAGCAGGTGGTGGATGCAGTTGAGCCGGGCTTTGCGCTTATCATCGGCCTGCACCACAAACCACGGCGATTGCTTCGTGTCGGTATAGGCAAACATCTCATCCTTGGCTTTCGAATAATCAACCCATTTGGTACGTGACTCCACATCCATGGGGCTGATCTTCCACCTGCGTGTGGGATCATCGATGCGCTGCTTAAATCTTTTTTCCTGTTCTTTATCGTTCACCGAAAACCAATACTTGATGAGGATGACCCCTGAACGGATCAACATGCTTTCAAAACTTGGGCACGAACGCAGGAAGTCCCAGTATTCAGCCTCGGTACAAAAGCCCATTACACGCTCTACCCCTGCCCTGTTATACCAGCTGCGGTCGAACAACACCATCTCACCGGCGGCAGGTAAATGGGGCACATACCGCTGAAAATGCCA
>DYQT01000034.1 GCA_020719165.1 Draconibacterium orientale | reverse complement strand
AACACTTTGTAACTATTTAATTATCAACAATGTTTTTTTTATGCTGAATTGCTGCACCAGCCTGACATTCCAGCGTTCAAACTCCTTGTGGTTGATGATCCCTGCAATTCGGCCAACCGGAGTTTGATCCAATAATGCAATCCAGTATTCTGCCTCACAATAATCAAACGCCGGATTTTTGTCCTTCCTCAGTGTGTTGAGCTCATCAAATTTCAAAGGAGGAACCCAGAATTTATTGTTTTTATACAATTTAAAAGGAAAGTCAACAAAGCGTTTCAAGTCCTTGCGGGTTGTAACTTTTATGACCGATAATTCACTCATTTTAAAGCCATTTTTCCTTTTTATACCACTCAAGGGTCTCCTGAACACCCTTCTCCAGGTCATATTCGGCTTTAAAGCCTAAATCATTTTCAAGGGGTTCGACTTCACAACGCCAGTTGGTGCTTTTAAGCACGTTATATTTGTCGGTGTTGAGTATAGGTGTGCTCCCCCAAAGCCCGGCAACGCTTTCGCCAATTGTGGCGATGGTTTTAACGATGAAAAGCGGAACAGTAAACTTCACGGTTTTCTTTCCCAGAGCTTTTTTGGTAATTTCAGCAAATAATTCAGACGGGTACTCTTTGCCATCAGATGCAAACCACGCTTTTTTTACATGCTGCGAAGCCAAAGCAAGATAGATCAGCCGAACCAGGTCGCGCACATAAATGAATGTAAGTGTTTGCTTCTTAAAGCCAATATATGGTTCCATACCGCGGTTGATGGTTTGGAAAAAGATAAAATAATCCTTCTCCTTCGGCCCATAAACACCGGTTGGTCTTACAATCAGCCAAGGAAAATCCTGCAACGCAGTAATGTAACGTTCAGCCTCCAGCTTGCTTTTTCCATACAGTTCAATGGGGTTTGGCTCATCATTAAGACGAACAGGTTGGCCTGTTTCGGGATTCCCGGGCCCGTAAGCAGCCAGGCTGCTTACAAACACAAACTTCTCAGGAACCATATCCGATTGGATGAGCGCTTCGATAAAATGAATGGTATTCCGGCAGTTTACATTGTAAAAATCCGCTTTCTTTTGCGCTTTGGTAAGTCCGGCATTGTGTATAATATACTGAAAGCGTATGTTGTTTCTTTTGCACTCCTCAAGCGCCGCAACAACTTTCTCGCGGGTTGAAAAGTCAAATTCCAGGAATTGGATGCGTTCATCCTGCAAATAACCGCGTGAACTGGATTGCCGGATTCCGGCGTAAACCTGAAATCCCTGCTTTAGGCCCTCCTCCACGAGAAAACTGCCAATAAAACCGCTGGCGCCGGTGATTAAGATGTTTTTCATGCTTTTTGTTTAAGATCAGGGATGCTGCACCCTTCCCTAAATCCCTCCCATAAAGGGGAGGGAAGTACTCCCCCTTCCCTGTTTGGGGAAGGGGGTTGGGGGGATGGGGTATTAAAAGTGTTTTATCCAGCAACGTCTCGTCAAATGCTGCCGCCCATTAAAATTTTTCCATATGGTTAGCGCTTTGGCATTGTCTTCCAACTGTGGGTTGGTAATGGCCTTTTTTATGCCAAATTTGATGTAGGCCCTATGCATTTCATTGTAATACAATGCATTCACTCCTTTTGACTGATAATCGGGGCGGACACCATTCAGGTACATGTCGATGGTGTCGTTCTTTTTCATGGCGCGCAACAGGTAAATAAACCCAAAAGGGAATAATTTGCCATTGCATTTTTGAAGCGCCTTGGTCAGCGAAGGAAGTGAAACGCCAAAACCAACCACATCATCATGCTCATCTAGCACAAAAGAGATGAATTCGGGGCGTACGAATCCAAAATAGGCTTTTATATAAACATCCACCTGCTTCCGGGTTAAGGCTGTATAACCGTAAAGCTCTCCAAATGCATCATTCAGTGTTTGAAACATTTTGGGTGCATAGGGTAAAAGATCTTTGGCAGTTTTGGCTTTCAGGATTCTGAGTTTATACTTTTCCTGAACAAGTGCCGACAACCGGTCAACTTTTTCGGGTATCACAGGGGGTATTTCAAATTCATACTGAACCCAGTCGGCTGCTTTGGTGAAACCCAATTTTTCCATGTGTTCCACGTAATAGGGATAATTGTAAATGGAGGCCAGGGTAGCCAGTTCATCGAAACCTTTGATCAACATGCCTTCATTATCCATATCTGAGAAGCCAAGCGGGCCATGGATGCCGTTCATGCCTTTTGACCGTCCCCATTCCAAAACGGTTTCAATAAGCTTTTGAGAAACTTCATGATCATCCACAAAATCAATCCAGCCAAACCTGACCAGCTTTTCATTCCATCGTTCGTTTGCTTTATGGTTGATGATACCCGCAATGCGCCCTACAATTTCATTTCCACGGAAAGCCAGCCAGTATTCTGCTTCACAAAAATCAAAAGCAGGGTTTTTATCCCTGCTCAGTGTTTTCATTTCATCCATCTGCATTTGAGGACAAAAGAACTTATTCCCTTTGTAAAGTTGGTTTTGAAAGGCGATGAATCGTTTAAGATCCTTTTTTGTGACTACTTTTTTTAATTCAACGGGGTTGGTTTTGGTCATCAGGTTTATTTTGAGATAATGTGGAGCTTCTTCCCCAGTTTCTCAAATTTCTCAAGCGCAATGTCAACCTGTTCTTTCGTATGGGTCGCCATGAGGGAAAAGCGGATCAAAGTATTGTCCTTGTTTACGGCCGGAGCCACCACAGGATTAACAAAAATTCCCTCGTCGAGCAACAAGCGGGTAATGGTGAGGGTCTTGAGATTATCACGGATATAGAGCGGAATGATCGGAGTAACCGTGTTGCCAATATCAAATCCCAGTTTCCTGAAATTGTCGATGGCATAATGGGTCACTTCCCAGAGATGCTGAATGCGTTCGGGTTCGCTTTTTATTATTTCAAGCGCTGCAATCACAGCCGCTGCTGAAGCAGGAGTGGCTGATGCGCTGAAGATCAGGGTGCGGGAATGATGCTTGATGTAGTTGATTGTTTCAAAATCGCTGGCAATGAAACCTCCCAATGCGGCCAGTGATTTTGAGAAAGTACCCATGATCAGGTCAACTTTATCGGTGAGGCCAAAGTGATTAGCGGTGCCGGAGCCATGCTGGCCAAGCACCCCGATAGAGTGTGCATCATCGACCATGATTGTCGCCTCATATTTATAGGCCAGCTTTACGATCTCGGGAAGTTTGGCAATGTCGCCATCCATGCTGAAAACACCATCAACCACAATCAGCTTGATTCGGTTGGGTTCACATCTTTTCAGGACGGTTTCCAGGGAGTGCATGTCATTATGACGAAATTTCAACACCTTTGCAAAGGACAAACGCGTAGCTTCTATGATTGAAGCATGGTCGAGTTCATCAATCAGGATATAATCATTGCGACCGGTTACGGTAGGGATTACACCAAGATTTACCTGAAAACCGGTACTATAAACGAGGGAAGCTTGTTTTCCAACGAATTCTGCCAGTTTATTTTCGAGTTCAACATGAATATCGAGTGTTCCGTTAAGAAACCGTGAACCCGCACATCCCGTTCCATACTTTTCAGTGGCCTTTATCGCGGCCTCTTTAATTTTTGGATGATTCGTCAAACCCAGGTAGCTGTTCGAACCAAACATCAGTACCTTCTTCCCATTCATGGTAACCACCGTATCCTGATCCGATTCAATCATCCGGAAGAAAGGATAGATCCCCATCTTCTCAACTCTCTGTGGTTCGGTAAAGTGGGCTGCTTTTCGCTGTAAAATCCTCATTTGTCTTTTTTCTAAAAAAATAGCGTGCAAAGGTACAAAGAAAAAACTACTTATGCTGATTTGTAAAATCACGCCCTGCTTTTAAGGCGTTCAGGTTAAGCTCAATAATCTTATCTCCCTTTTTGCGAAATATATAACGGATGGCATCTTCGAGCTTTTCATAGGCCATCCCAAGGAAAGGAGCTGCAGCCCCTAATATTACAATGTTGGTTGCCTTTGTAGAACCGGCTTCTTTGGCCATAGCTTCTGCATCGAGCGCGATATGGTGAGGCACTTTGGCAATTTCAGCCATTATTTTTTCAATATCGGGATAATTGGAGATGTTGTTAAAAGGGCGGGTATTGGTAATAACCCAGCCTTCATTAGAAAGGTATGGAAGATAACGGAGCGATTCAAGCGGTTCAATCGAAATGATCATATCTGCCTGACCAAAAGGAATCAGGTCAGAGGCAATATTGTCATGGGAAATTCGGAGGTTTGAACTTACATCCCCCCCCCGTTGGCTCATGCCATGAACCTCCGATTGCTTTAAAAACATTCCTTGTTCAAGTGCAGCATAGCCAATGATGGAGGCGATCGAAATAATGCCCTGGCCGCCAACTCCGGCTAAAATAATATCTTTTTTCATCGGTAGTAATTTTACTTGTTCTTGAATTTGTCGCGTATGCGCTTGTCGATGGCAACAATGCACTCACGGCGGGGAATGATAACTGAAACACCCTGATATGCCAGTTCTTCTTTCATGATGGCAACATTTTCCTCGTGGTATTTTTTCAATGGTTTTAAAACCCGGATGTGTGCTTCCTCTACCCCCAATCCCTTGCAGATATCCTCAATCTTGCCAAAGGCCTGGGAATCCTGCCCCCCGGTCATGGCAGTTGTACCATTGTCGAGAATCATGATGGTGATAGGCGATTTGTCATTTACCGCATCAAGCAGGCCCGTCATTCCAGAATGGGTGAAGGTTGAATCCCCAATCACTGCCACAGAAGGAATCAGACCTGCATCAGCAGCTCCCTTTGCCATGGTGATGGATGCCCCCATGTCGACACAAGAGTTGATGGCCTCATAAGGTTTTAAGGCGCCAAGGGTATAGCAGCCAATGTCGGAAAACACACGGCCATTGGATAAATTGCTGAGTGTTTCGCTCAGAGCATAATAGGAATCGATATGCGGACAACCACTGCAAAGAGAGGGAGGTCTTCCAACCACAAGTTCCGGCACAGGCAATCCGTAGGTATCCTGTTTCCCAAGGGCAACAGCCAGGAGATTCGGGTTTAATTCACCATCGCGGGGAAGGGTTCCATCGAGGCGGCCCTTGACCTTCAACCCCCTGCCAAGCAAACCTTTCAACAGTTCCTCAATCACAGGATAGCCGTCTTCAATCACCAGGATCTCTTCACATTCATCGGCCATTTTCTCAACCAGGTTGCGCGGCAGCGGGTACTGGCCAATCTTGAGAACAGGATTCGGCACCACCCGGTCCGCAAAGTTCTCCATCAGGTAATTATAAGCGATACCACATACAATGATCCCCAACGATTTATCTGCGCCATCGATATACTTATTAAACGGAGAAGTTTCCGACTCGGTTATAAATGCCGAATGATCCTTGAGTAAATTTTTATACCGTTTTCTGGCAATGGCAGGCAGCAGCACGAATTGACGCAGGTCAGAGGGCATCTTCAGATCGTTTTGTTTCCTGACTTCAGGTTTTCTGACAACCCCCGACCGGGAATGAGCCATCCGGGTGGTGATGCGCATTAAAACCGGCACCTTGTATTTTTCTGAAAAATCAAATCCGTAGTGAACCATGTCGTAAGCCTCCTGCTGATCAACCGGTTCAAGAATGGGTACCAGCGCAAACTTTCCGTAGAAACGCGAATCCTGCTCGTTTTGCGACGAATGCATGGACGGGTCGTCGGCAGCCACCACAATCAGGCCTCCATTTGCCCCGGTAATGGCCGAGTTGATGAATGGATCGGCGGCTACATTCAGACCAACGTGTTTCATGCAAACCATGGCCCGCTTGCCGGCATACGACATCCCAAGAGCCGATTCCATGGCAGTTTTCTCGTTGGTTGACCAATTTGAATGGACATGATTTTCGGCAGCGAATTTTGAATTCTGGACAAATTCGGTAATTTCAGTCGAAGGTGTTCCGGGATAGGCATATATGCCCGACAAACCTGCATCCAGAGCCGCCTGTGCAATGGCCTCATCTCCCAATAATAATAGTTTCTGCATAGCTGAATTAAAAAAATGAATCTCTACAAAAATAAGAATATTTTTCACATTGCAAGATTGAACCAGTTCGCGTTTTCGTTTTTTTTACCCAATGATTATGACTACTTTTGCCCCTTAGACCCGATTCATCTACCAACGCACATGAAGCATTATAAAGGATTTCTTTTTCTGGCCATTCTCGTTACGCTATTCCCATTGTTTACCACCCAAATTCTTGCTCAAAATGGCTCCATCCGCGGTTTTGTGTATGAACAGGAAACCGGGGAACCTGTTTTGTTTACAAATGTGTATCTTTTTAAAACATCCATCGGAGTGCCAACCGATGCAAATGGATATTTCGCCATCACAAAAATACCGCCGGGTGAATACTTCCTGATGGTGACCTATGTCGGATTCGATACCTTGAAAATACCCGTCACCATTAGACAAAACGACCTGCTGTCGAAAAAACTCTACCTTACCAAGTCCACCGTTCAGCTTGACGAAATCAGCATCTCCGCAGCCCGGCAGGATAAAGTCAGGGAAACCCAGACCAGCATCGTTAAAATCACGCCAAAAGAGATTCAGTCAATCCCAACCATCGGTGGCCAACCCGACCTGGCGCAATATCTGCAGATTCTGCCAGGCGTTATTTTCTCCGGCGATCAGGGTGGTCAGCTCTATATCCGCGGTGGCCCCCCCATTCAGAATAAGGTTCTCTACGACGGCATGATCATTTACAATCCGTTCCACTCCATTGGATTGTTTTCGGTATTTGATGTTGATATTTTGAAAAATGTTGATGTTTACACCGGCGGTTTTGGCGCTGAATACGGGGGCCGTTTATCATCCGTGATGGATGTTACCACCCGTGATGGCAATAAAAACCGGATTGCCGGTAAGTTTGACATCAGTACTTTTGGAGCCAAAGCCCTGATTGAAGGACCAATTCATAAACAAAAAGATGAAAATGATGCCAGCGCCACCTTTCTGTTTTCCATCAAAAATTCATACCTCGCACAATCAAGCAAGGTCTTTTATGAATATATAGATGAGGACGGATTACCCTATAACTATCTGGATATTTACGGGAAAGTTGCCATCAATGCCGCAAACGGCAGCAAAGTAAACCTGTTTGGATTCAATTTCTCTGATAAAGTCAATTATAAGGTTCTGCAGGATTACAACTGGAATTCCTATGGCGGTGGTTTGACTTTTTTAGCCATCCCCGGCAGAAGTTCTGTGTTAATCGAAGGAAATTTCGCCTATTCCAACTACAAAGTTGAATTGCAGGAAATTAATAAATCGGCCCGGTCAAGTTCAATCGCCGGATTCAACGGTGGATTGAGTTTCACCTATTTCTTCGGCAGAGATGCCCTGAAATACGGACTGGAGCTTTCAGGATATAAAACCATTCTGGACTTCTACAACAGCGTTAACCGTAAATTAGATTACACCCAAAACTCAACAGAGGCTTCATTGTTTGCAAAATACAAGTGGATGCCCGGGAAGTTCATCATTGAACCCGGTCTCCGGTTTCAATATTACGCCTCAATCTCGGCAGCTTCATTTGAACCACGTTTGGCCATCAAATACAACATGGCGAAGAATTTTCGTTTGAAAATGGCCGCCGGCATGTACTCGCAAAACCTCATCAGCACTACCTATGATAAAGATGTGGTGAACCTTTTCTATGGATTTATTACCAGTCCGACCAACAAATTACAAAAATGCAACCAGGTGGTTTTTGGGTTTGAGTGGGATTTACTCGCAAACCTGTCGCTCAATGTTGAGGGTTACTACAAGTATTATCCGGTGCTGACAGCACTTAACCGCAATAAGATTTATGACGACACTCAGGAAAACGCGGCAATGCCGGATTACTACAAGAAAGATTTCACCTATGAAACCGGAGATGCCGAAGGGGTTGACTTTTCATTGAAATATGACTGGAAAAAAATCCATTTCTGGGTAACCTATTCTCTTGGCTTTATCCACCGCAACGATGGGGTGTATGATTTCGTACCTCCATACGACCGTCGCCACAACCTGAACGTGGTTTCAACCTTTAACTGGGGAAAGAGAAATGACTGGGAACTTGACGTTCGATATAATTATGGCTCAGGATTTCCGTTTACCCAAACCGGGGGATTTTATGAACAGGTCAACTTTGAGAATATGGGAACGAATTACACCACTGCAAATGGCACGCTCGGAATCCTTTATTCAGACTACGATGAAGGAAGACTTCCATATTACAGCCGGCTCGACTTTAATTTGAAGAAGATTTTCTTTCTCGGGAAAACAGCCAAATTCGAAATAAATGTGAGTGTCACAAATGCAATCAACCAGCAAAACATCTTTTATTTCGACAGGGTTACCTATACACGGGTCGACCAGATGCCGCTTATGCCAAGTCTGGGGTTGAGTTTTAGTTTTTAATCCTATCCAGCATGTACTCTTTTTCTTTGCTCTCCGGAATATCATTCGACAATATTGCCGGCAACGTTCGTACAATTCTCGACAAAAAGCCTTCCGTGGAACAGAGCAGGGAGGATTTGCGGGCAATTTTCTCCTTTATGGATTTTACCTCCCTCGAAGGATCTGATAATCCGGCGAAAATTCAATTACTGTGTGAAAAGGCCATCTCCTTCGGTGAAAAAGGACTTCCATATCCTGCTGCCGTTTGCATCTATCCACCCTTTATTTCACTGGCAAAACAAGTTCTGAAGGGCACACCGATCAAAGTTGCAACTACCGCTGCGGCTTTCCCCAGTGGTCAAATGCCCCTTTCTGTTAAACTTGAGGAGATCAGGTATGCCATTGGAGAGGGAGCCGATGAGATTGATGTGGTTATTTCGCGGGGTACTTTTCTTGCCGGAGATTATAACAAATTATACCGTGAGTTGGATACAATGCGCGAACTTACCACCCGGCAAACATTGAAGGTAATACTGGAAACCGGGGAGTTGCTGACACCTGAAAATATTGCAAAAGCAAGTGAAATTGCCATTGAAGCAGGCGCCGATTTTATTAAAACAAGTACGGGTAAAATTTCCCCGGCTGCAACCGAAGAGTCTGTTTTTGTCATGTTGCAGGTTATCAAGGAGTTTTATCGAAAAACCGGTAAAAAAATAGGGATCAAACCTGCAGGCGGCATCTCCGAACCGGACAAAGCACACAATTATTTCTGGCTTGTGAATGAAACTCTTGGAAAAGATTGGCTGAACCCGGCCTTGTTCCGGATTGGGGCCAGCCGCCTTGCGAATCGCATCATTGATATTATTTCGTAACTTTGTATTTCTGCTGCCACCTTCCATAGATATTGCCGGTGGCGGGTAAAACAACAATCACCATGAAAAAAGTAAAATTAATTACCGCATTGTTTGTTCTGGCAATCACCATTACATTGTCGGGCTGTACCAAAGATCCTGATGCAACACCCGACACGGGTACCCGGACGCAATTTCTGGGCAAGTGGAGCGTCAATGAAACATGGACAAAACTTTCGTACGAGGTAACCATCTCCGCCGACCCCAACTCTGCAACCGGGGTATTTATTTCAAACTTTGCAGGAACTGGCTCCCTGAGCATGCCGGCCAGTGCAGAAGTTAGTGGAACATCCATCATTCTGGATGCCAATCAGGTGATCGGAGATGGTTTGAAGATCAACGGCGCTGGTAATTTATCCGGGTCTAAGATCAATTGGAACTACACACTCGACGACGGGGCTAACCTGATCAACGCCATTGCAACCTACACCAAACAGTAATCACTTTTGGTGTGTGAATTTCCCCTGACGGGTTTCAAGGATATCGATTACCCTGTCGTACATCTTCGCAAAGTTTTCAGGATTCTGACGATAAAACGCCAAATTCTGATCATATCTGGTTTGGCTGATATGATACTTTTTGAAAATTCCCGGATAATAGCGATCAGTGCCGATGGCGGTTTCCTCGTTTTCACTCCGCTGAAGCATCATGGCAGCTTCAACAAGATGTACATCCGACATAATGAGGATCATTTTTTCAGGGGATATCAGGGAGTCTGCTGAAACCAAAGCGGTGGAGTCAGGAACAGCTTTATCACTGCTGCAGGAAATCAGCGCCAGGCATAGCAGGAAAACGAACTGCAACCGGAAAGTGAAGATCATTTCTTTCGATCGAAATATTCTTTGTTTAAGCCTTCAAGCACTGGTCGGGTAATATCCAGCGAATCGTTTGACACCAGTATCTCTCCTCCCGTTTTAAATCCAAGGATGTAATCGAAATGATACTGTCGATTGAATCTTTTCAGAAAAATAGAGACACTGTCGACCAGGCGGATATTCATATTCATCTCCTGTTCCCCGATTTGCTGGGTGTAACGATCCTTCTTTTGCATCAATGCCTGCTGTTTTTGCATCAATTGTTCATACATCTGCTTGGCCTTTTCTTCCGGAATGATATTGGCTGCCACCTGTCGTTGAAACTCATTTGCCTCCTTTTCCAATGCCGCCTGCTCCGACAGTACTTCCGATTGCAACCGCTTTCCTGTGTTTTCAAGATCTTTGCGCAGCATATTGACATATTCATAGTGCATGTTCAGGCTGTCGATATTGACAAAAACCACAGAAAGTTGTTTTCCCGATGCTTTCTGAACTGTGAGCGGTGGAGGTGTTGATGCGGATGAACCAGTGCCGGTGAAGTGCAGGATATACAACACGATAAGTCCGGCCAAAAGAATAAATCCCAGAACTGTGTTGAAATTGAAGCTGAAAAATGGCTGTTTGTTGCTGTGTGTCACTACAACAGTCTCATTGACCGGATAACTGGTCTCTTCTGACTGCATTGGTTCCGGGTTCTCTATGATCTCTTCTTGCATGATAATTTGTTTAATTTCCTAGTTCTGACATGAATTTTATACGCATCAACCTGATCTCTTCTTCGGTGAATTCATCTTCCCCCAGATCCCGAAGGGCATCATCAATGGAATCTGATTCTGCCTTGCGAAAATATTCAAAAATTTCTTCCTGGTGATATGGATCTACGAATTCATCTATATAATATTTTATATCAATTTTGGTACCCGAACCAACGATGCTCTCCATTTCGGCAATCAGCTCATCAAAACTCAGGTTTTTAGCCAGCGCGATATCCTCCATGGCCACTTTTCTATCGATGCTCTGGATGATATATACTTTGATGCCCGATTTATTCACCACCGATTTGACAACCATGTCCATCGGACGAATAATCTCGTTTTCCTCCACATATTCTTTGATCAGGCTGAGAAATGGCTTCCCATATTTCAGCGCCTTACCCGATCCAACGCCGGTTATCTGTTTCAACTCGTCGATGGTTACAGGATACTGGATGGCCATATCCTCCAGGGATGGATCCTGAAAAATGACGAACGGGGGAAGTTTCTCCTTTCGGGCAATCTCCTTTCGCAGATCTTTCAGCAGGGCAAACAAGGTTTTGTCGGCTGTGCTGCTTTTTGACCCAAGGGCTTCGAATAATTCCTCATCCTCGGGATTTTCAAAATCATGGTCATCAACGAGCATCACAGAATGGGGACTCTTTAAAAACTGGGCACCCTCCGGACTTATCTTTAAAAGACCATAGTTTTCAATATCTTTTGTTAATAGACGCTCAATGAGTGTTTGACGGATGACCGCGTTCCAGAATTTCTCATCCTTGTCGGCTCCCTTGCCAAAAACGTCAAGTTTGTTGTGTTTGTACGATTTTATCGTTGCCGCACTCTTACCAAGAATAATGTTGATAATGTGTTTATTCTTGAATTGCTGTTTGACAGCGATTACCGTCTCAAGGACCAGCTGAACATATTGCTTTCCTTCAAATTTTTTCTTCGGATGCATACAGTTGTCGCAGTTCTGACAATTATCTTCTGTGTAGATTTCTCCAAAATAATGCAGCAGTTGCTTACGGCGGCACACTGAGGACTCGCTGTAAGACACCGTTTCCATTAAAAGTTGCTTGGCTATTTCCTGCTCGGCCACAGGTTTGCCTTTCAGGAATTTTTCAAGTTTCTGAATATCCTCATAGCTGTAAAATGCAATGCAATTACCCTCTCCGTCATCGCGTCCGCCGCGGCCCGTCTCCTGATAATACCCTTCGAGGCTTTTAGGCATGTCGTAATGTATCACAAAACGCACATCGGGCTTATCGATTCCCATGCCAAATGCGATGGTTGCAACAATTACGTCAACCTCTTCCATCAAAAATTTGTCCTGATTCTGACGCCGCGTGGTTGCATCAAGGCCTGCATGATAGGGCAGTGATTTAATTCCGTTGACCACAAAACTCTCTGACAGTTCGTCAACCTTCTTCCGGCTCAGACAATAAACAATACCCGATTTCCCGGCATGACCTTTTATGAATTTAATGATGTCTTTGGTGACATTTTTCGATTTTGCGCGAACTTCATAGTATAGGTTTGGCCTGTTGAATGAGGACAGAAAAACGGATGCATCAAGCATGTTCAGGTTCTTCTGAATATCCTGTTGCACTTTGGGTGTTGCTGTGGCTGTGAGTGCGATAACCGGAACCTTTTGACCGATTGCATCAATGATGGGCCGCAACCTGCGGTACTCAGGCCTGAAATCATGTCCCCATTCCGAAATACAGTGCGCCTCATCAATGGCATAGAAAGATATCTGTATATTTTGAAGGAACTCGATATTTTCCTCTTTGGTGATTGTTTCAGGCGCAACATAAAGCAACTTGGTGCTGCCATTCACAATATCCTGTTTTACCTGGGTAATCTCCTGTTTGGTAAGCGAAGAATTCATAAAATGAGCAACATTGTTCTCTGTGCCGAAACTCCTTATTGAATCAACCTGGTTCTTCATGAGGGCAATAAGCGGGGAGACAATAATGGCAGTTCCCGGCAGCATCATGGCCGGAAGCTGATAGCACAACGATTTTCCGCCGCCTGTTGGCATGATGACAAAGGTGTCGTTGCCAGCTAAAACACTTCGGATAATGGCCTCCTGGTTACCCTTAAAGCTATCGTAACCAAACACTTTCTTCAATACTTCATATAGTTGATGCTCGTCCTTTTTGATCGTCATTTTTTGACTTGGATTTATTTTAGTACTTTTGTTCAGGGCAAGTGAGTATGTGACATTCTATTGAGCCTTTATACAAATGTAAGTATAAACGTTTGGAAATAAACAAATTTTAAAAAATAATTTGTGCTTTGAAAAATATTAAAGCATTGAAAGCGGTAGCAATCAGCACGATAACTGACGAAGCCACTGCCATAACAAATTTAATAAAATCGGTAGATTCCGATTTTTTGAGTTGCATTACCCTTATTCTTCATTCAAAAGGGAGGGTGATTGTTACCGGAATCGGAAAAAGCGCAATTATCGGTCAAAAAATTGTTGCAACATTCAATTCCACAGGTACTCCGGCCAGTTTTTTACATGCCGCCGATGCCATTCACGGCGACCTGGGCATCATTCAAAAAGAAGATATTGTCATCTGCATTTCAAACAGTGGTGAAACGCCTGAAATAAAGATTTTAGTTCCCCTGCTGAAAGAATATGGCAGTTCGCTGATCGCCATGGTTGGAAAAAAAGAGTCGTTTCTGGCCCGCCAGGCCAACTATGTCATCAACACCACTGTTGAAAAAGAGGCCTGTCCGAACAACCTGGCACCCACCTCCAGCACCACCGCACAAATGGTGATGGGCGATGCTCTGGCGGTTTGCCTGCTCGAGGCCCGGGGGTTTTCCTCCGGCGATTTTGCACGCCTTCATCCCGGAGGCGCCATCGGTAAGCAGCTTTATCTGAAAGTGAGCGATCTCTATTCCGGGAATCAGGCTCCCCGGGTAAATCATGATGATGATATTAAAAAGGTTATTATTGAGATATCATCAAAACGGCTGGGTGCCACAGCAGTTTTAAAAGGCACCGCGTTGCTTGGAATCATCACCGATGGAGACCTCAGGCGCATGCTTGAAAAAAACAGCGACATCAGCATCCTGAAAGCGGCCGACATCATGACCAAAAATCCCCGAACCATTGTTTCCGATACGCTTGCCGTGAATGCACTGGCCATTATGAGGGAAAATAACATTACGCAACTGCTGGTGGTTGACCAGCATAAATACAGAGGTGTAATTCATCTGCACGACATCCTCCGTGAGGGGATCCTGTAAAATGAAGCAGCTTTTCGTTCTGGTTTTCGTTTGGGGGGTTATTCCTTTGGTTTCATTCGGTCAGCTTACCAAAATTATGGGTTTGGTCAGGGATAGCCTTACGAAAGAACCCATCCCGTTTGTCAATATCATTATTCCGGGAACCACTGCCGGAACCCTCACCGATTTTAATGGCAATTTTGCACTCGAATTTAAGCAACCGGGCGACTCAATCAAAGCGTTCCTGATCGGGTACAACGCGGTTGTAAAAAAAATTCAACGCAACCAATTTCAAACAATTGATTTTGAACTCTTTTCGCAAAACCTGAACCTCCCTGAAGTAACCATTCAATATAAGGGAAATCCGGCAGAGGTGATCCTGGAAAAAGTAATCCGGAACAAAGAGAAAAATAACCTGCAATCTTTTCAAACATACCAATATCAGGCATATACAAAAATCGAACTCGATGCCAACAACATCAGCGAAAAGTTTAAAAACAGAAAAATCCTGAAACAATTTGACTTTGTGTGGAGTTATCTGGACACTTCAACACTGAACGGGAAATCATATCTGCCGGTTTTTATTACCGAAACGATGTCGGATGTTTATTTCCGAAAATCTCCCCGATCGAGGAAGGAGATTATTACGGCATCGTCAATATCCGGTCTTGAAAATGCAAGTGTATCCCAGTTTTTCGGTAATTTATCGGAACAAGTTGCGATTTATGACAATTTCATTCCCCTCTTCGAGAAGAACTTTGTGAGCCCCATCGCCGATTTTGCGATAAATTATTACAAGTTCTATCTCGTCGACAGCGCCTACATCGGCAATAAATGGTGTTACCATCTGATGTTTAAACCCCGGAGGAAACAGGAGCTGACCTTCTCCGGTAATATTTGGATCAACGATACCTCCTTTGCCGTTAAAAAGTTCCAAATGCGTATTCCCGACGATGCCAATGTGAACTTCATTAACGATCTTGAAGTAGAACAAGAATTTGACTGGACAGCCAATCTCTTCTGGATGTTGACCAAAGATGTTTTAAATGCTGATTTCAACATCATGGATAATTCAAAAAAAACCATGGGATTCTATGGTCATCGAACGACCCTGTACCGTGATTTTCAATTTGACATCCCCGAGAATATGCGTTTTTTCAGGTTGCCTTCCGATGTATTTATCAATGAAGATGCCACCACCAGAACCAAAGAATTTTGGGAAAGTGCAAGACCTGAGAAATTAAGTCCGAAAGAACAGGGGATATACAACATGGTTGATTCAGTAAAAGCCATTCCGGTGTTCAGAACATATACAGATATTCTTTATGCCATCTTCACCGGATACCTGAGCTGGGGCAAATTTGAACTTGGCCCCTATTCAAAACTTTTCAGCTATAATGCCATTGAAGGAGCGCGGTTTCGATTTGGAATGCGCACGGCAAACAGTCTGAGTAAAAAAATTCAACTCGAAGGCTACCTCGCCTACGGAACCTTCGACCAGAAATTCAAATACGGAATGAACCTCATTTATATGTTCAACAAGAATCCACGCCGCGATCTCACTGCCAGTTTCAAATATGATATTGAACAACTGGGAGCAAGTCCGACAGCGTTTTCAACCGACAACATTCTGTCTTCGCTGTTTCACCGCGGGCCAAACAATAAGCTCACCATGGTCCGCGAATACAGGATTTGCTACGAACACGAATGGTACACCGGATTTATCAACAGGGTTCATTTTATCCATCGCGAACTTTTTCCGCTGGGGTCAACAGAATTCATCGTCTTTCCCGGTTCAAGAGACAATCCTCAATTCATGAATTCCATTTATACCTCTGAGATACAATTCGATGTACGACTTTCGTTTCGTGAGCGATTTCTTGCAGCCGAATTTGCCAGGGTGACCATCAGCTCCGTTTATCCGATTATCCAGTTGAGTTACATGTATGGAATTCCAAAGATGTTTAAAAGTGATTATGAATATCACAAACTCGTTTTGAACGTGTCGGAATGGTTCCACTTTGCAACCATCGGGTGGTCAAAGTACATCGTTGAAGCCGGAAAAATTTGGGGAACCCTGCCCTATCCCCTCCTGAAAATCCATGATGGCAATCAAACCTTTTTCTATGATGACAATGCATCGAACCTGATGGATTACTATGAATTTACAAGCGACACATGGATAAGCGGCTCCTACACCCACCATTTCAATGGTTTGCTTTTTAATAAAATCCCCTTGATTCGTAAGTTAAAATGGCGTGAAACCGCGCATGTTCGGGCCGTTTATGGCACCCTGAGCGAAAAAAATGCGCTATATTCCTACTTCCCCGGCAATATGCGGTCATTTGAACAGAAACCTTATTACGAAGCAGGAGTGGGTATCGAAAATATTTTCAAAATTATCAAAATCGATGCGGTATGGCGCATGAGTCATCTCCACGACAGCGGCAATGAGCATGTTTCAAAATTCGGATTATTCGCATCGCTATTCTTTTCTTTCTAATTTTGCCCCAGGGAAACCAAAATTCAAACAAGTAAAACGCATTGCATGATCCTCCGCACCGAAAAAATCGTAAAAAAATACAGGAAACGTACCGTTGTCAATGAGGTTTCCATTGAACTGAATCAAGGGGAAATTGTCGGATTGCTTGGTCCGAACGGAGCCGGGAAAACCACCTCCTTCTATATTATTGTAGGCCTGATCAAACCCGTGTCGGGTGAGGTTTACCTCGATGATCTGAACATCACCCGGGAGCCGATGTATAAAAGGGCGCAACGCGGCATCAGTTACCTCCCGCAGGAGGCTTCCATTTTTCGCAACCTGAGCGTTGAAGACAATATCCGGTCAATTCTTGAATTTACAGGGCTCACCAAAGAACTGCAACGCGAACGACTTGAAAAACTCCTGGACGAATTCGGGCTTCAGCATGTGCGCAAAAGCCAGGGCATCACCTTATCGGGGGGCGAACGCAGAAGATGTGAAATTGCAAGGTCACTTGCCGTCGATCCGAAATTTGTTTTACTTGACGAACCATTTGCCGGCATCGACCCGATCGCGGTGGAGGATATCCAGCAAATCGTTACCCGACTGAAGGAGAAAAACATAGGGGTTCTGATCACCGATCACAACGTTCACGAAACCCTCTCCATCACCGACCGTTCGTACCTGTTATTTGAGGGGTCGATCCTGATGGCAGGCACCGGCCAGGAGCTTGCCGATGATCCGCATGTGCGTAAGGTTTACCTGGGGCAAAACTTTGAATTGAGATAGCTTTTACTCCGTAATGTAATTCTGAAAGAAAATTGACATCAGAATGTACAGGATGATGATGATGGGGATTGCACTGAGAAAAAACAGAATAAACAGAGACAGGGAGATAATCAGAAACATATACCGCAATTGATTTCCTTTCCATACCATGCTTTTAAACTTCATGGAGAAAATTTTAAAATCAGATACCAGCAGGTATGAAAAGAAAACCGCAAGAATTGCCAGGATACGGGTGTTGGAAAAAAAGGTGACCATAAAATCCAGATGAATGAGACTGAACATCCCGGGCTGAACATAAAGAACCAAAGGTATCGAGGCAAAGAAAATTGCATTTGCAGGAGTAGGTATCCCGATAAAATTAACCTCCTGCCTCAGGTCAATGTTGAATTTAGCCAGCCTCAAAGCAGAACAGATCGGAATGAGCATCGCAAAATAGGGAGAGATATGCATGCGCTCCAACATATTGCAACTCCCTGCACACTGCACCGATATCATTTGAAATATCATAATCCCCGGGGCCACCCCGAAAGAAACCAGGTCGGCAAGAGAATCCAACTGTTTCCCCAGCTCCGAATATGCTTTGAGGATGCGGGCGGCATTGCCATCCAGGAAATCAAATACAGCCGCAATAAAAATAAAGAGGGATGCTAAAACATAATTTCCGTCAAAGGTCAGTGTCAATGAAATCAAACCGCTAAAAAGGTTCAGAACCGTCAGGGTATTTGGAATATGCTGCTTAATTTTCATAAAGAGGAATTTTATACAAAATTATCCTTTATTTCCTATTCAATAACGTATTGAATTCTTTTCCATATAAACAACTTTTATCTACTTTTGCGCGATAAAATTATTGATCGACACTCAATGCCGCACATGAACAATCTGATTAAATCAACCGTAATTTTAGTCATTCTGCTTTCCTCGTTTTCAGAAAACGTAAATGCCCAGTTCACTATTTCCGCCGAATTCAGACCGCGCATGGAATACCGCGACGGATATGGCAAATTAAGAGATTCAAGTCAAACCCCGTATCTTGACATTCTTGGCCGGAACAGACTCCTGTTTTACTATAAAAATGATAAATTCATGGCCAAATTCTCCCTGCAACATGCCTATGTTTATGGAGAAAACAATTATTCATCCGACACGATAACACGCAACACCATCAATGTATATGAAGCCTGGTTCAAATATAACTTTACCAAAGGGATTGCCACAAAAATCGGGAGGATGGAGTTATACTATGATGATGGCCGCTTGCTGGGAAATTCAAACTGGAGCCCCAAAGGTGCAACACATGATGTTGTGCTAATTCAATGGGAATCGGTTAAGGAGGGCTTTAGGGGTGATTTAGGTTTTGCCATCAACAACACCGCCCCAGCATCCAACTTCCTGGCCTCCTATCCTTTGAAAAATTATAAATATATGGGCTACCTGTATGAACAAAAGAAATTTTTCAAGGACAACCTGACCTTCAGTGTGCTGGCAATCCTTGATGTGTTTCAAAAACCCAATTCAACCGGAAAATCAACATCCACCCGTTACGATACCCTCTATGTTACCAATACCAACCATGATACCATCGGAACTACCATCATTCCCATAACCACCACTTCAACCATAATCACCTCATATCCCACCCAATTATACGGAAGGTTCACCTTTGGCGGAACCGGAACATTCGTTTACAAAAACCTCAAAGTTTTTGCCACCGGATATTACCAGGCCGGACATTTGAGCGATGGCAGAAACATCAGCGCCGGCTTCTATGGCGGCTATGTATCATACCGGGTATTAAAACCGCTGACGCTGCTTATAGGATATGAACGATTAAGCGGCAATGACTACTCGGACGCTGAAGGGCTAAAAACAAAATCGACCTCTTTTTCAACGCTTTACCCTACCAGCCATGGTTTTTACGGGTATATGGACCTATTTTCCAACCATACCATTTCCGGCAACAGTGCCGGCCTTTCCGACCTTTATTGCAGGGCAACCCTGGCTATTACCTCGGAAATATCCCTTGAAGCTACCTGTCGGTTGTTTGGCCTTACCCGGGGATATTTGCCGGCAACCGTAAAAAAAGCAGGCGACCTCCCCTACCTTGCAGTGAACAGGAACCTTGGCCCGGAATTCGACCTGATGGGCGTTTACAAACCCTTTCCTAACTTTGAGGTCAATGCTGCCTATTGCTTTTTTCTTCCTACCCCGACCATGGAGCAACTTAACTCATTGAAACCCGGCACGAGCAAATGGGCACAATACGCATATGTCATGCTCACCTGGAAACCCACCTTTTTCAATTCAGACAAGCGCTGATTCATCTCTGTTTTTTCCGACCTTTGCCGGAAAAACGCCGATGTCTGACCCAGGTTCCATTCGCATCAAAGATTACGATTATCCATTGCCACCGGATAAGATTGCACAGTTTCCTCTGGCAAACCGTGATGCTTCAAAATTGCTGGTTTACCGGCAGGGTCAAATCACCGATGGGATATTTTCTGAAATAGCCGATCTCCTTCCCTCAAACAGTCTTCTGGTTTTTAATAACACCCGTGTGGTTCGTGCACGACTAATTTTCATGAAACCCACCGGAGGGCACATTGAGGTTTTTTGCCTCGAGCCTGTTTCACCAACTTCTGAGGTACAGGCAGCTTTTCGTCAGCAATCCGGATCCACCTGGAAATGCCTTGTGGGAAACCTGAAACGCTGGAAATCAGGCCCGCTCATGATCGAAGTCCCATTCGAAGGAATAGTCTGTCAATTGGTGGCTGAGAGATTGCAGGATTGCAATGATGGAAGTTTTGAGATTGCATTCCGATGGACTCCCCCTGAAAAGACATTTTCTGAAATCCTTGAAACTATCGGGCTTATTCCATTACCACCTTATATTACCCGGCCTGCTGTATCTGCAGATGACGACCGGTACCAGACTATTTATTCGACCCTCGAAGGGTCGGTTGCTGCGCCTACCGCCGGATTGCATTTTACAGCACCTCTGCTCAACCGCATTGCTTTAAAAGGTATTGACACGGCATTTGTAACCTTACATGTTGGCGTTGGCACCTTCCGTCCTGTTACTACCGATCGCATCGGCGATCATATCATGCACCATGAGAAAATTGTGGTACAGCGGCGTACGGTTGAAAAGCTTCTTCAGCAGTTGAATCAACCTGTATTCGCCATTGGCACCACTTCGGCACGAACCCTCGAAAGTCTTTACTGGATTGGCGTAAAACTGATCAGGCATGGAACAACGGAGCATCTGCGGGTATCTCAATGGGATCCTTATCAAAAGAATTATGCCGCCGGCATTACAGTCCGTCAGTCACTTGAAACGCTTCTCCGCTATCTCGAAGTGCATCATCTGGCAGTGTTTTCGGGAGAGACACAACTCATGATTGTTCCGGGGTATCGTTACAAAATTCTTTCCGGCCTGATCACCAACTTCCATATGCCCCAATCCACACTGCTGTTGTTGGTTTCTGCCATGGTGGGTGATGACTGGCAACATGCTTATAACCATGCATTGCAACATGGTTATCGCTTTCTCAGCTACGGCGATTCGTGTCTGTTTTTTAACCCTCAAACTTAAATTGAGCAGTTAAGTTTGTATATTTGCATGGAAATGTGAATTAAAACCCAAACCAATGACCTTAGGTATCTTAATGTTTTTAGGACTCGGAACCACTGAACTTTTGGTGATTGCCTTAGTCGTTTTACTGCTTTTTGGCGGAAAAAAAATTCCCGAACTTATGAAGGGCTTGGGAAAAGGGGTTAAGAGTTTTAAGGATGGTGTTGAAGGCATGGAAGATGAGCTGAAAAAGCCAACAGGCAAAAGCCCTTCTGCCGATCAAACTGAAAAGAACAGTTAATTAGCTGTTTGCAGTGAAAATGGACATCGAACAATATTTTGAGCAATTCCGGAATAATATAATCGGGAAGGATTGCTGTTATCATTCACCTTATGGAAAAAAGGAGATGATCTATGCCGATTGGATCGCGAGCGGCAGATTATATTTTCCAATCGAAGAGATCATGCTCAACACCATCGGCCCGTTTGTCGGCAACACCCATACCGAAACGAGCGAAGTGGGAAAACTGATGACCCAGGCCTATCATCTGGCCCATCAGAAAATCAAAGCCCATGTGAATGCCGGCCCAAAAGACGTGATTATTACCACGGGGTTTGGCATGACCGGCGCGATTGTTAAATTCCAGCGCATCCTTGGGTTAAAACCATGCTGCAACGAGTCGCACCATCAATTTTCGGAAGAATCAGAAAAGCCCGTGGTGTTCGTGACCCACATGGAGCATCACTCCAATCAAACAACCTGGTATGAGACCATTGCAGATGTGGTGGTGATCGAACCCGGCAAAGAGATGCTTGTTGATCAGGCCAATCTTGAGAAGGCATTGAACCAATATGCCAACAGAAAAAGAAAGATAGGGGCATTTACAGCTTGTTCCAACGTAACCGGTATCCGAACACCATATCATGCCATGGCCAAACTGATGCATCAGCATGGAGGCCTGGCCTTTATCGACTTTGCAGCTTCAGCGCCCTATGATGACATCAACATGCACCCCGCCGACCCTTTGGAAAAACTGGATGCCATATTTTTTTCTCCGCACAAATTTCTGGGCGGACCAGGTTCATCAGGGGTGTTGATTTTTGATTCGAGCCTCTACAGCATGAAGGTACCCGATCAGCCGGGTGGTGGAACGGTTGACTGGACAAATCCCTGGGGTGAGCATAAATACAATGATGACATCGAAATACGCGAGGATGGCGGAACCCCCGGGTTTTTACAAGCCATCCGCACAGCGCTCGCAATTGACCTGAAAACCAG
>DYQT01000468.1 GCA_020719165.1 Draconibacterium orientale | reverse complement strand
CGGTGCATTTTGGCATCTTTTTTCCCTACGTTCTCGCGAAGAGAACCGCTCAATGATACCGTTTTCATAATAATTGTTTGATTGAATGATTAATAAAGATAATTCTCAGAAAATTCACACATCCTGTAAAAGGGTGCGCGCTGCAATTACAAATTGCAATTTTTCAGGGGTGCAAATATAAGAAAATCTTTTAGAACTTGAACAGAGAAGAGATCGATTCTCTTCTTTTCAACCGGCGGATCACCTCAGCGAAGAGGTCGGCGGTACTCAGTACTTTTATTTTCGAGCTTTCTCCTGCAAAAGGGATGGTGTCGGTAACGATCAATTCAAGAAGAGCCGAATTCTCCAGTTTTTCGCGGGCATTACCCGAAAGCAATGGGTGAGTTACAATGGCACGCACAGAGGCGGCGCCATTTTCCATGATGATCTCCGCAGCTTTGCATAAGGTGCCACCGGTATCAACCATGTCGTCGAGGAGTATAACGTTTTTATCCTTTACATCACCCAGAAGTCTCATTTTAGCTACTTCATTTGGTTTCGCCCGGTGTTTATAACAAATAACAAACTCGGTGTGGAAGTATTTTGCGTACGAACCAGCGCGCCGGGTTCCACCGGTATCAGGGGAAGCGAAGGTAAGCTCGGGGAGGTGAAGCGACTTGAGGTAAGGGATAAAAACCGATGATGCATAGAGATGATCAACCGGCACATCGAAAAAACCCTGAATTTGGTCGGAATGGAGATCGAGTGCTATGATTCGGTTCACTCCGGCAGCCGAAAGCAGGTTTGCCATGAGTTTTGCCGCGATCGAAACACGGGGTTTGTCTTTACGATCCTGTCGTGCGTAACCGAAGTATGGGATTACGGCGACAATTGTTTTAGCTGAGGCCCGTCGTGCTGCGTCAATGAGCATCAGCAGTTCCAGCAGGTTGTCGGATGGTGGGAATGTTGATTGGATGATAAACACATCCGTGCCACGGATGTTTTCATCGAAAGATGGTTGAAATTCACCATCGGCATACCATATAACAGAGGCTTTGCCCATTTCGGCGCCATAACTTTGCGCAATTTTTTCACCCAGGTAGGCTGTTGCCGAACCTGAAAAGATACTTATTTTTGCTGCCATGAGGAGGGGGGATTACTTTGCGCAAATATAATGTATTCATCACCCCGATGCAAATTAAAGTATCATGAATCCGATTCCTTCTCAGCAATTCAGCATAAAAAAAACATTGTTGATAATTAAATAGTTACAAAGTGT
>DYQT01000467.1 GCA_020719165.1 Draconibacterium orientale | reverse complement strand
TGCAGCCACAATGAAAACCAGGATACCACCGGCAATTTTAAAAGCCGAGGTGCTGACTGAAAACACATTTCGCAGCATGATATCTCCAAATAATGCAAATACCAGTACTATTCCTCCAGCGGTAGCCACAGCAACGAGGTAAGTCCTGGCCCGGGTTGGTTTATCCATTTCGCTGGTCAAATCGGCAAAAACGGGAAGGTTACCTATTACATTTACCATGGCGAACAACACCAAAAAATCATGATACAGGGAGGAGATAGTTTCCATTTTACACAGGTTCTGAAACTACTTTTGTGCGTCCCATCCAATCAAGGTTTTCCAGTTTTCCGAAATGATCACAAAAAATCCGGTAATAGAATAATTCCTCCTTGGAATGCAAAGTCCAGCCATTGTTCAACAACCGTTCTTTATTAAAATCTGTATCAGTAACTCTTTTATTTGCATAATCTGAGAATAGCGTCTCAACACCAGCCCCTTCCCAGAATTTAGCTTTTGGCCGCCATAAAACACGGTCGGGGATCATTCCTTCCATTGCCTTGCGCAGTATCCATTTTTCGATACCATCTTTTAACTTAAGCGGAGCTGGAATTCTGAGTGCGAAATCAACAAAAAGCGGATCAGCAAATACGACATGTGCTGTTAATCCATGTGCTGAAGCGCACCTGTCAACACGTTGCAATGCGGTGTTGTGCAAACGGCCAGTGATATCAATCAGTTCCTGATCAAGATCCTCCATCTTTATCGATTTAAGGTACTGATAGCCGGCAAATAATTCATCGCCAACTTCACCCGAAAAAGCTTCCCCGACATATCCCGAAGCACGATCCGCAACCATGTAATTGATAATACTTGAACGGACCAGCAAAGCATCGAACGATTCCAGGTGAAATATTACCTGGGGCAGAATCCTGAGCATATCTTTAAAATCTATAATCACTTCATGGTGGGTGGACCCAATATGACTTGCTACCTCCCTGGCGAATTCCAGATCTGGGGCATTCCGAATTCCACCGGCGAAAGTATGAAAATCCTTTACCCATGGCTTTGCCAGGGTAGCAATCGCACTTGAATCCAGGCCACCGGAGAGCCATGCACCCATGGTATCCGAGGTTATTCTGCGGGTGATTGTCATGGTTAGCAGGCTGAGCAAATCAGAAGCAATTGCCTCAGGCTCATGTTGCAGGGGTGGTTTTTTTTTAGGGTTGAAATCCAAATTTTTTATTGATTCAGTCATGGTACAACCCGGTGGCAGTTCAGCAA
>DYQT01000466.1 GCA_020719165.1 Draconibacterium orientale | reverse complement strand
GGCCGGGTTTAATGCTGTCAGGACTTCCCATAATCCACCATCAGAAGCATTTCTCGATGCCTGCGACAGATTAGGATTGCTTGTTATGGACGAATCATTCGATTGCTGGAAAGTTGGGAAAAACAAGTTTGATTATTCCATTTATTTCGACCAGTGGTGGCAACGCAATTTGGAAGCGATGGTATTACGCGACCGCAACCACCCTTCCATATTTATGTGGAGCATTGGTAATGAAATTCCTGAGCGTGACAAACCTGAAGCTGTTGAAACTGCCAAAACACTTATCTCGGCTATCAAAAAAAATGACCCTACACGCCCTGTTACCTCTGCCGTGGTCGATTGGGGTAAAGAATGGAATTTTTTCGACCCCTTGTTTACAGCCCATGATGTGGCCGGATATAATTATCATTTAAAAAGCGCCCCTGATGACCACAAAAGGGTGCCATCAAGGGTAATCGTTCATACCGAATCGTACCCTCGCGATGCCTTTGCCAACTGGAAACTGGTTCAGGACAACAATTGTATAATCGGCGATTTTGTCTGGACGGCCATGGATTACCTGGGCGAATCATCGATTGGCCGTTGGTACTATTCGGGTGAAGTCCCCGGCCAACATTGGGAAAATGAATTTTTCCCCTGGCATGGCGCTTATTGCGGCGATATTGATTTAATCGGGTGGAGAAAGCCCATATCGCACTACAGGAGTATGTTATACAATAGCACCGAAAAGCTTTATATGGCAGTTCGTGAGCCGGAACCGGCCCCTTTGGAAATTAAAGAAACCTGGTGGTCGGTATGGCCCACCTGGGAAAGCTGGACCTGGCCCGGGTTCGAAGGGAAAGATATCCAGGTGGAAGTGTATTCAAAATATCCAAAAGTCAGGCTTTACCTTAACAACAATCGTATTGGCGAACTAGCAACAACCCGTGAACAGCAGTTTAAAGCCACTTTTTCGGTGTCTTATGCGCCTGGTTTACTGAAAGTGGTTGGGGTTGAAAATGATAAAGAAATGGAATCGGCCATTCTTCAGACTTCCGGCGAAGCGTCAAAAATTAAACTTACCGCCGATAGAAATGAGATTCTGGCAAATGGGCAGGACCTGTCGTTTGTTACTGTCGAAATAACTGATAAAGACGGGACAATCCAGTCCAATGCCTCAAACCGTTTGCATTTTAAAATTGAAGGCGCAGGTACAATTGCAGGCGTTGATAATGCCGATATTAAAGATACTGATCCTTACGTGGGAAATACACGTAAAACCTGGAAGG
>DYQT01000465.1 GCA_020719165.1 Draconibacterium orientale | reverse complement strand
GTGTTATCACCCGTACAGCATTGGTTCACAGCCATGCCTGGAAGAAAATGTTCGACGACTACCTGCATCAACGCGAAAAAGAGTTTGGAGAACCTTTTAGGGAGTTTACACAAAAAGAAGATTACCTTCCTTATGTTGACGGCAAACCCCGCTATGAAGGTGTTAAGTCTTTCCTCGAATCGCGTGGGATTCATATCCCGTTTGGCGATCCCTCCGATGCAGTTGAACTGGAAACGGTTTGCGGATTAGGCAACCGGAAAAACATCACTTTTAACGAAGTGCTGAAACGTGAAGGAGTAAGTGTTTATGAATCAACAGTACAACTAATTCATGATTTGAAAAAAGCTGGTGTTAAAGTTGGAGTTGCATCTTCCAGTAAAAATTGCGAGGCAGTTCTGGAAGCGGCAGGGCTAATGCCACTTATCGAAACACGTGTGGATGGAGTTGTATCTGCTGAGATGGGACTTAAGGGAAAACCCGAACCTGATATTTTTACAACAGCCGCCGCCAACCTTGGTGTTAAACCACATAATGCTATTGTGGTTGAAGATGCCACATCGGGGGTTGCAGCAGGTAAAGCCGGAAACTTCGGGCTGGTATTAGGTTTAGCCCGCGAAGAAAATAAAAATGAACTCCTTATAAATGGAGCTGATATAGTAGTAGAAGATATATCAGAAACATCGCTTGATGAACTGAATAACTGGTTTAAAAAAGGAATTGAAGCTGACGGTTGGAATATCACCTATCATACCTATGAACCAACCAAAGAACGCACCCGTGAAGCCTTGCTCACGATTGGTAACGGTTATTTCGGTACCCGCGGTGCTATGGACGAATGCGATGCCAACACCATAAACTACCCGGGAACATACATAGCCGGGCTTTACAACCGACTAAGCACTCCAATTGCCGGCAGGGATATCTGGAACGAAGATTTTGTAAATGTACCCAACTGGCTTCCGGTTACTTTCTGCATTAACGATGGGGAATGGTTTGATATCAATAATACCAAAATAGTTTCTATCCGGCGAAAACTTGATTTCAAATCCGGATTGTACTCCCGGTTGGTAAAGGTAAAAGACAAAAATGGTAACGAAACCTTAATCGAATCCAAACGGTTTGCATCCATGGCGGATCCACATTTAGCCGCTCTTCAATATTCAGTAAAACCACTGAACTACAGCGGTAAAATAACAATTAAAAGCGGGATTAACGGCGCTATAATCAATGATGGGGTGGAGCGTTATAAATCGCTCAACCAGCAACATCTTA
>DYQT01000464.1 GCA_020719165.1 Draconibacterium orientale | reverse complement strand
ATTTTGAACAATCACCCACCTCCATACCTGTGATACACTCAACCTTAACAAATCGCCACACCTTGAATTGCCCCGTTTTCGACTCTAAAAAGTCTTGTCAGCCATATAAATCATGGACGTGTTTTATAGAGGCTGCATATTGGATGTGTTAATTCTCTGCCTTGAATTGACTCCTCCGCATTGATCTGCACATATCAAGCCCGATTTTGCGCCAGTTTTTGCCAAACCTGTGAAAAGTTATGAACCTTAATTTGTATCCGTTTTCAAGATAACTCAGATTGATAATTTTGGAAAACGAAAACACAACCAGGCAAAATGCCGCAGTGGAAAGCAAATTAATCCGGGAGAATATTTTGAATCGATTAACAACAGCCATGCCGAAAATCAGTCCGTATCTTCTATTTACTCTCATCCTCGCGGTTGGGATAACAGCCCGTTTATGGGATTTTGGAGTCATGCCGCCTGGTGTTAATGTGGATGAGGCCTCCATCGGCATTGAAGCCTATGACTTGTATAAATTTGGAATTGACCGAAACGGAGAATCTTATCCCGTTCATTTAATCTCATGGGGCAGCGGACAAAATGCGCTATACGCATACATGCTCATTCCTTTTATTGCGTTGAATGGTTTGAATGCGGTTTCGATTCGGCTGCCCATGCTGTTGTCGGGGATTTTATCCCTGCCATTGATGTACTTCGCTGGCAGAAGATTGATCGGGGAAAAATTTGGTCTGCTTGCCATGTTCCTTATGGCAGTTTCGCCCTGGCATATTATCAATTCGCGTTGGGCTGTTGAATCGAACATCCTTCCATTTTTTCTCCTGGCGGGATTCGCATTTTTACTTTTTTCAAATCAAAAAAATTATTGGTTTATCTTCGGGTGCGTATTTTTTGCCGCATCCTTATACGCTTATGGAACGGCTTATATGGGTGTGCCAGTTTTTCTATCCCTCACCATCCCTGTTTTAATTTACACAAAACAGATCACGATCAAACAGGCGGTCACAGGACTGATCGTTTTCTTTGTGATTGCCCTGCCCATCGCATTATTTGTCATTATCAATACATTCCAACTCAATGCAATTCATTTGGGTCCCATCACTATTCCGCGCATGCCTGTGCAGGCGCGTTACGAAGCGATGGCGGCCGTCTTCGGCGGACATCCCCTGCAAGCGATGTCCGAGAATATCAGCATTATGTCCAAACTGCTTTGGTCTCAGGAGGATGCCTTCCCTTGGAATTCTGTCCGTCCGTTTGGATATTTTTACAAGA
>DYQT01000463.1 GCA_020719165.1 Draconibacterium orientale | reverse complement strand
TTTATTGGCAATATCGGCCTCCTGCATCGCCTTTACAAGTACGGATTCAGTTTTCTTTTGCTCGGTGATGTCGTGCGTAACTCCAACCAATCCGATGATATTTCCGTGAACGTCGCGCAATGGCACTTTTGAACATAAAAGCCAGTAAACATTTCCTTCATTATCGGTCAATTTCCCTTCGATATCATAGATTGGCTGTCCATGCTGAAGCACCATCTGATCTTCATCCATCCCGCGTTTGGCCTCTTTCTCGGGATGCAATTCCAAATCGGTTTTACCGATAACTTCATTTTCAAATTTTTTCCCTGCAAATTGAACTTCCTTCGGGTTGGCTATAATTTTCCTGCCCTCCGTATCTTTTACATACACGGCATCAGGGATTAAATCGATAATCGTTCTGAACAGAGTACGTTCATTTTGAAGTATCTCCTCCGCCTGTCGGCGGTTTGTAACATCACGTTCAACAAACAAAATGCAATCAGGATTTCCATTGGTATCGAACAGAACAGTTGAATTTACCTCGACATAAAATCTCGAATTATCCCTTTTTACCGCCAGATATTCCGAAATCTGCTGATCATGCTCACCGGCAATTAATTTCTGCATATTGTCAATCAACACCGCATGGTTCGATGGGTCGATAAAATCAAAGATTGTTTTTCCGATATATTGATCCTTTTGTTCGTTGGTATATCCATACATTGCAGTTAATTTATCCGACATCAACTGCAGCTTTCCATCCAGCGAGGCCATTCCGATTCCATCGGGGGATGCAGCGATCATGGCCTCCCATTTATTGCTGTTTTGCTCTACCGCTTTTGAAAGTAAAACAATTTCCGCTTCGGCCTGATTTCGTTCTTCTATCAATTTAATCAGTGAATCAACCAGATAGCTACTATCCGAAGGCACTGAGTCACTCCCTTTAATATTACGATGATCAGAGGGGTTGAGGGCAAAAATGGCCATTTTTATTTTATCAATGGTCTCAGCCTTTGCTTCCGCATCCTGCTTTTGTTTATGATAGGCATCCCGGAGTTCCTGAGAACTGATTTCAATTGAATTCTGAAGAAGTTTGATATCATCTTCAAAATCATCGTAGCTTTTGTGAATGTCATGAAGGAGTCCGGTGATCTCAACGGGAATTTTATCAACAGAGCCGAAGTACTTTCTAACCTGACGCAATAAAAGTTTGTTTAAGTTTATTTCCATATCGCCTATATTCTATTTACTGCTTATCCCTTTCGGTCAAGTTGGTTTGATTAAGTCGTTAAATGGCA
>DYQT01000213.1 GCA_020719165.1 Draconibacterium orientale | reverse complement strand
ATTTATGATGCAAAAGGTGATGGAAGACCAGGGCGGCTATCGCTACCTTGATGCCGAGCCACGCACACTTACCTCCAATGACCATCGTCCGGCCTACACCAATGATGGCGATTACTTCTCCAACCCAAATGCGGAAGATGTTTTTGAAACAGTGTACGAGATGATGCATGAATATAGCCCGAATAAGTATCCGAGGATCTGGTAATTCTCCCATGCCAATGCTGGCTTACTAATATACAGATTATCAAATCGTCAAATATTCAAATTTTCCAAACGGCAGATGGTTCAGATACCATTTTTAACCGGGATCTGAACCAGCATTACCATTCCACCTTTGGAGCAGTGCAGGAATCGTTGCACATTTTTGTTGAAACCGGGCTCCGGCATACCCTGGAGAAAGTTTTTTCAGACAAGGCCAACCGCGATGGTGGCCTCCATATCCTTGAGGCGGGTTTCGGCACCGGTCTGAATGCCCTGATGACCTTCATAGAGGCTGAAAAGCAGGGTGTTGAAATACATTACACCGCGATTGAGGCATTTCCACTGGATGAAAATTTCTGGAAACCGCTCAATTACCCGAAACTGTTTGGTTCCATCGACTATTCTCAGATGTTTACCAGAATACACCAGGCAAGCTGGAATCAATCCGTGGTGATCTCCCCCTTTTTCACCATTCATAAAATGCATGTTCCAATTGAAACATACTTGCCCCGGGATGGTGTTTTTAATCTGATCTATTTTGATGCATTCGCACCGGATGCCCAGCCTGAGTTATGGACCGAAGAGGTGTTCCGGAATCTTATCACCGGCTTGGTACCCGGTGGCGTTTTGGTGACCTATTCGGTAAAGGGCGATGTTGTCAGAGCCTTGCGTGCAGCAGGCTTTCAAACCGAAAAATTGCCCGGCCCACCCGGAAAACGGCACATCCTGCGGGCAACCAGAATTTAACCGTAAGCAAAAAGAATCGATTGTTTTACTGAGAGCCTGTTTAAATTTCTGAATTCAGTTGTATCTCTTGACTTAACCTGTGCCGTAGGCACAAGATATGGGTAGAAGTCGAATGTTTGAAAAGCCAAGTTGTCCCGTACGGGACGAAATAATGCACCAATGTCCGCTTTTCTACCCTTATGAAATCCCTGACGGGATTAAAATAATTTTAAACAGTCTCTGAATGTCCGCAGGTTTGTTACCAACACAGCTTCTTATCCTCTAAACCGGCGAATGGTCGAATCACCTGAAAGAGTTCATCCTGCGCGATTCATTCACGATAAAGTTATCAACAGGTCGTTTACCTTTGGCGATATTCCCGATAAAGTGTTCAATTGATAAACCCAACGCCATGCTTGAAAACTATACCATTGAGAACATCCTCTTCCTCGACATCGAAACGGTGCCACAGTATTCATCACATGATCAGCTGCCTTTGAATTTTGCCTCGCTTTGGGAAAAAAAAGCGGGCCAGCTGTCAAGGATCGATAAGTTCAGCAGCGATATGGCGCTGAGCCCTGATGATGTTTACGAACGGGCCGGAATATATGCCGAATTTGGGAAAATCGTCTGCATCTCCACTGGTGTAATCAGAAACGGAACCCTTTGGATCACCTCATTTTATGGTGATGATGAAAAAGAGCTGCTTGTCGGTTTCAGCGACCTGCTGCACAAGGCACCCGAAAAAAATATCCGCTATTTGTGTGCCCACAATGGCAGGGAATTCGACTATCCTTACCTTATTCGCCGGATGCTGATTAACCGCTTGGGAGTTCCTGCCATCCTGGATCTCTCAGGGAAAAAGCCCTGGGAGATCAACCATCTCGATACCATGGAACTCTGGAAATTCGGAGACTATAAAAGCTACACCTCTCTTGAACTTCTTTCGGCGGTGTTTGGCCTGCCCACTCCGAAAGACGATATCCGCGGTAGTGATGTTGCCCGGGTTTACTGGCAGGAACATGATCTTTCAAGGATTGTCACCTATTGCCAGAAGGACGTGATCACCATTGCAAATTTACTGTTGTGTTTTAAAGGTAAACCCATGATCTCAGAAGAGGCTATTCAAATTTATTCCGTTAATTTTGCCGGCAAATAAGAACAAAGTGGCAAATCAATTCAACATCCGTGTTTATGGGTTTCTTATCGACAACGGGTGTATTCTTATCACTGATGAATTCAGACTCGGTATCTATATGACCAAATTCCCGGGCGGTGGCTTGCAGTTTGGAGAGGGAACAATCGATTGCCTGAAACGGGAGTTTATGGAGGAAATGGAAACCCCGATCGACATCATTTCCCATTTTTATACAACCGATTTCTATCAGCCCACCACCTTGCTGCCTTCTGAGATGCAGCTTATAAACATTTACTATCTGGTTAAAGCTGAAAAACCATTTAAGTTCAATACTACAGATAAAATGAACGACATCCCGGCCATTGATGGCTCACAATGCTTCAGATGGATAAAAATGAATGAACTTCGCGCAGAGGAGTTCACCTTCCCGATCGACCGGTTTATTGTTGGGAAATTGACAGATTGGCAGCACAAAAACTCCTCGCAAAGCCGCAAAGCCGCAAAGGCACTGCAGTTGAGTATAAAGAATTGTAAAACAAAATAATTATAAGATATTTTATGCAACTAAAGTGTTTCATATCAGAACTTAGCGTCTCTGCGCCTTTGCGAGATGAATTATTCAGGCTTCAATCTTCAGAATGAACATGAAAAAATTAATATTTCTGGCTGCATTCATGGTTTATATAACCTCATGCCGGCAAACTGCCCCCAACATTGCAGAAGTTAATGGCAATTTAACCGATGGATCAGGTGTAAAGTTGATCATGCAGGAGATGGATGTCCGCGACATCCACTCCCTCGACTCGGTTGTGCTCGGTCAAAGCGGAAAATTCACTTTCTGCCCGGTAGTCAGGGAACCTGGCTTTTGGCTGCTCCGGGCGCCAACAGGTAAAATTCTGGTGATGCTTCTCAGCCCCGGCGAACAACTTGACCTGACAGGAAGCATACTCGATTTTCCCGACCGGGTTGCAATGAAAGGTTCAGAAGAGGCCATGTTGCTGAATGATTTTTTTCGCCAGACCCGTGCGAATGAACGGTTGGTTGATTCGCTTGAAATGCTCATTGCTGAATGGCAGGATCGGGATGATTATTACCAGTTAACCCAAAAACTCGACACCTCTTTCATGCAGATATGGGAAAGTCAGCGGAGCAATGAAATCAGGTTCATCGAGAACAATCCCGGTTCACTTGCTTCCCTGGTAGTGCTGAACTATGGATTTGGCATGAGCCCGGTGCTCAGTCCAGAGGAGGACTTTACCTACTATCAAAAGTTGGATTCGACTTTATCAGTTAAATTTCCCGTCAACAAACATGTGAAGTTCCATCACCAACGGGTGCAGGAGCTTAAACGAAATATTTCAGCTCCATCCGTTCTCCATCAAACACCGCGTAAGAAAAATGGGTAATCCAATCACCCAGAACCAATTGCCGGGCATGTCCGGTGATCGCAATGTCAAGCGGGTAATGATAATGTCCGTAAACCAGAAAGTCTAATCCGGGATGCGCTTTAACGAGTTCATTTGAATGAGTTGTGATTCGCTGCTGAATGAGATTCAGGGTGATATCCCGGTATTTTTTTTCCTTTTCGATATTTACACTCCGGCTCTTTCTTGACCAAAATAGCGCCATCCTGATTCCCAGATCGGGGTGCAACTGGCGAAAAAGCCATTGGTTGAATTGGCTGGCAAAAACCCTCTTGATGAATTTATATCCGTAGTCACCCGGTCCAAGGCCATCGCCGTGGGCCAGATAGAACTGCTTGCCGTTGAAAGTTCTGAATTCAGGATCGCGATGCAACTGAATGTTCAATTCACCGGCCAGGTAATCAAATGCCCACATATCGTGGTTGCCCCTGAACAGGTGAACGGGAATGGCTGAATCGGTAATTTCGGCAAGTTTTCCGAGCAATCTGGAATATCCGCGCGGGATGGCTGTTTTGTATTCAAACCAAAAATCGAACAAGTCGCCCATCAGAAATATTTCGGCAGCATCGGCGCGAGCCATTTCGAGCCAGCGTACCAACTTTTTCTCCCTGAGCAAACTTTGCTCCTGATCAGGAATTCCAAGGTGAAAATCGGATGCGAAATAAATCTTTTGACGCATGCAATAAATTTAATGCAATTTATGAAAAAAAGCAGCAGTCCCGATGTGTGGAACTGCTGCTTTTCTCAAAATAATTTTCCGCTCCCGATTACTCAGGATGGATTGCTTCTACCGGGCAAACATCGGCACAAGCGCCACAATCAGTGCATACTTCCGGATCAATTTTGTAGATATCACCTTCTGAAATAGCTTCTACCGGGCATTCATCGATGCAGGTACCGCATGCGGTGCAATCATCATTAATTTTATAAGCCATGACCTATTGAGTTTATGTCCTTTAATTTCAGGACGCGTTAATAAATTTCAGGGCAAAGATAAAACAATTATTCAACATGGGGTATTGAATGTTGAATATCGGAGTTTGATTTTTATACTTTGCACTTTGCCTTTTAAGTTTATTCAGTAACTTTGCATTCCTAAACTCAATGATGCTATGGCTAAGAAAAAAAGACCTGTTATTGAACGTGAAGAGGTGGTAGTTAAGTTTGTCGGCGACTCAGGCGACGGCATGCAACTCTCCGGCAGCATGTTCTCTGATGTTGCTGCTATTGTTGGAAACGACCTCGCTACATTCCCGGATTTTCCTGCCGAAATCCGCGCTCCCCAAAACACCGTGGCCGGCGTATCCGGTTTTCAGGTTCACATGGGAAGCTCGAAAATTTATACTACAGGCGACCTTGTTGATGTGTTGGTAGCCATGAACCCTGCCTCGCTCAGGTCAAATCTTAAATGGGCGAAAAAAGGAGCTACCATTCTTACTGACGCCGATGCCTACGACGAAAAAACCATCGAAAAGGCAGGCTACAAAACGGATCCCTTTACCGACAATTCGCTCAACGGCTATAATGTTATCAAAGCGCCGATTACCACCCTCACCAAAGAGAGCCTGAAAGGCCTGGGAATTGACAATAAGATTGCCGAGCGCAGTAAAAATATGTTTGCCCTGGGCATGTTGTATTATATTTTCAACCGCGACCTGAAGCCATCCTTCAAATATTTTGAACAAAAGTTCAAGAAAAAGCCTGAATTGATTGAAATCAACAAGATTGTGCTCCAGGCCGGATTCAATTATGCCGATACCATTGAAGCACTCGAATCGGTGATTCAGGTTTCTGCTGCAAATATGGAAAAAGGCCGCTACCGCAACATCACAGGCAACGTTGCAACCGCCTGGGGATTGCTGGCCGCAGCCGAAAAGTCGGGACGCCCCCTGTTCCTCGGCTCATACCCCATCACCCCGGCAACTGAAATTCTGATGGAACTTGCCAAACATAAGTCGCTGGGCGCAAAGGTGTTTCAGGCAGAAGATGAAATTGCCGGTATATGCTCTGCCATCGGTGCCTCCTTCACCGGCTCTCTTGCCTGTACCACCACTTCGGGCCCTGGTCTGTCGCTGAAAAGCGAAGCCATCGGGCTTGCCGTGATTACAGAACTTCCGCTGGTTATTGTCAATGTACAGCGTGGAGGTCCTTCAACCGGTTTACCCACGAAATCAGAACAAAGTGACTTGTATCAGGCTTTGTTTGGCCGAAACGGCGAATGCCCGGTGATCGTTATTGCCGCATCATCCTCCGAAAATTGTTTTTACTATGCCTATGAGGCTGCAAAATTGTCGATGGAGCATATGACCCCGACCATCCTGCTCACCGATGGCTACCTGGGATTTGGCTCTGCCTTGTTTCGCATTCCGAAAATGGCTGATATGCCCGAAATCAATCCGCCCATTGCTGAGGCCAATGATCCTGATTACAAACCATACAGGCGGGATCCTGAAACCCTTGTTCGCCAATGGGCCATCCCGGG
>DYQT01000462.1 GCA_020719165.1 Draconibacterium orientale | reverse complement strand
ATTAGTAAATAACATTAAATAACTGAAAAATGGCTCATCCAAAGCATAAGATCTCGAAAACAAGAAGAGATAAAAGAAGAACACACGACAAAGCTGTTGCCCCGACGCTGGCAACCTGCCCAACCACCGGAACTGTGCATGTTTATCACAGGGCTTATTGGGTAGAAGGCGATCTGTATTACAAAGGCAAAATGGTGATGCAAAAATCGAAATCTGAATAACCTTCAGCATTTCAATCATTAACAAGACCTTCACTGGCTGTGAAAATCGGACTAGATGTAATGGGCGGCGATTTCGCTCCGGACGCCACCATCGAAGGAGCAGTGTTAGCCCGGCCACACCTGACCAACGGCAATCAGATTGTTTTAATCGGCGACTACCAGACTATCTTTAACAAACTGGATTATCTTGGTGAAAACCCCGTTAATTATCAGATTGTACACACCAGCCAGGTTATTGGAATGGCTGAAAAACCTTTGAAAGCCATTTCATCAAAATCAGATTCAAGCATATCTGTCGGTTTCAGATTGTTAAAAAACCGGAAAATTGATGCTTTTTCGAGTGCAGGAAATTCAGGGGCTGCCCTTGTTGGCGCTATGTACAGCGTGGGCAGCATTCCAGGCGTTATCCGTCCTACCACCACTGCACACATACCCCAGGAAAAGGGTGGCGATGCCATCATCCTCGACATTGGAACCAATCCCGATTCCAGGCCTGATGTCCTTTACCAGTTCGGTGTTCTGGGTTCTATTTATGCCAAACACATCCTCAATATCGAACAACCACGGGTTGGCCTTTTAAATATTGGCGAAGAGGAAGGAAAAGGCAACCTGCAATGCCAATCGGCATACCAGTTGATGAAGGACTCCAAAGATTTTAATTTTGCAGGGAACATCGAAGGACGCGACCTTTTTAAGTCAAAGGTTGATGTGATAGTTTGTGATGGCTTTACAGGCAACATCGTGTTGAAACAAATAGAAGCCATGTACCGGATCATGCAGAAACGGAATCTGCTGGATGACTATTTTTCGAGGTTTAATTACGAAAACTATGGCGGAAGCCCTATTTTAGGCGTTAATGGGGCTGCTGTGATTGGCCATGGAATTTCAAATGCTGTTGCAATCAAAAATATGATCCTTCTTTCAAAAGAAATTTACGAAGCCAAACTGGCTACCAGGATAAAAAGAGCATTGCTTACGTACACGCATTAGCACTTATTAAAAACTTACTATGAATAAAATCAGGGCAGCAATTACAGGTATTCATGCGTACGTTCCGGACT
>DYQT01000212.1 GCA_020719165.1 Draconibacterium orientale | reverse complement strand
ACCTGGGACCAATAGATTATGAGTCTACTGCTCTAACCATCTGAGCTATGGGCCCGGCAAATTTCGAATTTCGAATTACGAATTACGAATTTGGGACTGCAAAAGTAGATTATTTTTACGATGTTTGCAAGATCAATTCGAGCAAATTCTTTTCTCCTATGCACCTCAACCTGGCAAAGATCCCAAATCGTCAATCGTCAATCGTCAATCGTCAATCAATCAAAAACATCATCTTCGACTTTGGTGGCGTAATCTGCAACATCGATGTTAAGCTTACCGAAAAAGCCTTCATGGATCTGGGGTTAAAACAGTTCGATACCGGTCGCTCCATTTCTGATTCAGCAGGCCTTTTCGAGGATCTGGAAACAGGAACCATCTCCCCACAGCATTTCCGGGATGAACTGAAGAAATATTTCGTCAACCCTGTTACGGATGAGCAAATTGATACCGCCTGGAATGCGCTGCTGCTCGACATTCCCGAACCACGGATCAGGTTGATTGAAAAGGTCAGACAACAGTATCGCATTTTTCTGCTGAGCAACACCAACGAAATCCACTACCGCTGCTACCTGGAAAATTTCAGAAAGCAATTCGGCTACAATGATTTCGATGCCTTGTTCGAAAAAGCCTGGCTCTCCCATCGCATCGGGTTGAAGAAACCCTCCACCGAAATTTTTAATTATGTAATGCAGCACAGCGCTCTTGAACCATCCGAAACACTGTTTATCGACGATACCCTGCGCCATGTGGAAGGGGCCCGAAAGGCCGGGCTCCATGCACATCACCTCGACATCGGCAGGGGAGAACAGATTATGGATCTTTTTCTCTAAAAAACACTTGACAAATAATGAAAAAATCATTACCTTTGCCGCCCTTTTTAACCGGCAGAAAACCATGAAATTATCCCAGTTTCGCTTCCACCTTCCCCCCGAGTTGATCGCCAGCCATCCATCAAAACACCGTGACGAGGTTCCCATGTTGGTGCTTGACCGCAAAACCCAAACCATCGAACATGCCCAGTTCAAAGACATCTTGAACTATTTTGGTGATGGTGATGTTTTCATTATCAACAATACCAAGGTCTTTCCTGCCCGACTATACGGAGAAAAAGAAAAAACCGGGGCTAAAATCGAAGTCTTCCTGCTTCGCGAGTTAAACCGCGAGTCGAGGCTTTGGGATGTTTTGGTCGATCCTGCCAGAAAAATCAGAATCGGAAACAAACTGTATTTCGGAGATGATGATTCTCTGGTTGCCGAGGTTATTGACAATACCACCTCACGCGGACGTACCATTCGTTTCCTGTTCGACGGTCCTTACGAAGAGTTCAAAAAGACCATCCAGCGACTGGGGGAAACACCCCTGCCCAAAATTCACAACAGGCAGGCCACCTCAGAGGATGAAGAGCGTTATCAAACCATCTTTGCCAAGCACGAAGGTGCCGTTGCCGCTCCAACCGCCGGGATGCACTTCAGTCGTGAGATCATCAAACGTCTTGAACTTCAGGGAGTTTCATTCGCCGAGATAACCCTCCACCTTGGGCTGGGCAACTTCCGCACCATCGATGTGGAAGATTTGACCAAACACAAAATGGATTCGGAAGAGATGATCATTGAACAGGAGGCAGCCGAAATCGTGAACCGTTCCATGGCCCGCAAAGGCCGTATCGTGGCTGTCGGCACCACAACCATGAAAGCCATCGAATCGTCGGTAACCGTGGCCGGAACCTTGAAACCTTATAAGGGATGGACCAACAAGTTCATTTTTCCACCGTATGATTTCAGCATTGCCAACGCCATGATCACCAACCTGCACATGTCACAATCGCCCATGATGATGATGGTTGCCGCATTTGCCGGGTATGATCTGCTCATGAAAGCATATGATGTTGCCATCGATAAAAAATATAAATTCTTCACCTACGGCAACCCCATGCTGATTCTGTAACCGGTTGAACAGGTAAAATATTTTTCTTTTGAAGAAGTGGGTGATTGTTGTGGCTGGTGGCGTTGGAACCCGGATGAATGCCGGTGTCCCGAAACAATTTCTCCTCCTGGCTGGAAGACCCCTGCTGATGCACAGCATCGAAGCCTTTTCCAGCGCATTTCCTGAAATTTCAGTGATTCTCGCTTTACCGAACGATCAATTCCGGCTCTGGCAAAAATTATGCATTCAATATTCCTTTACCCTTCCGCATCATCTCACAGCGGGCGGAGCAACCCGGTTTCAATCGGTAAAGAATGCTCTTTCGGAAGTGAATGGCGAAGGTTTGGTTGCCATTCACGACGGTGCCCGACCGTTGATTTCAGTGGCGCTTATCCGGAATGCATTCTTAATAGCAGCAGGACAAGGAAACTGTATTCCGGTGATCCCGGCCACCGAGTCGATGCGGATCCTGACGGAAACCGGACACGCCACCCAAGGCCTCACCCCTGCCATCACGCGTAGCCTCACGCTACAGCGTGAGGACGTATTTATTGTGCAAACCCCCCAGATTTTCCAATCTGCCATTCTTAAAAAGGCCTACGAACAGGATTTCAAAGATAGTTTTACCGATGATGCAACGGTAGTGGAAGAGATTGGTGAAACCATCCACTTGACAGAAGGCGACCCTGTCAACATTAAAATCACACACCCTCAGGATCTCGCAGCCGCTGAATTCATCCTGGGCAGGGGTTGATCTCCCTATCCTTTTCTTCCTTTCCACCGGTAAGGCAGAAACAATCCCAACAATCCGGCGGCGGACACATAAATCAACTGAAAAGCCTGAGCGGCAACGTAATATCCAATAAGTATCCTTTTGCCAAAAAACCTGCTCATGATGAAAACCATCGGGTATTCAATCGAAATTTTGACAACCCAAAGCAGCACGGAAACAATTAGTAGCTCTGGAATGAAAAGCCCCGACAGCATTCCTCCCAGCAGCATAAAATGGGCTAAAAAGGTAATTGCGCCTGCGAATATAACAGCCGGGTCGCGGTACCCCCGGCTTTTTGACACCCACCGAATGCGCTGATTGATAAAACCACGGAGGGTGGTTTCAGGCTCAGTGCCAACCACCGATGACCGATCAAAATTGAATACCAGCGAGGTTCTGCCAAAGCGCCTTTTAATCGAACTCATCATAAACTGATCATCGCCCGAACGATATTTCAGGTTTTCCCGAAACCCTCCGGTTTGCAAAAAAGCATCGCGTCTGTAGGCAAGGTTGGCGCCATTGCACATCACCGGGAAACCGAGCCTGGCGCTTCCCGCTGTGGTACCCATCAGTCCCAGGAATTCCAATGTCTGGATTTTTTGCAACAGGTTTCCCCCATCCGTAAAACAGACTGGCCCCAACACCATCTGAATTTCGGATGATTTAAAGCAGGAAATCATCGATGAAATCCAGCCGGGGCCGCGGGTTGTATCGGCATCGGTAAAGAGCAATATTGCTCCCCGTGCCCTTGCAACCGCACGCTCAATAGCCATTTTCTTCCCGGAAATATCAGGTCCTTCAGGCAAAGACGACAACAGGGTAACCGATAAATCAGGATGGTCATACGCAAAACTACGAACCAAATCCAGCGTGCCGTCCTCAGAACTATCATCGGTTACAATTATCTCCGTCGAAGATGCAGGGAAATCCTGATCACGCATCTCTTCCAGTATCCGTAAGATTTGTCCGGCTTCATTGCGAACCGGGATGATCACTGAAACAAAGCCGGAAGGTGAAATCCTGTCCGGTTTCGGTTGCTTCCGAATCCTGATCAACCCAATGGTAAATGCCCCGATCAGCCATCCATACACGGCGGTGATGAGCAGGAGAATCGCAATATAGATTTCCTGAAAGCCCATCATTCGTTGGGTTTTCTGAAAAATTGCAGTCGGAATACAAACAGAATGCCGACCAGTGCAGGTATGCCGATATTGATCATCCACAGCAACGTTGATGCGGCAAAAATTCCCGTATTATTCCCCGCTGAAAGGAGAGATGAATGGCTGAAATAGAGTCCGAAAATGTACAATGCAACCGATCCTCTGATACCAAGCTCGGTAAGGGTAATAGTGGGAATGATTGCCATGATAAAATAGATAAGCGCAATCAACACCAACGCATTGAAATAGGGTATCTTAACATCGAATAATTGCAGCAGCAGGAAAAACTGGGTAGAAAAAACCATGTACCTCGCAAAACTCAGCATCATGACGATAGCCAGTTCACGGTTATGGTAAAAGGCAAACACCCTGAAAAACTTCTGGAACCGGCTGAGGCTATTCTTCAGGTAACGTTCTTTCAGCGTGGTAAGAAAAGAGATTTGGAAATAGAGGGCCAGCAGAATGACATTCAGTGAGAGGACAAGAGTGATAAGCAGATAGTAGAGATAGCCATGGCTGAAGCCGGTCTTTGATAGGAACTGCGGGATAAAAATCAGCAGCGCAACGGAACCTGCCAATACCGTGATCAGCAACTGACTGATACTGCCTACAACAGTAATGAGTATGCTCTCAATTCTGCCGGCTGTTTTCAGAACGAAAACCCTCCCGAAGAACTCTCCGACCCTGTTTGGGATGACAGAACTGACACTGATGCCGGTGAAAACTGCCTGCAGCGCGTTTAAAAACCCTACCTTTTCAACTTTACCAATGAGGTACCTCCATTTATAGGCTTCAAGGCCCCAGTTGATCACCATCATAAGAACAACCAGCAGGAATCTCCGCTGAAACGAAAGGGTCGCTGAATCCTCTTCAAGGGTGAGTATCAATTGCTGCAGGCCGGCCTTTTGAAATATCTGATGATAGATAAAGATGCCGGTAACCATAAAAATGGCTGTCTGGATCAGCAAGTTCACTATTTTCTGTACTTTTGACAGATTTTTCATCATACTTTATGGCCGTCGAACGAATTATTTTAGGCATTGACCCCGGCACCACCATCATGGGTTACGGGGTTATCAGTGTAACCGGAAACAAGATGACCATGCTCGCCTTAGGCGTGCTAAAATTAAACAAATACGACGACCATCCTTTGCGGCTTAAAATTATTTTTGACCGCATGATTTCCCTCATCGAACAGTATCACCCGGATGAGCTGTCGATAGAGGCGCCGTTTTTCGGAAAAAATGTTCAATCGATGTTAAAACTCGGGCGTGCCCAGGGTGTTGCCATTGCCGCTGCATTGTCGCGCTCACTGCCTATTTTCGAATACTCTCCGCGAAAAATCAAACAATCCATCACCGGTAAGGGCGCTGCCTCCAAAGAGCAGGTAGCCGCCATGCTGGTTCACCTTCTGCAGATACCCTTTGAAGCCGACACCCTCGATGCCACCGACGGGCTTGCCGCTGCGGTTTGTCACTATTTTCAAAATGGAAAACCGGAAACCGGAAAGAAATTTACCGGGTGGAAAAGTTTTCTGACTGCAAATCCGGAAAGGCTGGGATAGAATATGATTTTTTAAATCATTGATTGACCCGGGAAAATATTTTCTAACTTTGACGAATGGATAAAGATAACCACCACTATCAGCCGTTGGGCGAAGTTTTCGGTTTTCCGATAAAAAATGAAACAGGAAGAGCTATTCGTTATAGAGAAAACAAACTTTGTCCCTATAACAATATCGTTTCCAATTGCACTAAAAACAGCATAGAATTTCCTTTGGGCGTTTGCAGCCTGAACAGTAAGGGCAAACCCGTGGTAATTTGCCCTGTTAGATTCAGAGAGGATTGGATAATTGTCAGCGATGCCGCAAACTTTGTCTTTGACGGCAAGCCTGCTTGGACACATGTTGGCGAGGTACGGTTGAAAGATAAGCATGGTAAATCAGCAGGGAACATAGATTATGTTTTAGTTTCTTACGACCGCAAAGGCCGTATTGTAGATTTTGGATCACTGGAAGTGCAAGCGGTTTATATTTCAGGAAATTTAACCGGACCTTTTACTGCCTATTTAGAAGATCCCAAAACGTCTTTTAACTGGACTCAAGCTTTGAGTCCACTCCGAAAAGTCGGAGGGCCTGTTTGAGTTAAATTGATTTATAAT
>DYQT01000211.1 GCA_020719165.1 Draconibacterium orientale | reverse complement strand
CCTATGGCACATTTGCGCATATAAAATTTACTGGTATGATTGCGATTAATCAAATTAAATTTAATGATTGATCGGAATCTTACCAGGAGATAGTAAATATTCCTTTTTGGTCAATAATGACCTCTCCCCAACCCTTTACCAGGCATTCAATAATAAATGGCTGTATTTTCAACTCAAGTTTCTGGGTTGAAATATTTAGTTCAGAAACAGCCCCGAACGGGGCGGAATATATTAACGATGGGTGAAGCCCATCGGAGAAAATTGATTGCACTGTCTAAAGCACTGAAAGTGCGTAATCAACTTCTCCCTTTCAGGGCTTATTGCTTCTAATCATCTGATGCACAGGGCTTCACCCTGTGTTAACATATTTCGCCCTTTCAGGGCTGCTGACCGGGAGTAAATGTTTTTTCAAAGCCGAAACATGCGTTTTTAATCTTGATTTTCATCTTTGCGATAACGAATTCATATTAAATTCCCGGCAAAACTTCTTCCTTCCATCCTAAGGGCGAGTGTGGGTGGGGTCATTCACACCAAAGGCAGGTTCCTTAATTTCACTGGCATTGTGATCAATCAAATAAATTTCATATGAATTGTCATTTGAAACTATTTCCTTTTATCTTTGCTATCATAGCGATAAGTTTATAACATTATGCATCTCAAACAAAGCATTTCCAGTTCCGGGGCCGAGGCAATCGGCGATATTCAGTTCAGTGACATTTTCGAACTCGAAGAGATTCAGCACCTCCAGGATTTATTCGCTGATGCAACCGGGGTTGCCTCGATTATAACACATCCCAACGGCAAGCCGATAACCCATCCCAGTAATTTTTGCCGGTTGTGTAATGACATTATCCGTAAAACCAAAAAAGGTCGGGCAAATTGTTATTTGTCCGATGCGGTGCTGGGAAAAGGTGATGCTTCAGGTCCGGTTGTGGTGGAATGTTTGAGCGGAGAATTATGGGATGCAGGTGCAAGCATTACGGTTGGTGGCAAACATATTGCGAATTGGCTGATCGGTCAGGTGCGTAATGAGTTATTGGATGAACAGCGGATTATGAAATATGCCGATGAGATAGGAGCCGACAGTGCTGACTTTTCAAGGGCACTGAGTGAAGTAAAGGTAATGCCGATTGAACAATTCAACAAAGTTGCCAACATGTTGTATGCGTTTTCTCATGAACTTTCAGAAAAAGCCTACAACAACCTGCTGCTCAAAAAGCAGATCTCCGACCGGCAGAAAGAATCTGAGAAAATGGTGGCACTTCATCAGGAATATAAAAAATCGGAAGCGATCATTACCATGCTTGCCCATGCCATTCGAAGTATCAGTGAATGTGTGAGCATCACCGACATGGATGATAAAATTATATTTGTCAACAACGCTTTTCTTAAGAATTACCTGTACGAAGAGCACGAACTTATCGGCAATTCAATCAGCATGGTTCGTTCGCCAAACAATTCACCTGCCATGGTCGAAGAGATTCTTCCGGCTACGATGCTGGGAGGCTGGCACGGTGAACTTGTTAACCAAAAGAAAGACGGCACCGAGTTCCTGGTTTTCGTATCTTCATCGGTGGTAAAGGATGACAATGGTGTGCCTCTCTGTCTGATTGGCGTCTCCACAGATATTACCGCCCGTAAACAAGCTGAAAAAGAGATTCTTTCACTAAACGAGGAGTTAGATCACCGTGTCAGAATGCGAACCGCTGAACTGGAAGCTGCAAACAAAGAACTGGAAAGTTTCTCCTATTCTGTTTCACATGATTTAAAAGCTCCATTACGGCATATTACCGGATTAACCGATTTGATCCTGGAGAATAAAATTTCAGCGCTCGATGTTGAAGTTCAGGAATACCTGAAAAACATTTCGGTTGCCGCGCACGGGATGGGGCAACTGGTTGATGCCATACTCTCGTTTTCAAAGTTGAACACAGCGGAATTGCGAAAAACCAGGATCCGGTCTTCAGAGATGGTACATAAGGTCATTAAATATCTTGGTAATGAGATGAAAGACAGAAACATCCGGCTTAGTGTGGAACCCTTACCCGACATGATGGGCGACGAGGGTTTGATCAGACAGGTTTGGACCAATTTAATCTCGAATGCCATCAAATATACCGGAAAAAAGGCTGAAGCCATCATCGAAATCGGCAGCCGTTCGACGGAGAACGAAACAACATTTTTCATCAGGGATAACGGGGCAGGATTTAACATGAAGCATGTCGGAAAACTATTTGGTGTGTTTCACAGGCTGCACAATTCAAAAGATTTTGAAGGAATCGGAATCGGATTGGCCAATGTTAACAGGATTATCAGCCGGCATGGAGGACATTGCAGCGCTGAAGGTGAAACCGATGCCGGAGCGACTTTTTATTTTACAATGGCAACATCACCGGCATAATCAAACCGGGAAAAAATTATCAATCCAGTCAACAACCACATGAATACCAAACAGGCAAGTCCCATTCGGTTCAGTGACATCTTCAGTCTCGAAGAAATTCAGGCCCTGCAGGATTCGTTTTCGGAAGCAACAGGTGTCGCCTCCATCATAACCGATCCCGATGGTAAACCGATCACGAAACCCAGTAATTTTTGCAGGTTGTGCAGCACTATCATCCGCAACACGGAGGCTGGCCGCTTAAACTGCTACCAGTCTGATGCCATTCTTGGACGCCTGAGTTCGTCGGGCCCCATTGTACAGCCATGCCTGAGCGGGGGTTTGTGGGATGCAGGCGCGGGGATAGCGGTTGATGGTAAAAATATCGCCAACTGGTTGATCGGTCAGGTGAGAAATGAAGATTCAGATGAAGAGCGCATGCTTCGCTACGCCGATGACATTGGAGCAAACCGCGAAGAATTCCTCGCTGCACTGAAGGAGGTGCCGGTGATGCCCCTCCACCAGTTTAATTCCGTGGCAAAAGTTCTGTATGCCATGGCCCTGCAACTTTCAGAAAAAGCCTCATGCCACGTTCGTTATTCACAGCAGCGTGAGGAGATGGAAAAAGACAGAGCTGCCAGGCTGGAGATTGAATTGTTTAACAAACGGATCGTTGAAACCACCAATGAAGGTATCTGGGCGATGGATGCCAATTATAACACGACCTATATCAACAGTAAAATGGCGTGGATGCTGGGATATTCCATCGAAGAGGTGATGGGAATGAAAATGACCGAATTCATTTTTATCGATGACCAGCACGATCACCTCATGAAAAGGGCACAGCGAATGTCGGGGAAGCCGGGGTTATACGAACGACGGTTTAAGAAAAAAGACGGATCTGCAGTATGGACCATCGTTTCATCTACACCCATCCTCGATAAAGAGGGGGCTTTTATCGGTTCCTTTGGAATGATCATGGATATGACGGAACGAAAAAATGCTGAAACCGAAATAATAAATCTGAATAAAGAGTTAGACCAAAGGGTCAAACAACGCACCACACAACTCGAAGAAGCAATTAAGGAACTTGAGGCCTTCTCTTACTCCGTTTCGCATGACCTGAAAGCACCTTTGCGCCACATCAGTGGATATACCGGTCTTTTTCTTGAAAACATGACGACCAGACTCTCTGCCGAAAGTAGTGGTTACATACAAAAAATTGCCGATGCATCCAAGGAAATGGAACAATTGATCGATGCAATTCTAGATTTTTCACGCTTAAATATTGCAGAATTACACCAAGCCAATATACATTCCGATGAGATGGTCAGGCAGGTTATTAAATTCTTCGATCCCGAGCTGAAAGGCAGAAAAATCAGCTTCCTTATTGAACCGCTGCCGCCAGTGTCGGGAGATCTCGAACTCATTCATCAGGTATGGAGAAACCTGATCGCGAACGCAATCAAATATACCGGAAAAAAAACTGAAGCAGTGATTGAAATCGGGAGTGTCCCAATTGACAATGGCACAACATTTTTCGTGAAAGATAACGGAGCTGGTTTTAACATGAAATATGCGCAAAAATTATTTGGTGTTTTCCAACGGCTGCATTCGCCCAAAGATTTTGAAGGAGTTGGCATTGGCCTGGCGAATGTAAAAAGGATTATTACCCGGCATGGCGGACAATGTTGGGCTGAAGGAGAACCAGAAAACGGAGCCACCTTTTATTTTACACTCCCTCATTGAAAACATAAATGGCGGTAAACAAATTGTTACATTATAGACATCAAAGTATACTTAATCTCATTGCCGAACCTAATGTAGCCGGAAAAAACTCCTGAAATGAAACCGAAGATAAATCTGAAAAACATAAGAATAGGTTTACAACTTGCCATGGGTTTCGCCGCCATCCTGATCCTTGTATTGTTGTTGGGGGTAATATCCTATATACAGGGAACACTGCTTCACCAGCAAACAGAAGCAATGTATAACCATCCAGTGCAAACACGTCGGGCGATCGAAAAAATTAACAACAGTGTCCTGTTCATGCGCATGAACATTAGGGACTATCTGTTAGCCGGCACTCCCGAATCCCGCCAGTTGATCCTGAACGACATGGCCGTCAACCAGGGAAATGTACCCATCGCGGCATCAACACTCAGGACATGTTACACTGGGCCCCAGTCAGATGTGGATGAGTTTTTACAACAGTTCACGAAATGGGTTTCCATTCGCGAAGAGTCGGTGCGGATGGTCAATATAGGCATGCTGGACGAGGCAAAAGCAAGGCATCGCACCGGTGGAGTTGCACCCGAACAGGCCTTAAAAGTTATGGGAGCCCTTAAAAAGATTAGTATTTTTGCGACCGACAAAGGTAATGAGCTGTATGAAAAATCAGTTGAATTGCATGACGAATTGCGCATGGAATTGGTATTCCTGCTTACCGGAATTCTTATGCTCTCGCTGTTTATCATGGCATTGCTCATACGGAATATCCGAAAACCATTGGCCCAATTGACCCTCGCTACCCGGCGGTTTCATGATGGCGACCTTGATTCTCGCTGCGATTACTCGTCGCCAAATGAGTTTGGCGTATTATCAGCCTCATTTAACACCCTGGCCGAGAGCATTCAGGTAAAAGCCAATGTTGATGAAAAATTTGCAAACCTTGCCGGTTTGATGCTAAGTGAGTATGATGTAAAGAAATTTTTCCAAAAAATTCTGCACGTCCTCGCCTTCCATACCGGGTCGCAAATGGCCGCGATTTATGTGCGGAGCGACGATAAAAAAACATTTAACCATTTTGAATCCCTTGGGCTCGACGACCATGCCAGAATCTCATTTTCAGCCACAACCTTTGAAGGAGAATTTGGCGCTGCCATTGCCTCACGCCAGATTCAGCATCTGAAAAACATCTCTGAAGACACCCATTTTGTGTTTAATACTATAAGCGGCAAGTTCATCCCACACGAAATCATCACCATTCCCATTCTTGCCGACAATGAAGTGGTTGCCGTTATTTCCCTGGCCACCATAAGCAAGTATAGCCTGCAATCTTTGCTTCTCATTAACCGGATACAAACCATGCTGTGTGCCCGGATTGAAGGGGTGCTGGCATATCACAAGATTCAGGATATGATGACCCGGCTTGAACATCAAAACCTTGAATTGGAATCACAGCAAACTGAGGTGTTATCGCAATCGGCTGAGCTTCAGGAACAAAACACGGAGCTGGAGGTGCAGAAGAAAAAATTGGATGAAGCAAATCGTTTAAAAACCAGCTTTTTATCAACCATGAGCCATGAATTGCTCACCCCGCTCAATTCGGTGATTGCACTTTCGGGTGTTCTCAGCCGCCGGCTGGTTAACATGATTCCTGCCGAAGAATACAGTTTTCTGGAAGTGATCGAACGAAACGGGAAACACCTGCTGAGCCTGATCAATGATATTCTGGACATTTCGCGCATTGAATCGGGAAGGGAGGAAATCGAGATCACCACTTTTAATGTCAACAGGGTCGTTTCAGAGCTTGTTGGCTTGTTGTTGCCACAGGCGCAACAGAAACAAATCGGGTTGATCTTCATTCCCGGGCAAGCGGAACTTTCGATTACAACCGATGAGGGTAAATACCGGCACATATTGATA
>DYQT01000210.1 GCA_020719165.1 Draconibacterium orientale | reverse complement strand
GCTACAAAATCGTAGGCGCCGAAACCAATGCCGGAAAGCTGGTGGATGAAATGGAAATCATGATAAACTCATTGAAGTGATCAGGAATGATGCTTGCAGCCGATACATAACCTTCTGAAAATTAAAGTAAACAAGTATAAATATTTAAAAACAAATGAAAATGAAATCAAACCAATTAACAAAAGTCCTCGCAATTGTGCTTATTATTGGCGTTGCAGCAGGTTGTAAACAAAAACCATCCGCCACTTTCGAACTGAAAGGCAAGCTAACCAACATCACCGATGGTAAAATCGTCCTTTCAGGAACTATGGAAGAAGGCGATAAAACGGACACTGTCCTCATTAAAAACGGTGAATTCGTTTTTACCACCGAAATTACCGAAGGTGCCCAATATAAACTGGAAATTGCAGGCAGTGATGGGTATCCCATGTATTTCTATGCCGAGAATACGCAAATGGCATTAACAGGCCGTGCCGACTCCTTATACATGTGTAAAATTACCGGTGGTACCATCAATGAAGATGAACAAACATTTAATGATGGGATGCAGAAAATCTACGAAAAATTCAGTAAGGAATATCAATTGGATTCTCTTTTTGCCAGATATAGCAGGACCAAAAATGAAGGCCTAAGAAAAGAGATTGATTCAATAGATGCAATAATGACACCTGTATTTGATAAATACGAGACTGATTTCATAAAGCAACATCCGGCCTCATATTACTCCGCCATTCTTCTTTCGTACAAAGCCGAAGGCCAAAGCGCTAAGGAGCTTGAAGAAAGCCTGAAACAGCTCGATCCTAAACTTGATGATTTCGCTGTTGTAGAGGACATAAGGCAGATGATCGAAGATAAAAAAACTACCGATGTAAATTTAGATGCCTTCACCAGCAATGCCCCCGATGTGGACTATGCCGTTGATAAATCGTATTCAGGATCAGCACATACCGATATTGTTTACCTGGCTGCTTTGCCAAACGACGATATTTGTACCCTGAAAAAAGATGGCGTTGTCAGCATTCTGGATGCTAAAGGGGCCAAAACAGGTGGGTTCAAAACTACGCTGAAAGCTACCCCAACGGCAATGGCTGTTGATAAAGCTACTGGCAACATCTATATTTTGGGTACCCTGAACAAAACAAAAGAGGTGAAACAAAGGGGAAAAACCTATAAAATTGATGAGCCACAGGGTGTGGAATGCTTAGTGTACGATGCCAAAGGAACCGAAATTAAGAAAATTGCATTAGCCGAACCCAAAACCGCTACCGGTGCCAAGGTGATTGACAACAAACTGTTAGTAGCCGATTTCAACTCAAAAAAAGTATTTATCTACAACCTGGAAACCGGAAAGATGGAGTCAGCCATCAAAGATCTGCGCGCCTGTTGCCGCATCCTCGATTTCGGCATAAACAACAAAAACGAAATCCTGGTGGCCAACCTTGGGGCATTCAGGGTGCAGGCCTTTGATTATACTGGCAAGATAAAATATGCCTTTGGCAAACGCGGACAAGGGTTAAACGATTTCCATGGCTGCTGCAACCCGGTAAATGTTGCGAGCCTCACCAGCGGTGCTATTGTTACCGTAGAGAAAGACCCGACGCGCATTAAAGTGTACAGCAAATCGGGAGCAAAGCAAATAGCCGGAATACAGGAACTCGTAAAAGGGTGCGCCTATATCCCCATGACATCCGACAGTAAAAACAACCTCTATCTGGCTTCGGCAAAATCGGGTATTGTAAAATGCAGTATTACCCAATCAAAGTAAACTCAAAGGTTCTCGTTAAGTAAAATGCGGGAATCATAAGTGCTCAGAGCTAAGTGCACAGATCTAGAATCCTGAAGTCAATGCACCAAGCACTGAGCACCAAGCACTGAGCACTGAGCACCAAGCACTGAGCACCAAGCACTGAGTACCAAGCACTTAAAACCTGCAACAGAGATAGAACCAATTCAAATCATTCAAACCAGGAAAATGAGAACATCCCGCATTTCAATCTTGCTGAGTATCATAGTCTCAGTTTGTCTGTTCACAAGCTGCAATCCGAAAACACCTTCAGCAGGTTCAGGTACATCATCATTTGGGGAAACAGCTTTCGTAGCCGATACCAGTACACTATCATCTGCCGGCAACAAGCCAATAACCCTGAAACTGGTCGTAAATGATACCTATTGCACCAAAACAGCCTGTGCCTGCATCCACCACCTGGCATCCAGGGAGTATGATGGCCTTATCGAAATGCTTAAATCCGATTACAACATCTACCTGCAACTCACGTATTGCATCGAGGAATACGACCTCGAAGATTCTGTTAAGTCGCAAAAGTTCGATGGAGCAATCTGTAAACCCTGGTTTGCTTTCAGGCATGTTGCGAAATTTAAAATGAACTATAAAAGGATTGTGGATGTAATTGATCCCTACGATAAAGGGTCGCTTACCGGTATTTTTATAGTAAATAAGGATTCCCCGATACAAAAACCGGAAGATATCAACGGTAAAATCCTTTGCACAGGGCAGGAAGATTCGTTTGAGAAATACCATCTGCCAATGGCCATGCTTACGAAAGAAGGAATTAAACCTGCTAAACTTGTGGAGAAATCAGGTTGCATCGAAGGTATTAACATGCTTCTGGATAATGAAGCTGAGGTCGCCGTGATATCCGATTATGCCCTGGCAGCCAGTTGCGCGGTTGATGTGGCAAGCGAAGATGCGTTCCGGACCATATGGAAAACATCAGAAATTCCTTTATGTTCCGTAATCCTCGACCTGAACAGGATAAGCGAAGCCGAAGCATCCCGGTTCCAAAATGCGTTGTTGCAACTTTCGGGTGCAAAAATGCCCGGAAGTTTTAGCAGTAAAGGATTCGTAAAACCGGTATCGTGGATACCTGAGCCTTTCATAAAGTGAAGTCCCAAGACCCATCCGCCTGAGGCGGACCAAGACCCAAAATCCATCCCGCTGTGGCGGGACAAATTCCAAATTAACGAAAAATGTAACAAAGTTATGGAGAGACGGAAATTTCTGATCAATGCCGGGCGTGCGGCCTGCGGTTTAGCCATCGGCGGCATGGTATACCGGGTAGCCAACTCATACCTTACTGATGAAAACCCGGGGCCTGCCACCCGCCATGCCTGGCAGATTGATACGGAAAAATGCACAGCCTGTGGCCTGTGCAAACCCTTGTGTGTGCGCACCCCTTCGGCGGTAAAAGCGGTGAACGACCAGAAAAAATGTTCCTTCTGCGTGGTATGTTATGGCCACATATCCAATAAACATATTGCTTCCGAAAAAATCATGTCCGACGGCAAACGGGTTTGCCCCACAGATGCAGTAATCCGTAAAGAATACTCAGGAGGGAAAGATGGTTATTTCGTTTATGAAATCGACGACGAGAAATGCGATGGTTGCTGCAAATGTGTTGAATATTGCACCAAGCGGGGCACCAAATCCATGTTTCTGATCATTCGCCCCGATCTGTGCATGAACTGCAACAGTTGTAATATAGCGGTCAATTGCCCCGAAAAAGCCGTTGATAAAGTATATATCGGAGCCGAAGATGATTACAAAGGCATATGGGAACTTGAAAAAGATGACCCTTCGTTAAAGAACATGGATTTATCAGGACGTCAGGGATAGAAATATGAAAATTCTGAAACTCTTTCCCATCGCCATCTACTTGTTGCTTTTCGCGGCCTTACTTATGAGTTTGCCATCCCCGGTTTTCAGTCAAACCGACCCGAAACAGGATACCACCTGTTATACCAAAGAACAAATTGATTTAAGCACTATTGCCACTTTCCGGGATAATTACCTCCCGAAAGAATATCTGCCCTTGCCCGAATACCTGGTGTATATCGACATGGCAGTTCTGCTGCTGCTTATGCTGGTTGGTATTTATTTTGTGCTGAAAAAGAAACCTGCAAAATGGCTGACCTGGCTGGCAATCCTTACCCTTGGCTACCTGGGTATCATCAGGGGTGGGTGTATATGTCCGATGGGCTTGACAACCAATGCAGTGATGAGCATTTTAGATCCATACCAGATCAGTATGGTTGGGTTGGTAATGTTCATTGCCCCACTGATAATCGCCCTGGTTGCAGGGAGGGTGTTTTGTACTTCAGGTTGTCCGTTGGGGGCTATTCAACACCTTATTTATAAAAAGAAAAAGGACTACAAGATTCCGGTTAAATACAACAGGTACATCAAAATAGTTCCCATCCTTGTATTGCTGCTTACTGTTTTCTTTGCGGTAAAGGGTACACTTTACATTGGCTGCGAACTCGATCCTTATAAACCTGTTTTCTTTACCGGGAAAATCTGGTTCGAACAGGGAGTTGCATACCTGATCGGTCACCCGATGGAATCAATGTTCCTGCTCAGTTTTGGAATTTTCGGGTGGTTGTATCTTATAGTAACACTTGTGGCAGGTTACTGGATACAAAGGCCGTTTTGCAGGTTGCTTTGCCCTTATTCGGCTTTGCTTGGGGTGATATCCCTGATTTCTTTCAAACAGCGAACGATCGACGAAGCAAAATGCACCTATTGCAGCTTATGTGTAAAAAAATGCCCAACACAGGCTATTGTTATCAATAAGAAAGCTGAAATTAAAACCGTATCCAATTACGATTGTATCCAATGCAACCGGTGTAGCGACAGTTGCAAATATGATGCAATCTGAGGGTACAGGTTAACAAATGCAATAAAGTTCTTTGGTTAGATTAGGTTGATTGGTTGTTTGAGTCGATGCAAGGCAGGATTTGTAAATCCATGCGAATGCTTTTACATCCCTGCCTGCATCTTTTTGCCTGTGCATCCTGCCGCCTGGTTAGCGGCAGGATGCTAAGGGCAAAGTCAACCGGGTAATCAATACCAGTTTAATTTCAAAGGACATTTATTCATAAAAAACGAAGTAAAAACATATTAAACCGCAAAAAACGCAAAGAAGCCGCGAAGAGCCGCAAAGGAAACTCAAAGACATCTGATATTCTGCTAAATTCTGCGAAAATCTTTGCGATCTCTGCGGTAAAATTATTTGTCATCTCACTTTCAGGAGCGGGCTTACTAACAAAATCACTAATTTGAGAAAATGTAATCGTATGCAAAAGAAGTCTTTATTGCTGAAGCTAATAGTCTTTCTGATGGTTCTTTGCGGGGTTCAACCTGCAGAGGCTCAAATGCGAGAGCCTGTAAAATGGTCGTTTAAAACAAACCGTATCAACGATACGACAGCCGAATTGCAATTCGTTGCAACCATTGAACAGGGCTGGCATTTGTACTCACAACACCTGCCCGAAGACGGACCGCTGCCGCTAGAGTTCAAATTCGAAAAGGTAAGCGGGGCAACCCTGGTTGGAAAGGTAGCGGAACCGAAAAGCCATGAAGAATATGACCCCATGTTCGAAATGACGGTAAAGTATTTTTCGGATCAGGCTGTTTTTAAGCAAAAACTCAAAATCACAGGCAATAATGAGGTGAGCATCAAAGGAATCCTGTCGTACCAGGCGTGCGACGATAAGAGCTGCATACCCGGCGAAGCAGAGTTCTTATTTAACCTGGAGGGAGCCAAGACCACGTCTGCAAAAGTAACTGCAGATACCATGCTTGAAAAAACTGTAGATACCTTAGCAGTTGCACAGGCAGATTCTGTTGCGATTGATGCAGGCGTGAATGCCAACAATAATATGGATGACGGAAGTTCCCCGCTTTGGGTGTTCTTTTTGCTTGCTTTTGTTGCCGGCCTGATAGCCATCCTCACCCCCTGTGTATTCCCGATGATCCCTATGACGGTTTCGTATTTTATGAAATCGGGTTCCAACGGCAAAGTTCAGGCGTCGATCTATGGGCTTTCGATAATTGCCATCTACACCCTTTTTGGAACAGTGATTGCCGTACTATTCGGAGCTGAGTTCAGCAACTGGATCAGTACCCACTGGATTCCGAATGTACTGTTCTTCCTCATTTTTGTGATTTTTGCCGCTTCGTTTTTTGGCTATTTCGAAATTACCATGCCCAACTGGCTGGTAAACAAATCGGTATCGCAGGAG
>DYQT01000033.1 GCA_020719165.1 Draconibacterium orientale | reverse complement strand
TATACACGAACAACGCATGCAGAGGTGGTTTGCGACAAAGCCAGAAAACTCTTCACAACTCCTTGTTACATGCTGGATGCCACGATGGACCAGGTTGCGCAGGGCACGGAAAACCTTGTGAGGGAGATGATGTTAATGATCTGAGGTTATTGGTATGCTTTTACTTCCAGCTCTCCGCGAACCACCATCAATCCGTTGATGGCCAAAGCTTTCATTTCATCTTCACCGGGATAAATGTGAACAGGCGCCAATTTATAAATACGCTCCTGAATCCAATTTACGAATCCTTTATCATAGGCGATCCCACCCGTAATCAGGATGGCATCAACTTCGCCTTTAAGAACTGTATACATCTCTCCGATATATTTTGCCACCTGATAAGCCATGGCATGATAGATTAATTCGGCGCGGGCATCTCCTGCATCAACCATTTTTTCAACGTCGTAGGCATTGTTTGTACCAAGATAGGCAACCAATCCACCCTCACCTTTGACCATTTTTTGAACTTCCTTCAGCGAGTATTTCCCACTGAAACAAAGCTTTACAAGATCACCAACCGGCAAGGTTCCTGTACGCTCCGGGCTGAAAGGGCCTTCTCCGTCGAGACCCTGGTTTACGTCGATCACCCGGCCTTTCCTGTGGGCGCCAATGGTTATTCCGCCACCAAGGTGGGCAACTACCAGATTCAGATCCTCGTATTTCCTGCGGATTGATTTGGCATATTCGCGGGCAACCGCTTTCTGATTCAGGGCATGAAAAATGGAGATCCGATCCATCAGCGGATGACCTGAAATACGGGCAATATCATCGAATTCATCGACTACGATCGGATCGACAATATATGCTTTTGCATTCGGCATTGAATTTACAAGATCGGAGGCAATCAATCCGCCAAGGTTGCTGGCATGTTCACCAAAAGGGCTGTTTTTCAAGTCAGCTATCATGTTCTTATTCACTTCATAGATACCGGAAGGAATTGGTTTCAGCAATCCACCCCGGCCGACCACTGCGTGCAAGTCGTCGAGAACGATGTCTGCCTCATGCAATTGCTGCAATATAATCTCTTTGCGAAATTGAAACTGATCAGTTATTTTTTGAAAGGGAACAAGCTCTTCAGTGGTGTGTTTAATATTCTTTAAAAAGATAGGTTCCGTATTTTGATATACGGCTATCTTGGTTGAGGTAGATCCTGGATTAATGGCGAGAACCCTTATGTCTTTCATTAGAGAATGCTTATTTTATTTACTGGAATTATTTCTGAGTTTACTGTGCCGGTAACTATAGGCAAAATATATTACAAAACCGACGGCCATCCAAACGATAAGTCGCAGCCAGGTATCCAGAGGCAAAGCAGCCATTTGAACAAGGCAGATAAGCGCTCCCAACAATGGAATCAAAGGAACAAAAGGTGTGCGGAAAGGTCGATCAATCTCGGGCCGGGTTTTCCTTAACACGACAATGCTGACACAAACAATGGCAAAAGCAAGCAAGGTGCCGATTGACACAAGTTCGCCCAAAATGCTGATTGGTAAAACCCCTGCAAGAACAATGGCGACACAGCCTGTAAGGATTGTGCTGAAATAGGGTGTTTTATACTTCGAATGAACCCTGGAAAAAACAGGCGGGAGCAATCCGTCTTTTGACATAGCATAAAAAATCCGTGGTTGACCCATCAACATCACAAGAATTACTGAACTCAATCCGGCAATGGCTGCAATCTTCACAATCGGTCTCAGCCAGAACATTCCTTTGCCCATGGCATTTACTCCGACAGCAACAGGATCAGAAACATTCAGTGTGGTATAGCTTACAATTCCAGTGAGAACAATAGCAACGAGAATGTATAGAACCGTTGAAACTGTAAGCGATCCTAGTATGCCGATGGGCATGTCGCGCTGGGGATTTTTCGCCTCCTGCGCCGCGGTTTATACGGCATCAAAACCGATGTAGGCAAAAAAGATCACACCTGCCCCGCGCAATATACCACTCCATCCAAAATGGCCCCACTCCCCGGTGTTTTTAGGGATAAAGGGATGCCAATTCCCTGCCTGAACGAAGGCAATGCCTATGGCAATGAACAAAATAATAACAGCAACTTTGACAATCACCATGATGTTGTTGAAATTTGCGGATTCCCTGATTCCGATAACAAGTAAAATTGTCAGGGCTGCAATAATGAACATGGCCGGAAGGTTGATGATTGCTGTTACGTGCGGGAGGGTATCCACATTTATCCCTTGTGCTGATAAACCTGCGGTCAGGTTCTTCGTCAGTTCCTGCCAACCTAACTTTGGAACCTCAACAAGTACCGATCCCGTGGCGGCGGTTAGTGCAGTGGGAATAAAAATTCCAAAATCTTTCAAAAAGCTGACAACATACCCCGACCAACCTACCGAAACGGTGGAGGCTGCGAAAAGGTACTCGAGTATCAGATCCCAACCGATAATCCAGGCAAGAAATTCACCCAATGTGGCGTAAGAATAGGTATATGCGCTTCCCGAGATGGGGATCATAGAGGCGAATTCAGCATAGCATAAGCCTGCAAATGCACAGGCCAGACCGGAAATGATGAATGAAATCACGATTGCCGGGCCGGCATATTGTGCAGCTGCCTGCCCCGTAAGTACAAAGATGCCAGCCCCGATGATCGCACCAATTCCCAGGGTAGTCAGGTTTAACCCTGTAAGCGTTTTCTTTAATCCCGCTTTGTTCTCCTTTGCTTCGGTGAGCAAATCACCCAGAGGTTTGGTTGGGAACAGGTTGATGGCCATGTTTGTGTGTATTTGGAAAAGGTTAAATGGCAGCTGCCATCACAATGCTGGCTTGCTTCGACTCTTCCGTATCAGAGCGTGAAGTAAGTACAATCGGAGCTGCGGCTCCAAGCACCACAGCGGCAAGCTTGGCATTTGCTGAAAAACCGAAAGCCTTATATAAAATGTTTCCTGCTTCAATATCGGGAACAATGAGAAGATCAGCATCACCAGCAACCTCGCTGACAATCCCTTTGTGTTTTGCACTTGCAGCGCTAACGGCATTGTCGTAAGCCAGTGGCCCATCGATGATACAGTTTTTAATCTGCCCGCGCTGGCTCATTTTTGAAAGCATAGCGGCTTCAAGTGTGGCTGGCATTGATTCATTGACCATCTCTACAGCTGCGAGTACTGCAACTTTTGGTTTTGCGTAACCCAGCTTGTTCATGAACTCGACTGCATTGGTTGTAAGCGCAACTTTGGTTTTAAAATCGGGTGCGGGGATCATGGCTGCATCGGTAAGCCCAAGCAGTTTATGATAGGTAGGTATTTCAAAAAGTGCAAAATGAGACAATACATCCCCTTTGCGCAAACCGTTTTCCTTATCCAGAACACCCCTGAGAAAAACAGCCGTTGGAACATTACCCTTCATCAGGATGTCAGCCTCCTTTTCGCGAACCATTTTAACGGCAATTTTAACAGAGACAGCATCCACCTCCTCGTTTACAATTTTCATTGCACTCACATCGAGCTTCAGTTTCCCGGCAATTTCATGAATTTTCTTTTCGTTTCCGATCAGAATGGCTTCCACCAATCCCATTTTGTCAACGGCACAAATTGCTTCCAAACAATGCTCATCATGTGCAACAGCCACGGCAAGCTTCTTTTTCCGGGTGCTCTTTGCAAGTACATTTAGGTCAGAAAGTTTTGTGAGACAATTACTTCCGACGGTTCCAGTTGTTGTAGTCATACGATTATTTTAGACATTAAAATTAAAATTTATCTGTTTGCATGGTCACATGATCATCAAGCTGTTATACCATTGAATCATGCCTTAAATTGTTAATGCGTTCACAGTAGTTTCTTTGGGGCAAACCTACGTGATTTTTAGCAAACAGACAAGTAGTTACGAAAAAAAAATGTCTTAATAATTATCCTATCTTTGTGGCAATATTATAAACTTTTCGATATGGAAATGCCATTTGCCGAAGCCTATAAAATCAAGATGGTGGAATCTATTTACAAGAGTAGCCGCCAGGAACGTGAACAGTGGATTAAAAGTGTCAATTACAATCTGTTTGGGCTGAAAAGGGAGCAAGTTTTCATCGACTTGCTTACCGATTCGGGAACCGGGGCAATGAGCGACAGGCAATGGGCAGAAATGATGCTGGGGGATGAAAGTTATGCAGGAGCCTCATCCTTTTATAAAATGAAAGCTGCCATACAGGATGTACTTGGTTTTGAGTACTTTTTACCCACCCACCAGGGGCGCGCCGCTGAAAATGTATTATTTTCGGTACTGATCAAAGAGGGTGACATTATTCCCGGGAATTCTCATTTTGACACAACGAAAGGACACATTGAATTCCGTAAGGCAACGGCGGTAGATTGTACCATCGACGAGGCCTTCGACACAACCTTATTGCATCCTTTCAAAGGCAACGTGGACCCTGAAAAGCTTGAAACCATCCTCAAAACCAAGGGGGATAAAATTCCGTTTATCATCATCACGGTTACCTGTAATTCATCGGGTGGACAACCTGTTTCGATCGAAAATCTTAAAATGGTCAGACATCTTGCCGACAAATACGGAAAATTGGTTGTTTTCGACTCGGCCCGGTTTGCCGAAAATGCCTATTTTATAAAATTGAGGGAGAAGGGGTATGAGCATAAAACCATTCGTGAAATTGTGCTTGAAATGTTTGCCTGCTCTGATGTTATGACCATGAGTGCAAAAAAGGATGCCATTGTGAACATGGGAGGATTTATTGCCATGCGAAGCAAGGAACTGCACAGTAAAGCCAGTGTTTTCAATATCATGTTCGAAGGATACATCACCTATGGCGGAATGTCGGGACGCGACATGAATGCGCTGGCCCAGGGACTTTATGAAGGCACTGAATTCAGTTATCTTGAAACCCGGATCCGGCAGGTTGAATACCTCGGCAAGCGCTTGATTGACTTTGGGATACCACTGCAACAACCCACTGGAGGCCATGCTGTTTTTGTTGACGCCAAACGGTTTCTTGAACATCTGCCCAAAGAGGAATTCCAGGCTCAAACGCTTGCCGTTGAACTATACCGGGAGGCAGGTGTTCGAGGCGTTGAAATTGGCGCTGTTTTAGCCGACCGCGATCCGGTTACCCGCGAAAACCGATTCCCCGCGCTCGAACTGATGCGTCTTGCCATCCCGCGAAGAACCTATACTAACAACCACATGGATGTTGTGGCAGTCGCTTTGAAAAACATTTACGACCGCCGTGAAACAATCCGCAAAGGATTGAAAATAACTACCGAGGCTCCTATTATGAGACATTTCACCGCAGCTTTTGATCTCGTCTGACCCCTTGCATGGAAACAATGAAGAAGATTGCCCGTTATCAGCGATTGTACAAACAGTTGGAAGATTTAATGCTAAAATCTGCTGATCCGGATGCCCGAATGGCAACAATCGTTGCGGTTCTGCACCATAAAATCGACTATTTTGACTGGACAGGATTTTATTTCCTCGTGAACGGAGAACTGACTGTTCGAAATTATCAGGGTCAGCTCGCTTGTCAGGTCTTGCAAAAACATACCGGCGTATGCTGGGCTGCAATTGATCAGCAAAAAACCCTGGTTGTGCCCGATGTGCATCAGTTCCCGGGACACATTGCCTGCGATTCACGCTCACAATCCGAAATCGTGGTTCCGGTGCAAAGGCCGGGTGGTGAAATAACCGGTGTGTTTGATGTGGATAGCAATACAATGGGTTCTTTTGACACAACAGATGCTGAATGGCTGGGTAAAATCGTAAACCTTATCTACCTTTGAATCTTACCGAACTTTTTCTGATCTCTCTTGGGCTTTCAATGGATTGTTTTGCTGTGTCACTCTCCTTTGGCGCTACCCGGAAATTGATTTGGAAAGATATCCTCCGTATGGCTTTTCTTTTCGGGTTTTTCCAGGGAGCGATGCCCCTTATCGGCTGGGTGGTAGGGAACAGCATGCAATCGAGCATTGAACCGGTTGACCATTGGATTGCTTTCGCAATTCTGGCGATCATCGGATTAAAAATGGTTTGGCAATCCTTTTCAGGGGAGGAAGAAAAGAGGTCGGTTGATATTCGTAAACTCTCCATTTTACTCTCACTTGCTGTTGCAACCTCGATTGATGCCCTTATCACCGGCGTGGGGTTTGGGTTTATCAAAGTAAACATATACGAAGCCGTTATCATCATTTCGATGATCACCTTTATGGTCTCAGTGATTGGCGCCATCCTTGGCGAAAAAACCCATTTCATCCCCGCCCGCTGGGCCGAATTTGCGGGAGGGATTGTTTTGATCGGAATCGGGATAAAGGTGGTGCTGGAACATTTGGCCATTATTTAAAACTGTCATCCCTGGAAGGATTTTTATATCTTTGCCATTCATTCAATCTCCATGAGTCAGATCAGGATTACCAAAGAATTCAGGTTTGAAGCAGCACATGCTTTGATGGGTTATGATGGCCCGTGCAGAAACATCCATGGCCATTCATACGAATTATCAGTCACGGTTATCGGCACTCCAATATTTGATCCGGAATCGGTAAAACTTGGGATGGTGATGGATTTTGGCGATCTGAAAAGGATCATTAAAAAGCAGGTGGTTGATCCGTTTGACCATGCACTGTTACTTAATGCATCTATTTCAAACCGTGAAATCCAACAATCCGGTGAGCCATTTACAAACGTTGTGCTTCTGCCATATCAACCAACCAGTGAAAATTTTCTGATTGATTTTGCAAAAAGAATAGGTGAATTGCTACCCGCCGGCGTTAAACTTCACAACATGCGACTCAGGGAAACTTCAAATTCCTTTGCTGAATGGTTCGCAGATGATAATTAATTTTCCTTTTCAATCAAATGTACGTCGGCATTCACATCCTCAAAATCAACAATGATCAGATGACATGAATCGGAGGCGGAATATTGCTCAAACCAGGAGGGCAAATATTTTTGGGCAGATTCTGATTTCTCATCAGGCGCAATTCGCAGCAAATATTTACCCTGTTCTACCTTAGGAAAAGTGTAATGTCCATTGCCGTCAATGATGGCAGAACGGTAATGAGTTGCCGAATCCCAGGGCAATTGTTTATCGGAAACTTGAAAAAGCACAGCGGTTCCACCACAAAGACGCGCTTCTCCCGTATATGCATGACCATTGATTTTATAATGATCACCCGAACTTATATAAACAATCGTTAAAAAAAGAAGCAGAACTATCATGCCCGATACAAGATAAAAACCAGGTTTTCGGGAATTAAAGAGGGAATAACCAAATATACCAACCCGATTCTTATCAGGTTTTTGTGCAGGGTGCAACTCACTGCGCAAATAATCCCAAACCCTTTCGGGGGGCTCCCTTTCAAAATCAGCAAAGGCTGACTTGAATTTATCGGAGATGGTGTCCTTTTCTTCCATTTTCTGAATAAAAAATGCGCTACATTCCTCTTTCTTTTAGCATCCGCCTCACCGAATGCCGTGCAAGGTGCAACTGTGATTTTGAGGTTCCCTCTGAAATTCCCAATAAACTGGCAATCTCTTTATGTCCATATCCTTCAATCTCATGCATGCTGAATATTGTGCGGTAACCCGTAGGAAGGCTCTGAATAATTGCAAGCAGCTCCTTAGTTGTCATAACAGACAGTGAATCCTCCTGCATGGTTGCATCCTCATTGGCATTATTGAGTTCAACATTCTGCTTGAATTTTAACTGTTTTTTGTAGTAGTTGATCGCGGTTGTCACAAAAACACGCTTTACCCATCCATCCAGACTACCTTCGAACCGGAATTGATAAAGGTTATGAAACAAACGGATAAATCCAAGCTGTAAAATTTCCTCCGCGTCGGTCTCATTGCCTCCGTAACGCAGGCAAACTCCGTACATTTTTGGTGCAAAACGATGATACAGCTGATATTCAGCCATGACATCCTTTTTAAGGCACCGGGAAATTAAATCGAGGTTATCGTCTGACAAAGGGTTGCAGGTTTGAACCTGTAAATGTAAAAAAAAATGGCAACCCTTAAAATTTCAGCAACTTTTTTACTGCGATGGCTGAGCCATCCGGGGCCTTTACAATGAAGAAATAAATACCTGGTTTGATCGAGCCTAACGGAATGGTTATATGGTTGAAACCAGCCACGCACGGTCTTTTCCCCGACCAGGCAGTTAATCCGGTGAGCGATTTGATTTCCAGTTTCAGTATTGTATGTTTCGGCAGAATAATCTTCAGATTTACTTCATTGCCGGCCGGGTTTGGAAACAGATCACCCGTAACAACCAATTGATCGGAAGTTTCAGGCATTGCGGTTACGTCATGGTCAAACACCTCCAGATGTATGTTGTCAACAGCAGGAGTAATTGCATCAAGCCAAACTGCCGTCAACCTGGAATATTTTCCGGGAAATTCAACATGCAAATAATAGGCTCCAAACGAGATGTTTTCAAACCTGAATTGTCCCGAATTACCCGATAAGGTGAAATTTAGCGGATTCAATTGCTCATCAAACAGAATCACCTCCGCATAAGGGATTTGGTCACCGGCACCATTTATGTTCGCCTTGAGGGTTGTACCCGTGATTCTTCCGCTGCCTGCGGGAGAGGCTGTTCGTGGTAACAAACGGATATCAGCGGCATAAGAGCTGGCCTCCGACAGATGAAGAACGTGGGCATCCTGCCATTTGAGCGCCTGCTGGCTGTATGAAGGAAAATAATCAGCGGCGTGCTGAGATCCTGGTGTAAGCCCGGCTTTAACAACGTAAGAACCATTCAGTACTTTCGGAAACGCATAATACCCCAAATAGGTAAAATGACCGGAACTGTAAGGAGTTAATCTGGCGCCATCAACCCGGTATAAGTATGCCACACCGGTATCTCCGGTTGAAACAGGATTATTTATTGGAAATTCGCCGGTAAATAAATGGCCTCCCAGATCGAAATACTTCGCTGTTGTTACCGTTATGCACAATGAATCCTTGCAAACTACCGCCCCGTGATCTTCCTTTTTGATCAGCAAACAAACTGTATGCTGCCCGGCAGATTGAAAATGATGGGTAACATTGGGTGTGTTGTAAACGGCACCATCATCAAATGACCAGAAAAAACTGTTCGGATCCCCGGTAGATTTGTTTTTGAAGATAAAAGTGTTGGGAACAGGATTCAGCGTGTCGAGTTCATTTGAAAACCCTGCATGGCAATTGTCTGGAGGTTTAAAGGTGAGGGAATCGCATTTTACATCATTGCACAAGGAGATGGAGTCGGCATTATAGGCAGTAAGGCAAACCCGGTACTTTCCAAAGGCGGGAAAAACATGAGTTGGATTGCGGTCATTTGAGGAACTTCCATCTCCGAAATCCCAGTGCCAGCTATTGATATTTCCGCTTGAATGATCGGTAAACCGGGTTTTCAACAAGTCAACGGGGTCAATTTCATAGTGATAATCGGCAATACATTCGCCCGGCTGATGGATGGTGATTGCAAGGCACAGCACATCGTGACACAAATTCCCCGAATCGGTGTTTGAGATGGTTAAGCATACAAAATAGGTTCCACCAGCCGCGTATGTGTGCTCCGGGTTTTGAAATGAAGAGGTTGCTCCGTCACCAAAACTCCATTGCCAACGTGTTATTTGTCCCGACGATTGATCCAGAAAATGAATGATCATGGGATTGACGGGATCCGGATTAGCTAAAAAAACAGCATCACAGTAATTCGTGAAATTATCAGAGACGGGAATTTGTCCATTGACAAACCAGATATTGATAAAAAAGAATGGTATTAATATCCACGTTTTCATGGGTTTGGCTTTTTTGGTCCAAAGTTGAGCTGAATTCCGATTCCCAAACCAATCGTCCAGGGTGCTTTGTAGTTAACATTTTCCTGTATTACCATGGGTTTGAAATAATACTTAAAAGAGGGCTCAAGATAGATGCTAACCTTTTTATTCAGCCTCATTTCAAAGTAGAGATTTGCCCAAATCTGCCAATTGGTTTGAATGCGGGCAGGAGTGCCTTCATCTACAAGGATGATCGTGGCATTGCTGTATTCGATCACCGGGTCCGATTTCCGGGAACCAAGGAGGAAAGAGACAGCCGGCCCTGCCTTAAAAGTCATGCTTACCTTGTTGGATTCATAAAAACGGTATCCCCCAAGCAAAGGAATCTGAAGATAGGCATAACGATTCTTAGTCCGAAAATCATCCTGATGCTGCAAACTGTCGTATACATTAACATTCTGGGTATTATAGATGATCTCATTGTTTGCACCGATCGTGTAAGAGGTGACCCCGGTAAAATAGCCAATGCTGTCGAGGCTTTCATACTCAACTTTATACCTCCCCCGGTCATAAACATAACCAAACCCAAGGCCCGAGGAGATAGAAAAACGAGACACATGCCAGGTTAAGCCTGCATTTAACCAAAAATTTGTTTTCGAGTAAACCTCTGGTTCATCATAGAATGCAAGCTCAGGAGTAACACCAAGATTGGCGGAAATGAAATTCGCTGACTCCGGCCTGGCTTTTCTGAATTTAAAAACACCTGCGTCATTTCTTATGGTGATCAGGGTGTCGGTTACCGGAAGGAGAGAAAACAGGATTGCTTCATACGGCATAACATACTCAATTCCCTGCAAACCAGTCAGCTCATATGTAGACAAAGATGGCTCAGAAAAAACAGGTTCTGCGGCAGGAACAGGTAGTTCAAAGGATTTTTTGGGAGATGACCCGTAATTTGTGCGGTAAAGGGCCGCAGGGCTTACGAGCTGTTCGGAACGGGTTTTAACAACAGCCTCTGGGTGATTTGCGGAAACAAGCTTAGCTTCATGTATTACAACCGGGGTAAGATTTGCTTTTGGTTTGCCCACGGTAACTTCGGGTGCTGAACCGGGAATTACCAGGTAGAGGGCAGCAGCGATCAGCAGCAAACCTGCAACACTTGCTGCCCGGTACTTCAGTGAAATGTTCGAAAAATTGAAACGGATAAGTTCTTTCCATAACAACTTCCGGCTGATGCCTTTCCAAAGACCGGTGTTGGGTTCGACACGGTGCCCCATCATGGTCTCTCGTAACAGCTTATCCGCCCTGCCCTCCTGAAAATCTTTCAGATTTAAATTTTCATTCATTGATTGATCCTGTATTTTTTAGAATATTTAATTCTAATAATTTCTTTTGTAACATTCTGCGTGCTTTCAGCAGTTGTGTTTTTGAAGTATTTTCAGAGATGTTTAGTTCTGATGAGATTTCTTTGTGGCTGTATTCTTCAAAAACATACATATTAAAAACCATCCGGTATCCCGGAGGCAAAAGCTGGATAAGGGCTGTTAACCTTTCAGCCGATATTGGCGCATGCAGGGCCGGTTCTTCCTCCTTTTCCATGATATCTGTTTCGTTGATGCTGTCGATATCCTCCAGGAATGGTCGTTTTCGGTTCTTCCTGTAATAATTGAGCGCATGATTGATCATAACCCGCTTCATCCACCCTTCAAACGAACCCTCTTTCCGGTAAGAATTAATATTTTGAAATATTTTAAGGAACGCTTCCTGAAGTATATCTTCTGCCTCATCCCGGTTTTGTGCATAACGCAAACAAACCGCCATCATTACTGCAGCATATCTGCGGTAAAGGGCGCTCTGGGCACTGCGCTTTCCGGCAATACAGCCCTCGAGTATGGAATCGTCGATGAGCATCCAGTAACTATTATTCAGACGTATCTCATGTAATTAAGTTGCCTGACGGGTGTAAAAATACGAAAATTCCGGTCAGATTTAAAAGCCCACCGGTATTCATTTTGAATGGTTTATGCCATTATTCCAATGTGGATTTGAATTTGTCGAAATTGTTTTCGAAAAAAACCCGTCCCTGACTACTCAGTATTCCCTGGATATGGTATATAAATATTTCATGAAACATCGTAATGGAGGAGAGTTCTTCCTGGGTAAACATATCTGTGTCAAAAAGATTTTCGGTTCTGAAAACATGAAGTTTCGCTATGATTTCAGAGTTGAGTTCTTCCCGATACAATCCCTCTGTTTTCCCTTTATTCAGGTTGTAAAAAACCGATTCAAACATCTGCTGCCGTCTGATCTCCCGAATTTTTAAGAAGAGTTTGGGATAAAATTTCCGTATGTCATACTCCATGGAGGAGTTGTAATCCCGTAGCATTGTGTTGATCATTTTATACACTTCAAACAGTTCCTCAATTGCATTAAACTGCATTTGATGTATATTATTCAGAGATCCGCAACGTTTTTCATATTCAAAAAGCAGCACTTGTTTTACCAGGTCTTCTTTATCACTGAAAAATTCGTAGATCGTTTTTTTAGAGATACCCAAATGGCTGGCGGCATCGTCCATCGTTACGCTCTTAATCCCATACCGATGGTATAACTTTGCTACTTGTTCAAGAATGAAATTTGCTTTTGAATCCATGGGGCAAAAGTACGCAAAAGAGCCATGGAAACGTTTTTCGATTGAAAAGTTTTTAGCATCCCGAAAATACCTATATTTGCCCTTCGAATTCCTACTTACACCTCGTAATGCAATCAATACGATTCCTCCTATGAAAAAGATTTTTCTTATTACCGGCATATTCTTCATTCTTGCAAGTTGTGGCAGCAACGAAGGAGATAAAAAATCCCGTCTTGAACAGCTTAAAAAAGAACGCGATAAGCTTACAGAGGAGATTTTGAAGCTTGAAAAAGAGCTCACACCGGAGAATACTGTTTCGGTTACGAAAGTATCCGTTGCTCTGATTACAAAAACAACCTTTGAACATTTCATTGAGGTTCAGGGCCGAATCGACGGAAACGAAAACATTGCTGTAAATCCGCGCAACCAGGGTGGGACGGTAGTCAGAATCCTCGTTCATGAAGGTGATGCCGTTACCAAAGGTCAGGTTCTTGCTGAACTTGATGCGCTTGTTTTGAATCAGCAACTCACCGACTTAAAAAACAAACTTGCTTTCGTAACCGACCTTTATAACCGTCAGAAAACGCTGTGGGATCAGAAAATCGGATCGGAAATACAGTTTCTGAAAGCAAAAAATGATATGGAATCTGTTCAGAATGGCATTGCCACGCTGGAAGAGCAGATAAAAATGTCGGTCATCACTGCTCCCATCAATGGTACCATTGAAGATATTCCGATCAAAGTCGGGCAACTGGCATCTCCGGCCTCCCCCATTCCGGCATTCCGCATTGTGAACTTTTCAAAAGCCAAAGCATTGGCTGATGTTGGAGAGGCATATTCCTCAAAAGTGACCGTCGGCGATGAAGTTAAAATCCTATTGCCGGATCTCAACAGAGAGCTTAAAGAAAGGATTACATTTTCAAGCAAATACATCAATCCGACCAACCGTACTTTTCTGGTCGAAGCTGCTTTATCAGGCAGTGATGTGCACTATCGTGCGAATATGATTGCCGTGTTGAAGATTAAAGATTATTCAAACCCTGCGGCTATTGCGATCCCACAAAATTATATCCAAAATTCGCGGGATGAAGGCCATTTTGTTTTTGTGGCCAGCGAGGAAAACGGAAAAAAAATTGCACGTAAACGAGCCATTGTCCCCTTTGTATCCTACAACGGACTCACAGAAATTGTTGACGGGCTCCAGGACGGCGATAAAATCATCACTGCGGGGTATAAAGATCTTTACAATGGCCAGCCTATCGACTATTAATCGGAACCAGAGATGAAAGAAAAACAACACAAACTCAAGGAGTTTTTTGCTACAAGCTGGTCAATAGATAATAAGGTTAGCATTTATGTACTCACCGTCATTATTACCACCTTGGGGTTAATGTCCTATTTCAGCATTCCCAAAGAACAATTTCCCGAAATTGTAATCCCAACCATACTGGTGAATACCGTTTACCCCGGCACCTCACCCGAGGATATGGAAAATCTGGTGACCCGCCCCATCGAAAAGCAGTGCAAATCGCTGGCCGATGTAAAAAAGATTACCAGCAACTCTATCCAGGATTTTTCGACCATCGTCGTTGAGTTTAACCCCGGCATAGAGGTTTCAGAAGCCAAACAGCGGGTACGCGATGCTGTTGACAAGGCTAAAACCAACTTGCCAAACAATTTGCCAAAAGACCCTGACATTAAAGAGTTTGATATTTCTGAAATCCCCATCATGAACATCAACCTGGCTGGCGATTATGACTTGCAACGGTTAAAAATGTACGCGGAGGATGCCCAGGATAAAATTGAATCACTCAAGGAAATTACACGCGTTGACATTGTTGGCGCACTTGAACGTGAAATCCAGATTGATGTGGACATGTACAAAATGCAGGCAGCCAGTGTCTCATTCCGCGACATTGAGTCGGCGGTTTCAGCAGAGAATGTAACAATTTCAGCCGGAACAATCACCTCTTTCGGTACCAAGTACACCATCCGTCTTGCCGGACAGTTTACCTCGCCGGACCAGATTAAAACCATTATGCTTAAATCGGCTAGTGGCGCTATTGTTTATATTCAGGACATTGCAGATGTCAAGGATTCGTTTAAAGAACAGGAAAGTTTTGCTCGTCTCGACGGCAAAAATGTAATCACCCTGAACGTTATTAAAAAAAGTGGCGAGAATTTGATCGATGCTTCTGATAAAATCAAGGAGATCATGGCCGGAATGCAAAAGAGCACCTATCCGCCTGATCTGAATGTAAATATTACAGGCGATCAGTCGCGGTTTACAAAAAGCACACTCGAAGAGTTGAACAATACCATCATCATCGGGTTTATCATGGTCGTTATCGTGCTGATGTTCTTCATGGGTTTCAACAATGCGTTCTTTGTCGCTTTATCTGTGCCCCTGTCTATGTTTGTGGCCTACCTCATTATGCCCAGCATTGGTTTCACGATGAATATGATCGTGATGTTCGGTTTCATCTTTGCGCTCGGGATCATTGTGGACGATGCCATTGTGGTGATCGAAAACACCCACCGGTTGCACCGGCATCAGCCTGACATTGTTAAAGCGGCGAAAAATGCCGCAGGGGAGGTTTTTTTACCCATCCTGTCGGGAACCCTTACCACACTTGCACCCTTTTTCCCTTTGGCTTTCTGGCCCGGAATTGTTGGGAAATTCATGCATTTCATGCCGGTAACGCTTATTCTTACGCTTTTTGCCTCTCTTTTTGTGGCCTATATTATCAACCCGGTATTCGCCGTCACATTCATGAAACACGAATACGATGAAGTGGATCACAAAACCAATCATAAAAGGCTGCTGATTACCAGTGGCATTTTCCTTTTACTGGCATTGATTTCATATTTTGCCGGAGGATTTGCTTTTGGGAACATTCTGATTGCCGCAATGCTGCTCAATGCCTTTTATCGCCTGGTGCTCAAAGGCGCCATTATCAGATTTCAAACAACTACCTGGCCATGGGTACTGAGTCAATATGAAAGAACCCTCGTTTTTGCATTAAAAGGCCGTAACCCGTGGTATATCCTCGTTGGCGTAATCTCATTGTTGTTTTTTAGTTTTTTCCTCATCAGCATTGTCAAGCCGCAGGTGCTTTTTTTTCCCAACAATAATCCGGTCTATGTGAATGTGTACATTAAAATGCCGGAAGGCACCGACCAGAAGGTAACCGATTCTGTGACAACCATTGTTGAAAAAAAAGTACTGCAGGTGCTGGGCGAAAAAAATCCGGTAGTAGAATCAATCATCACCAATGTCGGACTAAATGCAGGGGATGGGATGTTTGACAGGTCGGTATCATCAAGCAAAGGCAAGGTTACCATCAATTTCATTGAGAGTAGATTCCGGGAAGGTGTCTCCACACAGGATATCATGGATAAAATCAGGGCTAACCTGAAGAATATTCCGGGCGCTACCATCAGTGTTGAAAAAAATAAAATGGGGCCACCAACCGGAAAACCCATCAACATCGAAGTTACCGGCGAAAACATGGATGATTTAATCGCAACCTCTATCCGTTTCAAATCATATCTTGATTCATTGCGCATCCCGGGAATTGAGCAATTAAAATCCGACTTTGACAACAACAAGCCAGAGATCATCATTCAGATTGACCGGATACGGGCCAACCGTGAAGGCTTGTCGCTTGGTCAGATCGGGATGGAATTGCGCACAGGTATCTTTGGGAAAGAAATTTCAAAATACAAAGAAGATGAAGATGAATATCCCATTCAGCTTAGATACACTGAAAAAGAGCGCGCCAATATCAATAAAATCATCAATGCCAAGATCACTTACCGTGACATGAATTCGGGGCAACTGCGCCAAATCCCGATCTCTTCGGTGGCCACCATACATTATAAAGACACATATGGCGGCATCAAACGAAAAAACCTCAAACGGGTGATCACCCTCTCGTCGGAAGTTCTTTCAGGATATACCGCTAATGAAGTCGTGGGGCAGATTACCAGATCATTACCTGCCTTTAATGCAACCATTGGAGTGGAGATTAGTCTTACCGGCGAACGTGAAGATCAGGAAGAGACGATGGTCTTTCTGATCAAGGCCATGATGATTGCCATCGGACTCATCTTTTTCATCCTCATCACCCAATTTGGGTCATTAAGCAAATCGTTTATCATACTCAGCGAAGTGATTTTCAGCGTGATCGGGGTGTTGCTGGGTATTGCCATCTTCGGAATGTCCATCAGTGTGATTATGACCGGTTTGGGGGTTGTTGCACTGGGAGGCATTGTGGTTCGCAACGGAATCCTGATCGTGGAATTCGGAGATGAACTCAAGTCCCGGGGTATGAAGACCAAAGAGTCCATCATTCAGGCTGGTAAAACCAGAATCACGCCTGTGGTTCTTACCGCTACCGCAACGATGCTTGGACTGGTTCCACTTGCTGTAGGGATGAACATCAACTTTGTGACCCTGTTTACAGAATTGAACCCTCATCTGTACTTTGGTGGAGACAACAGGGCCTTCTGGGGACCCTTGTCCTGGACAATCATCTTCGGATTGAGCTTTGCCACATTTCTCACCCTTGTGTTCGTTCCGGCCATGGTGCTGATTGATGCACAAATGATCGCAGGAATACGACGCAGAAGATCGAACCGAATTGCCAGGAAACTCAGAAAGAGGTAAAATGGATTGTCAGAATTTTTCTAAAAGCTTGCTGAGCTTGATTTTCTGGCTCAAGAGGGTATAAATAGACTGCATGTAGTCGCTGTTTGAGACAAGGAACTGGTTGTACCGTTGATTCAGATCGGTACTTCCAACCATTCCCTGATTGTATTTTTTCAGGGTTTTCTCGTAAATCTTCAGGGCAGTCTGAAATCCTTTTACCTTATTCTGGTAAATTTCCCAGGCATTGCTGAAATCTGTCTTTGCCGTTGCTACCTGCAACTCTAAACCCACCCTTAATTTCTCGTCGGTGACTTTGGTTTTTTCAACATTTAGCCGGGCTTGGTCGACTGCAAACTTTCGGCTGCCACTGCTCCAGATCGGTATTTGCAAAGAAGCGCCAACGATCACGGTAGGATACCAAACCTCCGTAGTTTTGAAAAAATTCCATGCATTGCGTTGTGCAGAGGTGGAACCGGTTAAAAAACCAGTTAAAGAGGGCTGGTAAGCGGTTTTTGCCAGTTTATACTGCATCAGAGTAAGGTAATCTGCCTTTTTCAACAGCACATAATCGAGGTTTGAATTGTAATCAAATTTTTGATTAATCAACACATCACGGTTAACCTGTGCAAGGAAAAAATCAAGATTATCGGTTAAGGTCATCTCCTGGTTGTCTTTTAAACCTATGATGAATTTAAGACTGGCATAACCCAGGTTTCTCAGATTTTTGGTATAGGTAATGGTAGCTTCCAGATTCGACCTGTTCAGGTCGGCCTGATCAACGTCAATGTCTTCAAGGAGACCAGCCTGGAATCTTTTTCGGGCTTCTTCGACCAGCCTGCTCACCACGACATAGGTAGAGTCAAGAATTTTTATGCCCTCGTCAACCACCAGTAATCGTATGTAAGAATCAGCAACCTGATCGCGGATGTCGACTTTATCGCGAACGTTTTTTTGCTTGGAGGTTTCAAGAAATGCCTTAGCGGTTTGCAAACCAACCAGGTATTGCCCGCTGTAAATGAGTTGCGTCAACGTTCCTTTAAGGCTGGCATTATACGGTGTGCCAAACTGCACCGGAACATAGGTTCCGGGTTTTCCCATGATTTCTCCAGGCAACAGGGTGGTGGGGATTACCAGGCTATTTGAATAGTCGATCGCGCCATTGATTTGAGGCAATCCTATTGCTGTATTTTGCTTCACCATTTTACGGGCAATTTCCACATCTGTCGCGGAATTCTTTAAGTCGTAATTATTCTCCTCCGCAAAGGCCTGTGCCTGCTCAAGTGAAAACTTCATTACCTCCGCCGGCACGATGGAAGTGTTGTTTTGCGCCAAAGAATCAAATCCTGTTAAAAGGTAAAAAATGATTATCGGCAAGAAAAACCTGTGGTTCATTTGAATTAATTAAATTTTTTAAAGTTAACCTTCCGCTTTTGTTTTTCATAGTATTCAATCCCATTTGCATTCGCTATGCCACGGATAAAGTTGTCGAACATTACATCAAAAAGAGTCTGAAATGAAAATTTATCGGCAGGAAAAAATTCAGGATTATGTAAGTCGATCAAACGTCGTATATACAAACGTGCAACCAGTTCAATACTGAGATCGTCGCGGTACATCCCCTGGCTGATCCCTTTTTGGAGATTTATTTGTATTTTATTATAGATAAACTCAATACGATCATCAATATGCCTGTGATAAATATCCGGATAATACTTCTTCAGGTCGAACGTCATAGACGGACTAACATCGCGGAAACGGTCTCCAAGGTCGCGGCTTACAATCAGTAAAATGTCAATTGCATTAACTCCATCAAAGTTATGATTATCAAAAATGATTTCGAAATTCTGACGCTCCAGCTCAAGCAATCTGGCGACCAATTCAGTTTTACTCGCAACATGTTGATATAACTTTTTCTTTGACATTCCAAGTTCACGGCATATATCATCCACGGAAATACTTCTTACGCCATATTTAAAAAAGAGTTCTCTAACTCTTTCAAGAATGTCGACCAATGCTTTATCCATCCGTTGTAATTAATGAGGCATCCTTTCCAATGTATGCTTAGGTTTCGAGACAAAGGTAGGAATAATCCGAAAACAAGAAACAAAACAAGGGTAAAAAGTTTCTGGTGATGGCAATCCCGTTTTTTTTGTAAGTTTGAAGAACCCTTAATGAAATTATATGAAACAATACTATCTGATTTTTTCCGGACTGCTTTTTTTCAACACATTGATGTCACAATCCGTTGACTGGCAAACATTTTACGAAAAATCAGGGAATCTGGAAACACCTGGCTATCAGGTAACGATTGACTATTGTCGAAAACTTGACGCCAGTTTTAAAACGATCACCTATACAACTTTCGGTAAAAGCGCTCAGGGGAGAGATTTGCCGCTGCTTATTCTCGATAAACAAGGGCTCATCGATCCTTCGGCTATTCATGCCACGGGACGGACCATCCTTTTAATACAAGCTTGCATCCATGCAGGAGAGAGTGATGGGAAAGATGCAGGTCTGATGCTTTTTCGTGATCTTGCCATGAATGTTGAATCCAGATCCAAATTACTTGACAACGTATCTGTAATCTTTATTCCGATTTTCAATGTCGACGGACATGAACGATTTGGTCCCTTCAACCGCATCAATCAAAACGGTCCCAAAGAAATGGGATGGCGCACTACGGCAAACAACCTTAACCTCAACCGCGATTTCCTGAAGGCAGATACCCCCGAAATGCAATCGTGGCTTAAACTGTTCAACCAATGGATGCCCGATTTTTTTATTGATTGCCACACAACCGACGGTGCCGATTATCAATATGTGCTTACTTACCTGATGGAAATTTATGGCGATATGGATAAGGGATTGACAGATTGGTCGAAAAACACATTTATCCGCCAGATGGAACAACACATGAATCAAAGCGGATACCCTGTTTTCCCCTATGTTGGGTTCCGCAACTGGCACGATCCGCGAAGCGGCCTGATCACCGAAGTTGCCCCGCCAATGCTTTCGCAGGGTTACACTGCATTGAGAAACAGACCGGGTTTGTTAATTGAAACACACATGCTCAAACCTTACCATCAACGGGTAGCAAGCACCTATGAATGTATGCTCACAACACTTGAGATTTTGGATCGGGAATCGGAAAACCTGAGCACTTTAATTCGTGAGGCCGATCGGTTTGTAACCAGTAAGGAGTTTTTAGCCGAGCCTTTTCCACTTTTGTTCGAAACCAGCAAGGACGACAGTACCATGGTCGATTTTCTGGGCATGGAGTATGATGTAGTAAAGAGTGATCTCAGCGGAGGTGATTGGTTTCAATACAGTCAAATTCCGGTCACCCTGCACATCCCCTATTTTTCATCGGCCGTTGCTGTTCATACTGCAAAATTGCCGGTGGCCTACATCATCCCCGTTGAATGGGCCACCGTAATCGACAGATTGAAAGTTCATGGCATTAAAACTTTCGCATTGCCACGGGATACAACACTTTCAATCTTTACATGCCGGTTTAAAAATCCAAAATGGCAGCAAGCCTCCTTTGAGGGACATCATCCCCTTCTGAATATCGAATACGATGAACTGGAAGAATTACGGAAATTTCCCAAAGGTTCAGTGGTTGTTGAAGTGATGCAGCCAGCCGGTCGTATCATCCCCCACATGTTTGAACCAAAGGGGAACGGATCATTTCTTTTCTGGGGGTTCTTCGATGCTGCCTTTGAGCAGAAAGAATACGGGGAATCGTATGTGATAGAAAAAATGGCCCGTGAGATGATGGCAAAAGACCAGGTGTTAAGAGACGAATTTGAACAGATGAAAGCATCAGACACAAATTTCGCAAAAAGCCCTATATTGATTCTCAACTGGTTTTATGAAAAATCATCCTTTGCCGACAAACGAAAAGGAATTTATCCGGTAGGAAAAATATATGATTTTAAGCTGCTGGAGTCACTCAAACGCTGATTCCTGGTTTGCCGGAGATAATCTCCCCAATAATTGTTGCGGCTAAAATGCCCGCTTCGTGCAGTTGGTCAATCAACAGCCGGGCCTGACTACCGGGAAGTGAAATCAGCAATCCTCCGGAAGTTTGGGCATCGGCTAAAATATATTTCATCAGCTCTGGCGTTGAGCCATTCCATTGAACGATATCCTTGACATAATCAAGATTGTTCTTTGTGCCACCCGGGATGGCCCCTGCTGCAGCATACCTCCAGGCTGATTCAATAATCGGAATCATTTCAGGCTGAAGAACAGCATGAACCTTGCTCCCGCAAACCATCTCCTTTAAATGCCCCAGAAACCCAAAGCCACTTATATCGGTGCAGGAGTTGATCTGAAAACCGGCCATGATTTCTGCCGGAATTTTATTAAGCTCCGCCATTGTCAGATTGACCATATCAACAGACTCAGAATCGGCCAATCCCTGCTTGATAGCGGTAGTGATGATGCCTGTGCCAACAGGCTTTGTCAGAATCAGGGCATCCCCGGGCATGGCTGTCGAATTCCGAAGAATTTTATCAGGATGAATTAAACCCGTCACAACCAGCCCGAATTTCAGCTCACCGTCTTCTATACTATGTCCGCCAACCACCTGTATCCCCGCCTCGGCAACTTTATCGTTTGCCCCTTTTAAAATATTGTGCAAAACATCAATTGGCAGCTTACGGTCGGGAAAACCAACAATGCTTAGGGCAAACAATGGTTTGCTGCCCATGGCATAAACATCACTCAATGCATTGGCAGCCGCAATAGCTCCGTACATATAGGGGTCATCAACCACCGGGGGAATAAAATCAACGGTTTGAACGATGGCTGTGTTTTCATCAATCATAAAAACTGCTGCATCATCAGATGTTTCATGGCCCACCAAAATCGCCGGATCGTTTTTCCCAGGAATACATTTCAATATTTTTTCAAGAATCTGAGGCCTGATTTTGCAGGCACAACCGAGGGCATGGGTATATTCTGTGAGCCGGATTTCAGATGATGTATTTCGTAAATCGTCACCCGTAAATGGCAAAACAGATTCTCCTCTCAAATTCCGGTATGCTTCTGCCACAATGGGAATCGCGCGCTCGATTTCTTCCCTTGTCGTCATTCGACCTATAGAAAACCGGATGGTTCCGATGGCATATTCATTGGGAACATGCATGGCTGAAAGCACCCCGGAAATATCATTTGAGTCTGTATGGCAGGCAGCACCGGCAGAGGCAGCAACCCCTTTCATCTGCCCGAGCAATAAAGCAGCCTCAATTCCTGGAAATCCAAGGCTCAAAGTATTTGGCAAACGCTTTACAAGATGTCCGTTCAAACGCACCCCGGGTATCTCTCTTCGAATACCATCGTGAAGCAAATCACGAAGTTCTATAATTGTAAGTGCATTCGGAATATGAGGGGCACCATCTGAAATCCCCAATCCGTAATCCGATGCATTTCCCAGGCGCTGCTTTGCAATCTCCGCAGCTTTCCCCAATCCGACAACCTCCATCACATTTTCAGTCCCGGCTCGGAGGTTTGATTCATGATCGGCGCCGTGGATCAATTTTTGCAACAAAACACCCCTGCGAATAAACAGGGCTCCCACCCCTTTTGGAGCATACAATTTGTGTCCTGCAACGGAGAGCATATCTGCTTTCATTTTAACAACATCGACAGGGATTTTTCCCACCGACTGAGCTGCATCTGTATGAAACAGA
>DYQT01000032.1 GCA_020719165.1 Draconibacterium orientale | reverse complement strand
CGAATCGTCGATAAAAAGGTTTCCTCCTTCATTCTGATCATCGCCGACGAATGTGACCATGTTGCGCCAGTCATTTTTAACACGGTTATCACCTGAACAATAATGCCACACCTTTTCTACTGCTGATTGCGCCTGTTCAAGGGTTGAAACCGGAAACCTGCCAATGCCGATGTCGAGTGCACCATTGGCCGACTGCCCTTCGTTGGGATCGAGTAGCCCAAAGTAATCATCGGAAACAAATGAGTCAATTGGCGAAAGTGATTCCACCGATTCAAAAGAGGGCACAAAATTGGTGTTGTTCTGGGTTCTGTTTTTAAAATCATAAGAAGCATCGCCGAAAAGGAGCAGGTATTTTGGTTCTTTCCCAGGCTGTGCTTTGTTGTACATCATGCGCACAAAATCGCGGATTGCGGTAATATCCTGTGCTCCCGACGAAAATTCATTGTAGATCTTATCGGGAGTGGTGATAAACACCGACATTCCGCTGTTTCCCCGATGAAATGCCGCCAGCCTGTCGGCTTCGCCAAGAAAAGAAGGATGGCACACAATCAGGTAATCAGCAACCCCGGCACCATGAAGATCCTGATTTTCAACCAGCCCGTTTGACTCGGGAACATTAAAACTTCCCCCGTCAAAGGCTATAAACTCCCGGAGGGTATCGGTTGGCAGGGTAAACAAATAATTGCTGCCATTCTGGGTTGTCTCAATTTTGCGGATATTTCCGCCAGAGGTAACATCCCATATCTGCAGATTTTGACCATTTCCGTTCAGGGTAAATTGGGTTATCGCGTCGGTAGCGGTGCCAGTGGCCGATCTGAAAGACATTTGTGAGCCATACATAGAGAGCAAACGTTTGGCATTCAATTCAATATAATTCAGGTACCCGACTGAACTGGAAGAACTTTTATTGTAGCTTAATTTTATATCAATAACCGGATTTGTTGAATAAAAGGTTCCGGTGCCTATAGCTGGTTTGGCAAAATTGCCTTCAAACCCGCCAGAGATGGAGCCAATGTTGATGGTCATCAATGGATTCCCCATGGCAGAAACGATGAAAGAAGAGCTGTAATTAATGGATCGAGCCGCCAGATAGGTTGAAACCGACACCGGGCTTGCGGGATCAAGATTCGGAAAACTGAATGAATAGTTGCGCGACAAGGTAATATCAAAATATTGATGGTCCCACCATTCACGGCCTGACTTTATGAGATTCACATCATCCTTTTCATAGGAGGCAAAGTCTTCGAACTTGTTCGCATAGAAGGTAGGCGGTTTGGCCGAAGAAGGTTCTGATCCGATACGCTTTCCCTGACCTTTGTCAACATTCAGAAAATAATACATGCGATCGGAATATACATTTTTCCGGCAATGAAAAAGCTTGTCCGACTTTGAATAGTCCCATCTGTCGGGGCCCTGACCGTAAAACAGCAGGTAATCGCCCGGATCAAAACGGCCATCCTCCTCCCCTGCCACGAAAATGGCATTTTCAAGCAAATCATCGATTCTCGCGGCTGAATTTGACTCTGGAAGCATACCTCCGCCATTTCCATAAATCCGCAAATTGCGTGGGTCGATACCTGACACATCAACACCTGCCTTTTTCAGATCATCGTAACTGAGCCTGTAAATTCCATTGGAAGCAACGCCAAATTTATACCACACGCCCGAGGCAAGCGCGGAATTGGTGACATAGGCTGGGCTATTCTTGAGTTGCGAACGCCGGGGCACATCAATCAGGTTGACTTCAATCTCAAAAGATATCAGTCGTTCCACTGTTCCGGCTATCTGGTTTCGTCGCAATGGAAGCAAACTGACCTGCAGCGATGGTTTTTTCCGGGTAACCATTAATTCATGAGCGACCGAAACTTCTGCGGGAATTTTATCCAGATTTTTTACCATGTCCAAATCCGAATCACGCACTGTTTGGTAAACCTGATTGCGAATAATAACCTCCGTTACCGAGTCGCGATCAGGATCGAAATTAAATGTTTTGATAAATACCGGCAAAAAACCCCAATTTCCATTCAGTGCCGACCCCTGAAAAGACCAAATTGCTTCAACCGGGGTGTCGCCACTGCGGATAATTCTGGGGGAATTCCATGAGATTGAACATTTTTTAACTGTGCCTGCGCCATTGGCCTTCATGGAAACAACCGGTGTAAAAGCCAGGAGAAAAATATAGAGTAAGAAATAAAGTTGCTTTTTCATATCCATTCGTTGATTTCAATTAATAACAGACATTTTTTCGGACGAAAAGGTTGCTGTCGGAAACAAAAATTTTATAACCTGTATAATTGTTACCATTTTTAACGTTATCGGTTAGTTAATATTGTCGAGGGTTGTTTATGCATATTCAATATTTTTGTAATATTGTAAACAATAACTAACCAGAATACAGGAACATTCATGATCAAAAGAATTGCGGTTATTGCAGTGTTTATCTCTCTTTTTTTAACAGGCGAATCTTTTGCCCAGGATCCTGAATTCTCGCAGTTTTACGCTAATCCATTATATTTAAATCCTGCCCTTGCCGGAGTTTCTGTTTGTCCGAAAACCAATGCCAACTATCGCAATCAATGGCCGGGCATCGGCAAAGCGTTTATCACCTACAATATTTCCTACGATCAGTACGTCAACTTTCTGCATGGAGGGCTGGGGGTTCTCATCATGGCCGACCGGGCGGGAAGCGGAAACCTTAATACCACTGCAATCAGTTTGATGTATGCATATAAATTCAACCTGAGCAGCCATCTTCAGGCGAGCGGGGCCCTGGAGGTGGGATATTACCAGCGCAGACTAAACTGGGGGAACCTTCAATTCGAAGATATGATTGACCCTATTGGCGGTTTTATTCTGCCTACATCAGAAAAACAGCCGGATAATCTCAGTGTCGGGGTTCCAGATTTCTCAACAGGGATATTTCTTGCATACGATGATCTTGCTTACGGAGGCATCTCGGTTGATCACCTTACCCAGCCAAAAATCGGATTTTATGCCGACAATGAGACCCAGCTTTACATGAAATATACCGTTCATGTGGGTGGCGTGATTAACCTGCACAAAAATGGAAGCTCGGGGGAAGATCGGGAATTTTCGCTGTCGCCCAATATTTTATATCAGCAACAATTCAAATTTCACCAGCTGAATATTGGTTTGTACCTCACTGTCGACCCGTTTATCGGAGGTGTATGGTTCAGGCACAATTTCGAAAATGCTGATGCCATCATCCCGATGTTAGGCCTTCATTATAAAAATTTGCGTGTCGGATACAGCTATGATTATACGATCAGCAAGTTGAAAGGTACTTCGGGCGGGGCACATGAGGTTTCTGCCTCCTGGCAATTTCCCTGTTTGGAAAAAAGAAGACACATCAGGGCAATAAAATGCCCGCGGTTTTAGTTATGTATTATTATTTGCTAAATTTGAGTAATTCACGTAGGTTTGCAAAAATTTTCAACGGATGAGAATTAAAAGGTTTTTTCAGGTAAGCGCCCTCATTGGAGCCATTCTTATGATTTCAGGTTGTAAGAAGGAAGCATCACGTTCTACCGGATGGGAATATAACAACAAAAACAACGGTGGATATGAAAAGGTGCCATTTGCTGACCAGCAAACCGGCCCGGGGTTGGTATTCATTGAAGGTGGAACATTCACCATGGGAAACACACAGGATGATGTGATGTACGACTGGAGCAACAGCCCGCGACGCATCACCGTATCCAGTTTTTACATGGATGAAACAGAGGTTCGCAATTTTGACTACCTCGAATACCTCTACTGGTTGAGCCGTGTTTACGGGGAGAACTACCCCGGCGTTTATAAAAAGGCGCTTCCGGATTCACTTGTATGGCGTCAGAAGCTGGCTTATAACGAACCAATTGTTGAATATTATCTTCGTCACCCCGCTTACCGCGATTATCCTGTTGTGGGCGTTTCCTGGGTGCAGGCCACCGATTACTGCCAGTGGAGAACCGACCGCGTGAATGAAATGATGCTTATCAAACGGGGCATACTTGAATGGGATCCTGCCCAATCGAATGAAAACAATTTTAACACGGAAGCCTACTTTGCCAATCAATACGACGGAAAGCCCGGAAGACAACTTCCCAATCTGAACCTCAACGGATCGGACACCCGCAGAGTGAAAATGGAAGATGGAATTCTGTTACCCAAGTATCGGTTACCGACTGAAGCCGAATGGGAATATGCCGCGTTGGGTCTGATCGGAAACACCCTCTATGAAAGAGTCGTTGAACGCAAAAACTATCCCTGGAACGGGAGCCAGGTGCGTACCAATGAATCGAGGTATTACGGAAGTTTTATGGATAACTTCAAACGCGGAAAAGGCGACTACATGGGTGTGGCAGGTAACCTGAATGATGGTGCCGACATTCCTGCCGCCTGCGGTTCCTTCTTTCCGAACGATTATGGTTTATACAACATGGCAGGGAATGTAAGCGAATGGGTGCTTGATGTTTACCGTCCATTAAACTCCTATGAAGTAAATGACCTTCGCCCCTTCCGTGGAAATGTATTTGAAACCCTGGTTCTTGACCCCGCCGACCCTAACGGCAATACACTTGCTGGAAAAGACAGTCTTGGTCACATGAGATATCGTCCTGTTACAGTTGCTGAAGCCAAAGACCGTAGGAATTATCGTCAATCTGATAACATCAACTACCTTGATGGCGACTTTGCATCCAGCATCAACAGCAGCGATTGGCTATCGGGTGTAAAAGATACCAGCGCTACAAACTCCATGTATGAATATGGCAAGAGCTCGCTGATCAGCGATCATGCCCGCGTTTATAAAGGTGGCAATTGGAAAGACCAGGCGTTTTACATGAGCCCGAGCACCCGCCGTTATCTCAATGAAACAGATGCTACCGATGCGATCGGCTTCCGTTGTGCCATGACCCGCGTTGGCGGTTCGATTGCCGGAAAATAATTCACACGTAAAAAAATTGAACCCCGTTTCTGAATGGAGACGGGGTTTTATTTATATGGACAATCAGATCGATAAAATCTATTCCGAGTTTCTTGCTCATCCGTTTATTTCAACCGACAGCCGACAGGTGCAACCCGGATCCATTTTTTTTGCCTTACGGGGTAACTCATTTAACGGTAACGAATTTGCAGCAAAAGCCATTCAATCGGGGGCTTCCATCGCCATTATAGATGATAAGAAGTACGCATACGGAGAATCCTTCATTTTAGTTGACGATGTGCTGGCAACCTTGCAAAAATTGGCGCTTCACCATCGAAATCAATTCAACATTCCGGTGATTGCAGTAACGGGAACAAATGGAAAGACCACCACCAAAGAGCTTATTTACAGCGTGCTTTCAAAAAAATTCAGGGTACTGGCAACCCATGCAAACCTGAACAACCACATCGGCGTGCCGATTACCCTGCTAAACCTTACCGCGGAAACTGAAATAGCCATCATTGAAATGGGGGCAAATCATCCCGGCGAAATTGACCTGCTCTGCAACATTGCCAAACCCGATTACGGTCTTATCACCAATATCGGAAAGGCTCATCTGGAGGGGTTTGGAAGTTTCGAAGGAGTGATCAAAACCAAAACTGAACTTTACCGTTTCATCTCAAAAAATGGCGGGGAGATATTCCTCAACAACAATGATGAATTACTTACAGAATTTGCCCCGGCCCTGAAAATCAACACCTATGGCACTACAGCGGCTGATCTTTATGCCAGCCATGTTTCAGCTGACCCGTATGTAAACGTCGACCTTCAATTTCGCGACGGATCAAAACTCAGGGTTGAATCGAAACTTTATGGTGGATACAATGCCAACAATATTCTTGCTGCAGTTTGCATCGGCCAGCGTTTCGAGGTTCCGCCCCTGGAAATAAAAACGGCTATCGAAGAATACCAGCCCGCCAACAACCGTTCTCAAATTTTCAAATCCACCTGCAACCTCCTCATCCTGGATGCATACAATGCCAATCCAAGCAGCATGAAAGCTGCTATTGACGCGTTTGCAGCAACTGCTTACACCGAAAAAACAATCATTCTGGGCGACATGCTTGAACTGGGGGAGAATTCAGACGAGGAACATCTTCACATACTCGAATGTATCGCCCAGGATAAATTTTCCCAGGTATATCTTGTCGGCCCTATTTTTACCAGATTGAACACCAAACGTGAAAATCTCTGTTTTCAGGATACTGAACTGGCAAAAATGTGGTTTGAACATTTTAAAATTGAAAATGCCACCATCCTGATCAAAGGCTCCAGGGGAATAAGGCTTGAGAAGTTGGTTGAATATCTTTGATATTGATAAACATAGTTTTCGTTCACTTTGTCACTTTGATACTTTGAAATACCACGTAATCGGATTGATGTCGGGAACCAGTCTTGACGGACTGGATATCGCGTACTGCGAATTCACGAAGGAGAAAAACCGCTGGAATTATCAAATTTTCCATGCGGAGACCGTCCCCTATTCAAATCAATGGAAAGAAACACTCTCAAACCTTGATACAGGTTCAGCGTTGGATTTTGTTACCGCCGACATAGAATATGGCCATTTGCTTGGGCGCCTCGTGCGCGATTTTATTGATCGAAACAAAGTCGTTCCCGATTTCATCGCGTCACACGGGCACACCATTTTTCATCGTCCGGAAAACAAAATTACCAGTCAGATTGGCCGTGGATCGGCTATTTCCGCCGAAACCGGATTGAAAGTTGTTTGTGATTTCCGGTCGCTGGATGTGGCTTTGGGAGGTCAGGGCGCCCCCCTTGTACCCATTGGCGATGCACTTTTATTTCAGGAATTCGGCTTTTGTCTCAATATCGGAGGCTTTGCAAACATCTCTTTTCATGCCGATGGTAACCGGTTCGCCTATGATGTATGCCCGGCAAACATCGTCATGAATCAACTGGCATCGCAGGCAGGTAAAGACTATGATCACAACGGCTTGATGGCTGCCAGCGGAAATGTGAATTACAATCTGCTTGAAAAACTCAATCAACTTGCTTACTACAGCATGGATTATCCAAAATCACTCGGCAAAGAGTGGGTTGTACAACATGTATTTCCTTTGCTTTCCTCCTCCGATTTGTCGGGCAATGATCAGCTCGCAACTTTTTGTGAGCACATCGCCATGCAGGTTGCAACTGCGGCAGGGGTTAAAAGGAGAGCAAGACTGCTCATCACGGGAGGAGGCGCATTCAACAAATTCCTGATCAGCCGGATCAGCCATCATGCAAACGCAGAAATCATCATTCCTGATCCATATACCATCAATTTTAAGGAGGCGATGATTTTTGCCTTCCTAGGCGTTTTACGCTGGCGTAACGAAACAAACTGCCTGCAAAGCGTTACCGGAGCTATGAAGGATTCATCCGGGGGAGCCATTTATTAACCTGTTCATAACTTTTTCTGATTTTTGTATTACCTTTGGGGTGGAAATCCGATTAAGCATATCAGTATGGCAAAAAGGAACGATATGACAGTTACAACATTGGATATGTATAACATCCTCCGGTCAAAGATCGGTGAGAAAGAGGCAAAAGTTTTGGTGGAATTCGTTGAGCATAAGGTTACAGAGAAATTTGAAAGCAGGACAGACGAACTTGCTACGAAAAAGGACATATGCCAATTAGATGTTCGGATTGAGAAAACCAAGGCTGAAATTATCAAATGGATGTTTGTTTTCTGGGCTGGACAAACAGGTATCATGGTTGGGATTCTTGCCCTTTTTCTTAAATGACGTATCAGCAAACCCTTCACTACCTGTTTGCGAGGCTGCCGATGTATCACAGGGTTGGCGCACAGGCTTATAAAGCAAACCTCGACAATACCATCGCACTTTGCGAACTGCTCGGCAATCCCCAGCATTCCTTCAAGTCCATCCACATCACAGGAACCAATGGAAAAGGATCTGTTTCCCATATGCTTGCGTCGATATTACAATCGGCCGGGTTTCGCACCGGACTTTATACTTCCCCGCATTTAAAAGACTTTCGTGAACGAATCCGGATAGATGGCAAGATGATTCAAAAAAGTTTTGTCTCCTCATTTGTTCAAAAATACCGGGACCAGTTTGAACCGTTCCAGCCGTCGTTTTTTGAACTCACCGTTGGAATGGCCTTTGAATTTTTCAGAGCACAAAAGATTGACATCGCGGTTGTCGAGGTGGGGTTGGGAGGCAGACTTGACTCTACCAACATCATCAATCCTTTGTTGTCAGTTATCACCAATGTGAGTTTCGATCACATGCAATTTCTGGGGGACACGCTTGAAAAAATTGCTTCAGAAAAAGCAGGCATCATAAAGCCGGGCATTCCGGTTATAATTGGAGAAAACCAGGAAGAAATTGCAGGCGTTTTCGAACAAAAAGCTTCAGCCTGCCATGCTGAACTCTATTTTGCTGATTTGCATTACCAGGTTGATAACTTTAATTTGGTTGGCAAACATTTCGGAAAAAGATCGATGGATATATTACGCGAAGGGTTGCCATACCTCTCGCATGTCATCTCACCCCTGGCAGGTTCATACCAGCGAAAAAACATCCTGACCGTGTTGGGAGCCTGTGAAGCGCTCAACAAACAAGGGCTTAAAATAGATACTGCTGCTATCAGGGCCGGCATTACCAATGTCGTTCGCAACACCGGATTTGCAGGGCGTTGGCAGATCCTTGGCAAAAATCCCCTCACCATTTGTGACACCGGCCACAATGAAGGAGGGCTGAGAGAGGTACTGGCTCAGATATCGACGACACCGCACAACCATTTGCATTTTGTTTTTGGCGTGGTGAACGACAAACATCTTAAGCCTATTCTAAGTATGCTGCCACAGAATGCAACCTATTATTTTTGCAAGCCTGACATTCCGCGCGGACTTGATGCTTGTGATCTGCAAAAACAGGCAGAATTGGCCGGACTCCACGGGATTTGTCATGCATCCGTAAAAGCGGCATTGGCATCAGCACGGGCAATGGCTGGCAAAAATGACCTGGTTTTTATTGGTGGCAGCACCTTTGTGGTGGCAGAGGTGGTGTGAGGAAAACCCGGACACGGGAATGGGTACCTGGAAGTGGATTTCAGCCGCCAGAAATCAGGTGGAGAACGTGAACGTCATCTCCCTCATGAATAATGGCAGTTTCATAGTCGGGCTTTTTAACAAGAATACCATTAATCTTGACAATCAACATTTTGAAAGTGAATTTTTTAAATGAAAGAAGTTCATTAACCGTCATAGGCCCTCCGTGGATCTCCTCAGCATTGTTATTCAACGTGATTTTCATAGTTCTGTTTCGCCTTGTAAAAGTATATCCAACACTACATTTGCCTGCATATTTGCCACTATCCCCACCCGTGGCGCAAGGGGTGGCTGAGTCGCACTGATCTCAGAGATTTCGTCACCGCATATATAGAGATTGTCAACCCTGCGACAATGAATTTCATTATTCATTCCCCAGCCTGCCATGCCCAACCCCACAATAAGCGGAACCTCAGGTATCTCAGTTAAAATCGTATTGATGAGCATCTCCTTCTGATCGGCGACATCGAACGCTTCGACGATCACATCGCAGCCGGCGAACACCTGAGGAAGGTTTTGTGGCGTAAGTTTGATGTCGCATGCCACAATATCAATCATGGGGCTGATTCTCAATATGTTTTCGCGGAGTGCCCGTGTTTTTTTCAAACCGATCTGATCAAAGAAATAGTATTGACGGTTCAGGTTGCTCAGTGTCACCACATCAAAATCGGCAATAATCAGGGTTCCAAGGCCAACTCTGGCGAGCGCAACGGCACAGTTAGAGCCTAATCCCCCGCAGCCGGCTATGCCGACCTTTTTCATTTTCAGTTTCGCTGTTACTTCTGCAAGGGTCATCTGCGGTTATTAATTCAAACTGCGAATAAAGGGTTGAATTTTACATGGTGATCAACCAAGTTTATTATATAATGAGTCCCGCTCTGCCGGCACGCGCTTCGATTCTGTAATCAGGGCAATCATTTCCGATACGGTCATAACAGGGCTTTGATCTTCGGCGCCGGCCAATGAATAAATACGCGTAGAGTCGTTGATGGTACCATCGAGGTCGTCAACGCCAAAGGAGAGTGACACCTGCGCAAGTTTTCTGCCAACCGCGGGCCAATAGGCTTTCAGGTGCGGGAAATTGTCAAGATAAATGCGTGCAATGGCATACATCTTCATATCTTCCACCACAGAAACCTCGGCAATGTGCGACATCTCATTGTTGCTGTTGCGAAACTTCAATGGAATAAACGCACTGAATCCATGGGTAAGATCCTGTAATCGGCGCAATCGCTCCAGATGATCAATTCGCTGAACATAACTCTCCTTGTGGCCGTAAAGCATGGTGGCATTTGACGGGATTCCAAGCTGATGTGCTGTTTCGTGAATCGCAAGCCAGGTGTTGGAGGTTGACTTCATTCCGCAAATTTCCTTCCTGATTTTCTCATCAAAAATCTCAGCTCCACCACCCGGTATTGAATCAAGTCCGCAGGATTTCAGGTACTGCAGGCCATCTTTCATGCTCAGTCCCGACTTATGAATCATATAATCAAGTTCAACTGCCGAATATGCTTTAATGTGGAGGCCTGGGCGAAGTTTCTTTATCTTCAGCAGCAAATTACCATAATAGTATATGTCGCGATCGGGATGCACCGCTCCGGTAATATGCAATTCCGAAACATTATTTTCCTTCGCCGTTACTTTATCCAGAATCTCATCAACAGTCAACTCCCACTGCGTTTTGCTGAAATGGTGGGAATATGAACAAAATTTACATTTGTTGACACAGATATTTGTCGGTTCAATATGGAAATTCCGGATAAAATAGGCATAATCGCCATTTTTTTGCTTCCGCACGAAATCCGCCAGCTTTCCCAAAAATCCCAATTCGCCCTGTTCAAACAGCACAATGCCCTCTGCGGGGGTCACCCTTTCTGCGGTTATTATTTTTTTGGCAATCTCCTTTAATTCATCCGTGACATTGATAAAGTCAAGAGCATTCAGGTTACCTGCTTGTATTGTTGATAGCATTCACGTATAATATGGTTATTGTTTTATCACTTTTCTCACCACCTGCCTTTCGCCATTGGAAATCTCGAAAAAGTAGACTCCTGCAGCAAATCCCGACATGTCAATGGAAATTTCATGGTTTAATGCGTTGGTCAAATTCTTTTGAAGCCGCAGGTTACCCCAAATGTCGTATCCCTTTACACGGGTATCTTTGCCATCATCTGCAGAAAAAATGATCTTCAACTGATCCGCCACCGGATTGGGAAAAACCCTTACCCATTGGTCTGCGACATGATCCGCCACCGACAATGCCCAACCATTCAGGGTCATCACATCGGTATTGTCTGGATCAAGCCAGTATTTAAGCACACTGCTCGAATCGCTCCCATTCTGATTCCAATGATAGGAAAACATACCATAATAATCGGGCAGATTCAACGACCCTGAATCGCAGGCAGACTCCCCACCGGTAAGCGTTCCCACCAATCTGCCCTGATTATCAAATATTGGGGAACCGGATGAGCCACCTTCAGTGGTTCCATGTCCATTGGCTGTTCCATTCCAGGTTACGCGCCAATGAGCAAGTGCCGGATTTCCCGACCAATGGGCCGGTTGGAGGGGCGTGGTATAGGTCGATATTTTTTTTATATCCCCAAACGGATGGTGGATACCGACGCCGGATGTGCTTGGGGGGATTGTCTCCCGGCTCCAGCCATTGTAATAGGCGTTGTAAGAATCAGGAACGTTTGATTTGAGCAATACCAGAAAAAAGTCAGAACCGGTGCTGGCGGCATTCCCGCCATGAGCCACCAGCGTAGCTCCTGTCATCGACTTTAGTGCAGGTTCTGTGGTGGGATCGGGACAACCGCTGCCTTCGTAGTTAAAATCGAAAATCCACTGGCTCAGATCCAGCGCCGAGGATTTGTATCCGCAATGGTCGGCAGTAAGGATGTAAGGTTTCCCGTCATTCCGAACATTGTTAACCAGCGATCCTGTACACCAAACACTTTCGCTACCTCGCTTAACGGCAATCCGGGTCAGGCTGCGCTTTTCCTTTTGCCAGTTGGCGCCTTCCGCACAGTTGACATTCACCATGCATGGCCCTGAACCTCCAAAATCGTCGGTAAGCCGGGGGTAATGTGTAATCCCGCGATAGGCATGGCCAATCTCGGAAATATGAATTTCGGGCAAAGGAGCTCCATCCGGAGCATTGTATTCGAGCGTGAGTTCATCACCAAACATTAAGCCTGTTGCAAAAGTTGACAGATCGTTGTTATTTAAAGAGGTGAATGCCCCGAGAATTTGTGTCCGCTTTGGGTTATACACGAAAACCCGCCCGCCCTCCGGGATGTTAAAACGGTCGAAGTATAAAATCAAGGCTTGCGCACCGGTCGATTTAATGTTGAGCCTCCATATGTTCAGTCCACCCGATGTACGGTGCCATTGACCCGATTTTTCGATCCCCAGATCAACCGGAAGATTCACGGCAAACCGATACGGAAGTGCAGCATGGTCATCTTCTCTCAATAAAATATCCAACGCAGGGCGTTCAGTTAACACATACGTTCCGGTATCGGGTAACAGCGACATGGAAACGCTGTACGGCAAACCGCCCTGACTTATTTGCGCCCCTAAGAAAGCGGGAAAGGAGAGCCATACCAGAATAATGAGAAAAAGGATAATGTTGAACCGGTATTTCATCAGTAGTATATATTAATTGTTAATAAAAACTTTTCGTGTTACCTCATCATTTCCACACCTGACCCTCAGCAGATACAAACCGTTTGGAATTCTCCGGACATCCAGCATGGTTCGACCCGATTCCGGAACATCTTCCCAGGATGATATTTTTTTCCCAAGGAGGCTGAAAAGAGTTACCTGCAACAGACTGGCCCCTGTGCCCGGACTGTGAAGAATGAGGTAATCTTTTACCGGATTCGGATAGATGATTATCTGGTCCAACGGTTTTTTATCGCTGATTCCAACCGTTGAAGTGATAAAAATATCATCGATCATAAAGATAAAGCTGTTATCTGAAACACATTGAATTCCAACATATACATCCTGGTTTGCATAATCAGAAAGATCATAACTTCGTTTTGTCCAAGCAGATGGGGCACTTTCAATGGTATCATTCACCGGAATAAAACTGTTGGGGTTTAAGTCGGAAACCGATACGGCAACATTGTACTTTTCGTAACCGTATAACACATCGTAAGTTTGCACCCAAAAATCAATTTGCGGATAAATGCCCAAACTGAGTTTTGGAGATATCAACCACTTGTCGTTAGGGTTCATGGGGGGAATTGTTGCGAAACTACAGCCAAGTTTCTGCCCGCTGTGGGGCTGCATATTTGTTAATGGCGGCACTGTTTTGGATGGAACAAAACAGATGTAGGCCATGGGTTGAAAATTGTGTGGAAAGGCAACGCCATTAAAACCATAGGTATCACCGCTTCTCATATCAAACACGGTCCAGGGGTTGAAACCCAGAGAAAAATCGGCAATGCTATCAAAATCAAGGGTAATCGCAGAAGGATATCCCGTTACAGAAATAAAGGCCGTTTTGGTCAGGGAATCACTGACCAGTCCGTTGCTCACCTTCAAACTCACCGGAAAAGTACCAAGTGAATGATAGGTAACCCCGGCGGGATTTTGCAGGTTAGATGTGGAAGGAGACCCTCCGGGAAAGCTCCAGCTCCAGGTAGCAGGAACTCCTGCCGACTGATCGGTAAAGCTGACACTTTCGCCCGCCCTCAATGAAGTTTTGCTGGCAGCGAAATCTGCCGAGAGCGTTGAAGATGCAGTGGGTTGAACCTCAAGGTCATCAATCATCATCAGGTAATTGTCATCAGACACACAATTAATGGCGACATAAACTTTTTGATTGTTGAAGGCAGATAGGTTGAAGGTTTTTTTCGCCCATGAGGTGGTTGTGCGCAAAGGCTGCGCTCCCGAGATGATTGAAAAATCAGCCGGGTTGTTCTCGGAGGTAGAAACTGCTACTGTGTAAGAATCCAGCCCCCATTGATCACTATATGATTTAACCCAGAAAGAAAAGCTACCGTTGGTTCCGAGTTGTATTTGCGGGGATATAAACCAATCGTTGTTCGAAGGCGGGTTGGACGAAAAGCAGGCGCCAAATCGCTGTCCGGAATGAGGTTGTATCGCCGTGAAAGCAGCCATCGATGGGTTTACCTGTGCCGGGTTGAAACAAAGGAAAGCCATTGGTTCAGTCTGTTGAGGAAACGAATAATTTGTTATGCCATAGGTTCCGTGCTGATCAACATCTTTAACAGTCCAGTTGTTGAATGTAAGCGAAAAATCAGCGACATTCTCAAAATCCATGATGTAGCTGCCAGGGCCCGGCGGTGATGGAGCCAGGTTGAACAAGGCTTGCTGGGAAAGCAAAAAACCATGGGGACCAAGCATCAGGCTGTCGGTGGAGAGGTAACCGTTATCAACGCCGGCAAAGCCCCAGTTGAAGTGGAATAAATCTCCCGGCTGGTAGCCATCGCAAATAAAATAACATGGTCGGCCCTGGAGGTCATAGCCCATGTAAAGAAGCGGATGAGAGGCATCAAGTTCAGCTTTCAGCATGGCAGTCCACTCAGGCCCACTGTAATCCGATTTAGATTTCCAGATGGCCGTTTTCGGATAATTAAAATACTTCACCAATGCTGAATCAAGATCATTTGGCGTTGATGTTGAGTTCGTTGCGCCATAGTTCATATTCTGCGCCACTCCACATTGATATATCAGTGCCGACAAATCGTCATTGCCTGTTACCAGTGAGTCGGGCATATTGCTCCAATTGTAGCTGGTGGTGCCAAAGTTTGCATATTGAATCCCGTATTTAGGATGAGGGTATCCATGCTCGCCGGTTCCATGTGCCGGGTACTCATAATATTTCATGATTTGTGCCATGGCGATCGCCCCCTGGCCTGCGGGTGTATGAAAACAGGTTTCGTGAGAAGCAGTGTCGGTAGGACAGGATGCATTGTACAAACAACCTTGCCCCCAATGGGTATGCAATAATGGAGCACTGCCTCGTGATGGGGTTTGACCGAATAATTGTCCAAGACTGATCAGCATGATTAACACTGACATACCTCGTAAGAGGAGTTTCATAACAACCTGAATTAAAACAACAACAAAAATACGCATTTTTAATTAACGAAACAGGCATGGAGTTATTCCATGCCTGTAAGCGTTCATAGTGGTTTAAACTTGGCTGACCAAACAATCAGGTGCGTTTATTGGGTAACTCCAACCCGTACTTTTTAATTCTATCTTCACGCAGGAGCAAAAATCCCAGGATAATGGCGGCAATGCCCAATCCGGCAAAAACAAGCATGGGCGCTGTATAATCATAAATGGCCGTGGTGTCTCCGGCTTTAACCCTCTCGGTAATTCCCGGGTTCGCATACTCCAATACAACCCCGATTAACCATGGGAAGAACATCAGCCCGATATTCTGGATCCAGAATACGAGTGCATAGGCAGAACCAAGGTATCGTTCCTCCACGATTTTAGGAACCGATGGCCACATGGAGGCAGGTACCAGGGAGAAAGAGATTCCGAGCAGGATAATGGTCATTACAGCGATGCCCAGTGTGAGCGGCATAAAAGCAAAGGTAAGGTGGGCAATGGTTAACAGCGCAGCCCCAAAAATCATCAAAGTAGCTCCTTTGCCCTTTCTATCAAGAAAATAGCCGATTACAGGCGTCAAAAGGATCGTTCCAACGGGTAACATGCCCGAGATGTATCCGCCAACCGCTGCCGAAACGCCCAATTTATTCTGCATCATGTTTACGGCATACTTCAAAAACGGGAAAACTCCTGAATAAAATAAAACACAAAGCAGGGAAATGAGCAGAAAACCACGGTTTGTGATAATTTTCTTGAGATCACTCAGATGGAACTCCTCCGTGGGATCGGCACCCGGACCTGAGTTTCCGGTTTGTTTGTCCAGTTTCTGGTCCATGAAGGTGTAAACCAGAAATGTTAAAAATCCGATGGAAATCAAGGCCACTCCGAGATAAATCGGATTCAGCACATTTCCTTCGTGAATGCCATTTACCGTGCGTTCACCGGCCAGCATGGCTGAAAAGAAGAAAGCCACAGAGGCTCCCATTCTGGCAGTAGCCAGCTGCATGCCCATGGCCAGAGCAAGTTCTTTGCCTTTAAACCATTTAACAATGGTACGTGAAGTGGTAATTCCGGCCATCTCCACACCGATGCCAAAAATTCCGTATCCGAGGGCAGCAACTTTTGCACTGGCAGGCATTGACACCCAAAAAGATGAGAAAAATTCATATCCGAATCCTCCGGCCGAAAAATAGGGCGTGAGTCCGTAAAGTTTGATCAAACCACCGCCAAGCATCACACCTGTGGCAAGAAGACCTGTAAACCGAATTCCCATTTTATCAAGGATGACCCCCGAAATGATCAGGAATCCCATTACATTCAACATGTATTCTGAACCGGAGAAAAACCCGTAATCGGTCGGGGTCCATCCATAGGTTTTTTCCATTAACGACTGCAATGGGGCAATCATATCCACAAAATAATAGGCAGATAGCATGGTGAGTGAAACCAGCACCAAGGCAGTCCAGCGCGCTGCCGTTGATTCACTGAGAAGTTTTTGAACTTTTTGAGTCATGAGTTATGAGGTTTAAGGATGAGATTAGCAATCGAGGCACAAAGCTATAAAATAATCAGTTACCGTTATTGTGTTCACGATGATAATTTAGAATTGATTATTTTTGCCTAAAAAGCATACCCATGAACATCCTTCTTGTTTCCGCAACATTGTTTGAAATCAGGCCACTTCTCGATCAAATGCCCCTGATAACCAAGCGGAGTGACCAACTGTCAACATATCAATTCAAAGACATCATCATGGATGTGTTGATTCCGGGAGTCGGGATGGTGCAAACAGCCTATTTTCTTGGTAAACAAATGGCTCACAAAACGTATGATCTTGCCATTAATGCAGGCATAGCAGGCACTTTTAATGCATCACTGCCGCTTGGAACCGTGGTCAATGTAACCGAAGATTGCGTGGCTGAATTGGGCGCTGAAGATGGCGATGCCTTTCTCTCGATTTTCGATTTGGGTCTGGCCGATCCCGATACAAATCCTTACAGAGGAGGCAAACTTGTCAGTGATTCATCAGAGTCAGACACATTTTTACACAAGGAGGTAATCAGCAAACTTCCGAAGGTAGCCGCTATTACCTCCAACACCGTGCGCGGCAATGCTGACAGTATTGCCCGGATCCGTCGCATTGCCTCAGCCGACATCGAGACCATGGAGGGTGCGGCCTTTTTCTTTGCCTGTATCAGCGAAAATGTTCCATGCCTGCAAATCAGGGCAGTTTCAAACCGGGTTGAAAAGCGTGATAAAAGTTCCTGGAATCTTGAACTGGCGTTGAAGAACCTCAACAAGGTACTGTGGCAGCTTATCATGTCCCAAACCCGACCAGGTTGAGAGACCTCCATGTTTTCATTGATATTTATTCACGGATATCCCGACAAATCTCATGTTAATAAATTAACAGAATAATATTTTTGTCTTACTTTTGTAGCTTCGCTTGTGTTCTGTGACATTCAAGTCATCTTGATTTTCTAAACCACTAATTAGCATACATAACTCCATGATTTCCCTTGCGATCTCTCCCTGCCCCAACGACACCCATGTCTTTGATGCAATTATCCATAACCGGATCGACCTCGAAGGATTGAAGTTTGGTTACCAGCTGCACGATGTTGAAACACTCAACAAAATGGCTTTGGCAGGTGGCATCGACATGATTAAAGTCAGTTTTTTCACCTACCTGCTGGTTCAACAGAATTTTATTTTGCTCGATTCGGGAAGTGCAATGGGTTATGGAAACGGACCCTTGCTGATCAGCCGAAAAGACTATACCTTGGAAGATCTGCCCCGTCTTACCGTTGCCATTCCTGGCAGATATACTACCGCACACATGCTGTTCCGGATTGCAGCACCCGATGTGAAGAAAAAGGAATTCATGATGTTTTCTGACATTGAAGATGCAGTTTTGTCTGGGAAAGTTGATGCCGGGGTGATTATCCATGAAAATCGTTTCACCTATGAGCAAAAAGGGCTGAAAAAGATCCTGGATCTTGGAAAATACTGGGAAGAACTCACCGGATCGCCAATTCCCCTGGGAGGAATCCTTGCCAGAAAGGGTCTCGGATACAATATCATCAACAAGCTTAACCGAATTATGTTTCGCAGTGTCGAAAATTCATTTAAACACCCTGAAGTGGCTCTGCCATTCGTGAGGGCCCACGCACAGGAGATGGATGAGGAGGTGATGAAAAAACATATCCGGCTGTATGTCAACGAAAACACCCTGAGCCTGGGAACCGGAGGCAAAGTGGCGCTCGCTAAATTGCAACGGATCGCACGGGAAAAGGGGTTGTTAAATACGGGACACGGGACACGGGACACGGGACGCGGGACGCGGGACACGGGACGAGGGACTGGTGATGTGTGATTCTATAGTAAAAAACCATGAATATGATTCAATCAAAACTTTGCACCGACTCCATCGGCAATGCGCTTCGTGCTGCACTCTCAAGCAGGATGATCCGATTGGAAGACACCTCCGCTATTTTTTATGATCTCTCTTTTCTTGAGGCCCGCATCAGGCATCTGTTATCCTGCTTCCCTCCCCGCACCTTGCACGGACTGGCTGTTAAGGCAAATCCCCTGGCCCGGGTCATGGAGCTTATCAGGGATATTTCACCTGCTGTAGGAGTTGAAGCCGCTTCAATTGGCGAAGTCAGCATGGCCATGCGAGCCGGATACGAGCCAAATCGCGTGGTATTCGATTCACCTGTGAAGACACTTTCCGACCTCACCTTTGCCCTTGAACAGGGAATCAACATTAACATTGACAACCTTACAGAACTTGAACGTGTTCATCACCTCCTGTTAACCGGAATTCCCTATCGGCAATCCACCACAGAAGAAGGGAATCTTATATCAAAATCAACAATCGGGTCTATCGGACTGAGAATCAACCCGCAGATTGGTGTCGGAACCATTCTGGAATCAAGTGTTGCAGGAGTGTATTCGAAATTTGGCGTCCCTTTCAACCATTACCGTACAGAACTGGAACACGCTTTCCTCTCCTATCCCTGGTTAACCGGAATGCATTTACATGTTGGTTCGCAAGGTTGTGCGATGGAAATGCTGTTGGATGGGATTGGTGTGTTGTATGACTTTATGTTAGACATGAACCGGAAAAGAGATGCTTTGGGATTCCCTCAAATTTCTGTATTTGATATTGGCGGCGGATTGCCGGTTTCCTATTTATCCGGACAAACAGCCCCTTCGATGGAAGAGTACAGCAGGAAAATTGCGATACGCGCACCGCAACTTATCACAGATCCAAACATACGACTGATCACTGAATTCGGACGGTGGACCTACACCAATTCAGGCTGGACCGTTAGCCGGGTAGAGTATGTGAAAGCCGATCCTTCAGTGAACACCATTATGCTTCATGTAGGGGCCGACCTGTTTCTCCGCGAATGCCTGAATCCGCATGACTGGCAGCATGAATACACTGTTTTCGACCATCTTGGGATGCCTAAGCAGGGAATAGATAAAAATCCATACAACCTGGCCGGCCCTTTGTGCTTTTCGGGTGATATTATTGCAAAAAATGTTGCGCTACCAAAAGTTGAAGAAGGAGATTATCTCGTTATTCACGACACCGGAGGATACACATTCAGCATGTGGTCGCGCTACAACAGCAGACAAACCCCGAGAATCATCGGCTACCGTGAAGATCGATTTGTAGTACTTAAGGAGCGCGAAACCCTCGATGATCTTCACAATTTCTGGACATAAACCCTTTCCACGATTTATGTCACATGTCATGTGTAACGGGTTAAATGTCACGTCTCCCGCTACCCCCGTTCGCCGGCAAACTGGTCATCTTTGTTCTTAAACAACACATTGAAGGTTGTCAGGCTACCGTAAACACGTGTGATGTATTGCTGCATGTCCACCTTCTCCTGATCGGTCAGTTCGCTGGCATTCAGTTTTTGTTCCAGCACACGAAGGCGGTCGCGTACCATGACGATTTTATGAAAAAAGGTCTCCATCGGAACCTCCTTCTCTTTCAACCCGGGTTCACCAGGAAACATCACGAGTTTCCCGCCTGTCCATTTTGAACCCAAAGGAACAGTTTCATGAATATCGCTGAAACGCTGAAGCACCCTGATCAGTCCTTTTTCAATTTTTTCGTAGGTAACCATTTCCGTCGAAGTTTCAACGGCTTCAATGGTTTCTAAACCTTCATAGTCGCGCAGGATTACTCTGGTTCCGTGTTCGATAAATGTGATTTCCCAGGCATCCGACCGCACCTGAATTACGACACCTTTACCAAACTGTGGGTGTTTAACCCTTGAACCAATACCCAAATCAGTTTTTGACATACCTATTTTTTTACACACCTTACCGAAAAACCCGATTTCATATCGTTGGAGCTAACCACCATCTCTTTGCTGCCATGCGCAAAAAGCACATTGCCGGCAACAGAATCGTTGACCTTTCCCGATGACCAGCAACCACCCCAGAAATTGAGCCCGATACACGACCCGTCGGGATGCCTTACCCCGCTCAGGAGAGAGGAGAGTGTGGCTGGCGATCCGGGTCGGGCAGTTGTGGTTTTTCTCCCGATTGTATCCATCGATTGCATTTTAAGGCCAGCTTCAGCGTTTCCTCCCAAGGCTTGGATGAATGCTCCCCACTCTTTGTCTGATGGCAGGTGCCATCCTTTCGGGCAGGCCGTTTGTGCCGCTTTCCAGGAGTAAAGACGGCCATATAGCGGGAGATTTACCGTATCGTTGTTGTAAGCCCAGCTACCGTTAGGAGCATTAAAACTGAGATTCTGGGCCATCCAGGTCTGACTCCCGACTTTTACCCAATTGTACGATTTTCCATCGCGTGCATCGGTGAAAACTCCTTTGGTTTGCGCTTGCTGCAGCATTGGCGAAATGATCAGGCTGATAAGAATAGCCAAATTTTTTAAGGATCGCTGGGAAACATGATTTTTTTTCATAATTACTATTTGTTAACTCGTTTATAATGAATGTCGGATTAGTCAAAAATTTACAGGAGTTTCAATGAAAAACAGGTAAGGTGATGCATACGGGGTGTAAAAGTAGTGAGAAAATCATAATTCGCTACATTTTGCCGGATAGTTTACCTATTTTTGTCATTTAGAATCAAATTCGTAAAATATGATCATCGTTACAGGAGCTGCAGGATTTATTGGTAGTTGTATGGTTGGTAAACTCAACAACAAAGGATTTCAGGACATTATCCTTGTTGATGATTTTTCAAGAACCGATAAGCATCTTAATTTCATTCACAAAAGTTTCCGTGATAAGGTTGATCGGAACCTGTTTTTTCCCTGGTTGGCAAAACATGCAACAGAAGTTGATTTCATATTTCACATTGGGGCCCGCACCGACACCACCGAATTCAACTGGTCTATTCTGGATGAACTGAACCTCACCTATTCCAAAAATGTTTGGAATGCCTGCTGCCAATATGGAATTCCACTGGTTTATGCCTCATCTGCAGCCACTTACGGAGATGGCGCTCTTGGATACAGCGACCAGGATCCCACGCTGAGTTTCCGGCTGGAACCACTCAACCAATATGGCATTTCCAAAAATGAATTTGACAAATGGGTGCTGGAACAACAGCATTCACCTCCACGGTGGTTTGGATTGAAGTTTTTCAATGTGTTCGGCCCTAATGAATATCACAAAGGCAGAATGGCATCTGTTGTTTTTCATGCTTTCAATCAGGTATATCGCGAAAAGAGCACACCCGGTATTGTCAGATTGTTCAGGTCGCACAATCCTCATTACCAGGATGGTGAGCAGTTGCGCGATTTTATTTATGTAAAAGATGTGACTGATGTGCTGTTTTTTCTCTTAAATCATCCTTCTGATTCGGGCATTTATAATCTCGGTACCGGCAAAGCACGCACATTTCTCGATTTGACTCATGCCGTGTTTTCGGCGCTCAACCTCGCCCCTTCTATTGAGTTTATTGACACACCCTTGGATATCCGTGACAAATACCAGTATTTCACAGAGGCTAATGTTGACAAATTACGCTCGATCGGCTATTCCCGACCATTTTATTCTCTTGAAACTGCTGTAGAGGAGTATATCCAGGGTTACCTTGTGGACGGTTGCAACTTTTAATGCTATCTGTTGCAGGATAACCTGCGGTACTTTTGCAAATGAGGGATTGCATCTTTTCAATAATTCTTAACAAATCTTAGGCACTCTGGCTGATACTTCTTATTTTTGTATTTCTATACCGTTGCGTGATGTGAGCGCTGACGCAATTATTATGTATGTCGCTGAATCAGTTAACCATTATCATTATAAAATCAGAAAAATGAGAAAATTTACACTATTGGCCTTTTTTGTTGCGGCCATATTATCATTGGGATGTTATCAAACCAGCATCGGACAGGTGCTGCTGGACGAAAATTTCGCCTATCCTGACGGCGATTTAATCACCGCTCATGGCTGGATTGCTCATTCAGGCAGCGGCACCCAACCCATAACGGTGAGTGCCCCTGGTCTTACATTTCCGGGGTACATAGATTCCGGGATTGGAAACGCCGCCCTGGTTGATAATACCGGTGAAGATGATAACACTCCTTTTGCGAATCAAAC
>DYQT01000209.1 GCA_020719165.1 Draconibacterium orientale | reverse complement strand
TTATTAACATAATTAATTGACAATCAGCAATATAAAAAATTGTCATGTACTAAGCCAAATAATAATTATTATTGCCACTTTTCGGAGTGGGCTCATAGTTGATCAATAATCCTTTCGGTTTCGCTGTAAGTGTCAGATATGATAAAAGTTATAAACAGATTCTATCTCCAATTTTTCTAAGTGATCCTTAGCGACCCAAGTGTCTATGTGGTTTTCTTTTGATCATGAAGGCAACTCAATCGACACCCGTGCAAAAAACTTATCAACACACCCTTCACTTTTACGGTACAACCCTGATTAACCAGTAAAAAGTGTGGACACAATGACAAATCTTATGGCCTGGTATAAATCAGGGTCTGCATTGCGGTTGGAAATCATGTTTACTTTTCCAATTTTTTCAACATTTCTTTTTTCTGTCGCAACAAAAAGTAATTTTGATACGTAAATGGTTGAAATGTACAAAATACTACTGCTAAACGGACTAAATCCCGGGAAACTTCGCAAACATTTCGATAAGGCGCTCGAAGAACTTGCCTCGGGGAATTTTACCGCGGCAGAGGTGAAAAAGATGCCTGGTAAAGGATTTTACCGGGCGCGGCTTGATGATGCAAACCGGCTTTTATTCCGGTTTGGTCGGTTTCATGATCAAACTTACCTGCTGATCCTTGAACTGATACTGAACCACGATTATGCCGGTTCAAGGTTCCTCCGGGGAATACCTGTGGATGAATCGATGTTAAGCCCCTTGAAATCTGCAACATCTCCTCCTGTTGAAGATTTAATTGAGTTACCTTTTGTCAACCAACGCTATCCAAAGTTTCACCTGCTCGATAAATTCCTGTCATTCGACGACAATCAAGAAGAGATCCTTCAATATCCCTTACCTCAAATCATCATTGGTTCGGCCGGCAGCGGTAAAACTGCCCTGACCCTGGAAAAGATCAAAACCTTGACCGGCCGTGTGCTTTATGTGACGCTCTCTCCCTATCTTGCTGAGAATGCATCGCGATGGTACTATGCCAACCAATATCAGAATGAAAACCAGGAGCCTGATTTTCTTTCTTACCGCGAATTCGCCGAAACCATTAGCATCCCGGAAGGAAAAGAGATGGAGTTCAGAATATTTGAACGCTGGTTCCGGGGGTTCCGGCAATCGACCGGGCTGAAAGATGCCCACACCGTGTACGAAGAGTTCCGGGGAGTGATCACGGGGATGGATATATCTAAAAAGCATCTTACTGCCAATGACTATCTTTCGCTGGGAGTGAAGCAATCCATCATTCTTTCAGCCGAAAGGGAAACCGTTTATTCCCTGTTCGAAAAGTATCTTCTATTCCTGCAGGAGGAGGGCTTTTACGACATTAACATATACTCTCACAGCCTTTTGGCGTTATGTAGTCCGGTTTATGACTATATCGTGGTGGATGAAGTTCAGGATTTTACCAACATCCAGATTTTCCTGATCCTGAAATCGCTGATAAAACCTGTGAATTTCATTCTTTGCGGCGATGCGAATCAGGTGGTCCATCCCAACTTTTTTTCATGGTCGCATCTCAAGAGCATGTTTTACCAGCATGACTTCATGGGCGATGACATCCGCCTGTTGCATGCCAATTACAGGAATACGCCAATGATTTCAGATCTGGCCAACCGCCTGTTGAAAATCAAGATCGCTCGTTTCGGATCTATCGATAAAGAGAGCAACTACCTTGTTACCACGGTTTCACAATTGGCCGGCGAGATGGTCTTTCTGGAAGAAAAAAACAAAACCGTTGCCGAACTGGCTCGCAAGACGGGTAAATCGGTCAATTATGCCGTACTGGTGCTCCGGAATGAGGATAAACCAAAAGCTGCCGGCCTCTTTCCCTCTCCGCTGCTCTTCTCGGTTCAGGAATCGAAAGGGCTGGAATATGAAAACATCATTCTGTACAATTTCATCTCCGATCATGCTGCCGAATTCCACAGCATCTGCGATGGCGTAAATGTCGAGGTTGTACATGGTAGTGAACCAGGTTATTCAAGGGGGAGGGACAAAACTGACAAGTCGCTCGACGCCTATAAATTCTACATCAACTCACTCTATGTCGCCATAACCCGTGCCGTAAAGAGTGTCTATATCATCGAAAAGACCCGTGGACATAGGCTGATCAGCCTGCTTGGAATATCGGAGGAGGATCGTATGCGGGTGATCAGAGAGGAAGTTTCTTCGGCAGATGACTGGAAACGCGAAGCCCGGCGGCTTGAGCAGATGGGCAAGGCGGAACAGGCCGAAGCTATCCGGACAAACATTCTGGTAACGGCAAAACCGAACTGGGAACCCATGACGCTCCAGCGATACATGACTCTGAAAAAGGAGGCGCTCGATCCCGAACATTTCAATAAAAAGGCCAAGGACCATCTTTTCGACTTTGCCCTGATCCACAATCAGCAATTGATCCTTGAAAAACTGGCTGCCCTGAATTACCGCCGGGCCGGGAAGTACGAAGATGAACGAAGTTCCATCTTCCGGAAATATTACCAGCATTACCGCGACGACAACCTGAAGATGGTGGCGCAGGAGGTTAATAAATTTGGCATTGATTACCGTGACATCCAAAATTTTACCCCGCTGCATGCAGCCGCTTTTTGTGGCGCGCTAAAGGTTGCCGCCTCACTTCTCGAAAACGGGGCAAACCCCGGTCTGCCTGATACTTTTTACAAAACCCCGTTGCAGATAGCCCTCCTGCAGGCTTTTGTCAACAAGGAATACGCGAAGTCGAAGCTCGGTGGCATCTATCCACTGATCCTCTCCGGTGCTATCAGTGTACAGATTGACGGACACCTCATCAAGATTGATCCGCACAAAGTGGAATATCTGCTGGTGAACCTCTTCATCGCGGTGCAATCATCCATACAACAATCGAAAGACTATTACCAGGCCATCGGCATCCGGGTTGACGACTTTTTTGAAAAGTTGCAGGATTTCCCGGGAAATGTACTTCCGCCTTACCGTAAAAAGCGTGAATACTGGCTTGCAATACTGGCCAAACACGAAATTGATGGCAATAATCCCTACAATAAAAGACTATTCGAACGCATCGAACGGGGGGTTTATGTTTTGAATCCTCACATGCAGGTTCGTTGCATGGGTGATTGGATTCTTGTCAGCGATATCATCAACAGTCAGGGAATCAGCCTTGAAGATATGATCAGCCATTCGAAGGAGAAGCATAAGAAAGAGATGGAAGAAAGCAGACGCAGTTGGGAGAAACAACGAAAGAAATTCGAAAGAGAAGAGGATTTGAGAAAACAACGAAAAGATTGGTACGGAGATCCTATGAGAGATGAATAAACAAAAGCATAAGCCGCTATCACCCGAAAATTACATCCGAACAAGGGCCAGAACCCTTAACATAGGCAAATGTTTCATCAACCATGACTGGCTGGATACAGGATTTGCAATGATCACCGTGTCGAGGTGGCATATCAATGGAAACATCACCCATGCCTCCTTTATGGTTGATCTTTATTGCCTTGGAGTAAAAGAGGCCTTCTGGATTTTCAACGAGGATCCCCGGGACTTTGACAGTTTCATTGAGAAAGTTCGCAGCGATGGTGAATACAGTCGCCGGTTTGTGATTGCCGACTATCAACTCGTGCATAACATTATCTATGGTGCCGTTGAATTTGCCGGTGAGTTTGGCTTCCGCCCCCATAAATCCTTTGAAATTGCAAAGTATATCCTGGAGGAAGATGATGAACATGTGCCGCTGATCGAAATTGAATTCGGATTCAAAGGGAAACCACTATACATTTGGGGGCCTGACATACCTGCAGCGGAGCAGAACAGGGTGAGGGTACACCTTGATAAAACCATCGGCCGCGATAACTTCTACTTTATTGCTGCATCGGAGGCGAATGATTTTTTTGATAAGGAGTTTGAAGAGGAAGGCAACAAGTTTGATTGCCACAACCCTGAGGAGAAAAAAAAGATAATCGAAGATTTCCTTGCATTGGCTCACAAGGACACAAAGATATTTCATAAAAAACCGGAGCAGATGTGGGACATGCTGGATGCTGCAGATTTAATCTATCGTGAATACATGGTTACAGAGGAGGAGAGGAGCAGGGCTTCAAAGTCAGTGGAATTGCTGTTCGATTTCAAAATTACGGCGGAGATTTTTTCGGACGATGCATTGTTCGGGAGCCTCGCACCCCGCGATAATAAAAGCAAAGTGAGGCTGGAAGCGGAGCGGTTGCAAAAAATGTTACATAATGAGCAATACACCAATGGTATTCAGGAAACCGAAGCGAAGATCAGGCAGTATCCGGAGGTTCCGGTATTTTATTACTTCTGGCTGAGGTTCGTTGAAATCAAATCAGGAACCATGGCTATGTTACCCAAACTGGAGGAGTATCTCAGCAGGTTTCCCGGTTATCTTCCCCTGCTTTATTTGCATGAAGCCGCCAAGAGACTTTCATCTCTTCAAAGCGTTGCACCCGGTATCCCGGAAAATTTTCATCTGAAAAATTTTTTTCCGGGGAGAACCGCTTTTTGCCGTGAAGAGGTTTTGCTCTATATCCGCCTGCTCATCATGAGTTATAGTTTTTCTGACCAGAGACTCATGGTCGCAATGATACTTGAATATATGGAAGAACATCATGCGGGTTTCATGCCTGATGATCAAATTTTTATGACGAAAATTGCCAACTTGCCGGATGTGACAGATTGGTGCGAAGCCTGGAAGGGATAGATTATAACTGGCGATAAGTCTGAAACGATGAAAATCATCAAACAGCCATGATTTGGATCAATTCCGGGGATCAATCCAGGCACCAATGGGTTTCGCCGGGGATGCAGATACGTTGCATGCAACGTATCTAAAGCGCTGTTTTTATGAAATATTTTCCGAAGGTCAAACCTGCAGTATAATAGGCGCTTTCATTCTTCTCCTGATACAGTTTGCTTGTCTTTGTGCCGCACACCAATGGAAATCTGACGGTGGCAACTATGGTACCCGGATCATTGGTTTTTACCACATCCATGTCTAAAATGACGTAAATTTTGCCCCAGAATTCCATGAGATGTTTTGTTGTGATAAGGCATGTGTATTCGGCTGAAGGATCGTTTAATGCAACCTTGAGACCACTTTTCGCGGTAACCTTATTGGAGCCTTCAACAAAGGCAGGGTTAAAATTATTTAGTTCTTTATTCCACTCTTCTAACCATTTGTCTCCTTTGCCCGCTTTCTCTTCGTTAAATTCTTTTACCCTGTTGGCAATAAAAACTGAATCGGGCATGTATTTCGTTCCCATTTTCTGAATTTGTTGAGAAATTGAAATATTCAAAGTCTTTTGGCCTTTTATCGCAGAAATGTCACCCGATATTACAAGAAATCCCTTTTGCGCACTGGCCCATACACTTCTTTTGTCGGGTGGTACCTCCTGCCCAAAAATTTGTATTGAAACAACCGAAAGCAAGCTGATTAAGGCAATCAGATAGATTTTTTTCATTTTTTGTTCCTCCTGAATGTTTTTGGTTAATAATTGCGAAAAGCCCAAAGAGCTGAAATTCATTGTCTTTTCAGTCAACCATGAGCTGGTTTGAAAATTCCACAGCTAATTTACAATTTCAAATTTAATTTTGGCACAGTTCTCTTTAATTTTGTCAGTGTCATCGTTTGATTGCACGAAGAGTTTCATGTTGATTTCCACACATTACGCTGACAACATAAAAGCCTGCCGGAAGTTTACCAAAATGCGCTATTTCGTGATGTGATGCTATTGAAGATGGAAAAACCTCCTGATGAATCATTTGTCCGGAGGCGGAATAAATTTCAACTTTCACCGGATCATGTATTACATGGCTGAAAAGAAGTACAGGAGCATTTGAAAATGGTATGGGGGAGAGCCAAAACCAGGGTAACTCCTGGTCAATTCTGGTGCCTGATGATAGAGAGATCAGGTTGGAAAGCGCCTCCATCATATCGGGAATTCCCCCTGTGTTCAGCATTGGGACACCTGGAGATTTTCTGTTTGGTTTTCTGGTAACCACTAAGGAGCTGTAATAATATAACTTGTTTATTATATTCAATTGTTTTATCTTT
>DYQT01000031.1 GCA_020719165.1 Draconibacterium orientale | reverse complement strand
AGCACATCAGCACATCAGCACATCAGCACATCAGCACATCAACACATCAGCACATTGGTTTCTTCTCCTATCTCAAATACTGGTCACGGGCCTCTTCCGGGTTCCGCTTTCTGGTTGCCGGGTTACTGGCGTTTACCCTTTTTAACAGTTCAGATGCCTTTCTTCTACTTGCCCTCAAGGAGCAAAATCTTTCGGATACGATGATGATCGGGGTTTACATTTTTTATAATTTGGTGTATGCCCTGTTTTCATACCCGGTGGGTGTTGTAGCCGACCGCATTGGGCTGAGAACCATGATGGTAATCGGGTTATTCCTGTTTGCATTGGTTTATATAGCCATGGGATTTGCCACCACTCTGGCCGTTTTCGGGGTGCTTTTTTTCTTTTATGGAATTTATGCAGCCTGTACCGAGGGAATTTCAAAGGCGCTGATCTCGAACATGGCGTCAAAAAACGAAACAGCTACCGCCATAGGGTTTTACAACAGCCTAGCCAGCATATTCACCCTCCTCGCAAGTTCGATGGCTGGTGTGTTGTGGTACTCCATGGGGCCAAAGGTCATGTTTATTTTTTCGGGGGCCGGGGTTTTTATGGTGGCGATTTACCTCCTTTTTGTTCTTCGGGTCAGAAGGTCTGCATGATTCATCATTTTATATTTGTTGAGAACTTTGCCCGTTTCCCTTTTTTTCCTTTAATGACAGATAAGTATCTTTTGCACGGATGCTTTTCCCCCGATCATTGCCTGGCCATGGTAAATCCCATTCGGCTGAGAACGCAGATCCACCGTTAAACGGTCAATAACGGGCCGGTTATACTGAAACACTGCTTCTCCCATCACATTATATATTGTAAATTCCATCATGGGTTGATGATCCGGTTGGTTGAGCGTTATAGATATGAGGCCATCAGAAGGGTTGGGACTCACGCGGAAAAGGTTTACTTCCGCCCTGGCATCTGCCACACTCCCTGTAACCGCAACGCATCCCTCGGATATTGACAATACTGTTCCAGTAACTGCCGGACGCGATATGGTCAAAGTTGTTCCGGTGGTGCTTTCAGCAGCAAAAGATGATAAACCTGCGAGGTAGGATAATGTGTTAATCGCAGTTGGATATACACAATCAGTTCCATTGCCGGAAGAGTCGGTTTTAATAATTCCGATCTGTGGCCGGTCGGTTGGGGCCATGATTACGCCCATTACCGGCCCGTTACCCAATGCCAGGTATCCGTGGTCATTTGATTCAACAAGATCTATCCCGATGAATGCAAGGGTTTGACCCCACAGGGAATTTCCCGAGGAGTCTATTTTTATCATCGGGTTGAATCCCCATGTTGCCGTGGTCATGAAAACATAGCCGCCATCGGAAGTTGGATGCAGTTTTGGCCTTGGGAAGTCCGTCACATACCCGCCTGAATAGATGTTAAAAGTCTTCCCCCATACATAATTCCCGGAGAGATCCGTTTTCAGGATATTCATGCCATTTGAGGCCGAGTAGGTCAGAAAGAGGTAACCGGAAGCTGTTTCGGCCATATCCAGGCCCGATAAATAGTCAGTGGTGCCGGTGGTAAGCTTTTTAGCCCAGGAAATGGCTCCTGAAGAGGTTAATTTAAGCAGGCAGGCAGTGCCTGCATATGGGGAAAAGGTGTTCAACTCACCCGCAATGATGAAACCCCCATCGGTTGTTCCCCTTATGGAATAGGCATAAAGGGCTGTTGTGCCGGCTGAAATCAGTTTGTTCCAGGTCAGGTTCCCGGCTGAATCTAGTTTTACAACAACAATGCTGGAGTATGGCGCACCGGTGTGACTCGTATGTCCGGCCAGGATAAAGCCATGGTCGCTGGTTTCCTGCACCGAATAAGCAACAACCGACTCGCCGGCATCGAAGGTCCTCGTCCAGAGGGTGTCGCCGTTTGAGTCCATTTTGACGCAGAAAATTTCATAGCTCCAGGTGAGGGTGTTCATCGTGTAACCGGCCATGATACAACAGGCATCATGGGTGGCTGCAATACAGTTAAACCTTGTTAAATCAACATTGCCGATCTTTCTGCTCCACACAATGTTGCCTACCTGATCAATTTTCATCACAAGGGCGCGGCTGTCCCGCTCCCCGACAATCACATATTTCTGATCCGGTGTTTTTGCAATAGCATAGCCTTGCGCATTGCCCGCCAGGTCATAAAATACCCTCGAAAAGGGTGTAGTCTGTGCATACAGCATGGAGCTGACGCAACAAAAAAGGAGACTCAAAGCCAGAAAATGGTACTGTGTTTTCATACCGTGACGAATTGGGTTCAATCGTCCAAAGTTAATCAATTTTAAAGTTGTTGATAACTTTCCCCGTTTTCTGTATTACCTTTGCATGGCAAACCGGATTAAACAATAAAACCTAATCCGTAAACAAAATGAAAACGATTCAGAAAATCATCCTGTTATTCCTTTTTGTATTGCCATACGCCGGTACGGCAGAAATAAAAGAGATTCCATTTACCCTGGATGACCGCGACCGGATCATCCGGACCGAGCAAAAAGTAGAAGCAATTAATCAACGTTTTGATGCAATGGATAAGCGCTTTGATCAGTTATTCAACTTTCTGTGGGCTTTTATCGGGATTTTTTCGGCCATGATGGTTAGTGTTTTCGGGTTTGCCTTCTGGGATCGAAAACTGTCTATGGCACCCGTCAAAAAAGACAACCTCAAAATGCTCAATGCACTTCGCGACTATGCCGCGCACCAGCCAAAGTTAAGAGAGATCCTCAAAAACGCCGGATTGCTGTAACGACTTTCGTTAATTTGCCATTAAAATTTCGCAGTTAATTTCAGGTTAACCATCCTCGGGGTCAGGTAATTGGGTACCGCGTACTCTTTTGAATTGATATCGGTAATCCAGAGATAGGAGATGGTATTGCTGATTTGCAGCAGGTTGAAAACGTCGAGCGAGATCCACACGGATTCGAAGACCCTGAGCGGGTTTTTTTCTGAGAATTTTGTTTGCTGGCCGATCAGTTGTTTTGATAAGCCGATGTCAACCCGGCGGTAGGGAGGTATACGGAGTGTTTGCGAACTGCGCGGCGAATCGGGCGGTCCGAAGGGGAGGCCGGTTCCGTAAACAACCGTGAGGTTCATTTTCCATGTCGGGAATCCCGGGATGTAATCCTGGAAGAAAATGGCCAGGTTCATCCGCTGGTCGGTTGGCCGTGGAATCCACGATCCCTGGAAGTATTCTTCAGTTTTAAGGAACGACAAACTGATCCATGATTCGGCTCCCTTGACAAACTCGCCGTGAACACGAAAATCGATCCCTGCGGCATAGCCATGGGCATCGTTGGTTCCATAGTACCTTATCTTCATGTTGTCGATTTCGTAGGGGATCAGGTTTTGGATGTTTTTATAGTAGGCTTCGGTGACAAATTTGAATGGGCGGCCCCATGCCTTGAAATAGTAATCGCTGCCGGCAACCACCTGGATGGATGTTTGCGCTTTCAACCCGGGAACGATGTTCCCTTCCAGGTCGGCCATCTCCCTGAAAGTAGGCGGCTGCGAATAATATCCTGCTGAAATTCTGAACACGGTTTCGTTTTTCCAATGGGGTTTAAAAGAGATGTTCGCCCGTGGATTCAGCAGGAACTGTCCGTTAAAATCATAATAGATAGCCCGTAAGCCGGCCGTGAGTGAAATGTCGTTCGATCGGTTCTTAAATGTCCAAGTGTCCTGAACAAACGCTGAAACCCGGTTTGTGTTTACCGTGCTGTTGCTCCTGATGACGTTGTAAAGAATAAGGTCTCCCTTTGGCGGATACTGAGCTCCCAACGAATCGGGTGGCCTGGGAAGGGAGTACCCGGCAGAATCCTGCAACTCCCATTCATTGATGGTGTATTGAAACAATTCATGCTGATATTTGATCCCCCAGATCATGTTGCTCTTATCTTTATCCCAATTTCCCCGATGTTCGATGTTGAATACCGTTCCGTCAAGGTAATTCCTTGCATGCTGAAGGTAAGCCCCCACGCCCATGATCTCGGTGATCTGACCCTGCTCGCTGCCCTGGAAAACTTCGAGTTTGCCGAGCCAGTATTCTCCTGAAATGTCATATGTTTCAGCTTCGTAGGTTTGAAATGCGGATGCAATCAGCTTCAGGCGGATCTCTTGCACAGGTTTGAAATTAACGGTGACGGCAGTCAGCCAGTTTTGGTAGCTGTCGGACTCGCGCCCATCAAAATAGATTTTAATTTTGTAGGCTTCATCAAGGGTGCCGAAGCTGGTTTCACGGGTTTCAGGTGTGAGTTTATAAACATTGTCGGTAAAAGTTCCAAAAACGGATATTTCCCATTTTTTGTTGATCTCATAGTTAAGCATCGCTTGGATGTCAAAGAACCTTGGCTTATAGTTTCCTTTTGTATCAAGGCCTTTGAGAAGATACGAATTGGTTTTATAGCGTGTTCCAAACAGGTATGACAGCTTTTTTGTGATCATCCCCTCGGCATGAGCCGAAGCGCCCAGCAGACTGATGTCGAATGATGCAGCAAATTCGGTGGGTTTTTTATATCTGATGTCGAGTACCGACGACATTTTATCCCCATATTTGGCATCAAAACCACCGGAGGAGAACGAAATGCCCGAAACCAGATCGGGGTTTAAAAAACTCTGGCCCTCCTGTTGGCCCGATCGGACAAGGAAAGGGCGGTAAATCTCAATGTCGTTGACAAACACCAGGTTTTCGTCAAAGTTGCCGCCGCGCACCGAATATTGCGAACTCATCTCATTTCGTGATGATACCCCTGGCATAGTCTTGATGAGATCCTCCACGCTGGCATTGATGGTTGGGATGAATGTCAGAACCTTTGGATCGAGCCGGCTGAAGGTATTTGTTCTTAACTGCTGGTCTTTAACCTCGATGGATTCAAGTTGGGTAGAGGCAGACAGCAGGGTGTGATTCAATTTTTTTCGTTCATTGGCTTTCAACCGAACGGTAACCGAATCTGTTTCATAACCAATGTAAGAGAACAGAATCACCACATCCTGATCGGCAGGTACCGATAATTCAAAGCGACCATCTTTTGCGGTGGTAACTCCATCAGAGGTTCCTTTGATGGCAATGTTCACAAACTGTAAGGGTTGGTTTTCGCTGCCGTTGACAATTCCCGAAACCACTCCCTTTTGGGCAAAAAGTGTCGGCGCAAACAAAAGGATTAACAGAACAGATATGGGAATGTATTTTCTCAAGATCAGATTTTATTTCAAGCGTTCTTGCTGAGATTTGAATTTACCATCTTTCCAGGCTTTTATAAATTTGGCCCATGCAAATGGGTTGAAGATGTTAAACGGCTGCTGTTGTCCGAAATAATACAACTTGCTCGTTTGGTTGTCGATATAATTGCGATAATTCATGGAGGCGTCCATGGGGTATTCCTCTGCACGCATGCGAATATCGGCAGCCAGTAAGTTTTTTCGGGCAATCTCCAGGTCATCATCCGGTATTTTTGTTTCAACAAAGGCACGCTTGAAATCTTCGAGCGTAGGCCAGGGGAAAATAAATGCTGCAGCAAGTGTAAGGGTATCGGCAGTCATGAGTTGAATCAACGAGTATCGTTGCTTGGTGATGGTATCAGGGATGATAAAAGAGGCTGGTTTAAACCCAAGCGCTGTGAAAACTACCGTATCTTTTTTGTGAGCAACAAAAGAAAAATATCCGTTCACATCGCTGTTGGTACCCCGATGGCTGCCTACATCCACAATTTTGGCGTATGGTACCGGGTTAAGGCTGTCGGCCGTAATGGTAATGCCCGAAAATTGCACCAGATTGGAGTTGTCCTGCAGTTCCTGGGCCTGTATTGCATTGCAGAAAAACGAGCAGAGGAGCAACGTGAATAAACAGGGCAGGCTCTTTTTCATTCGTGGTGAGTTGTGCTTTAATGTGTTATATGCTGGGTGTAACCGGTCTGGCGCGGAGTGGCATTATAACGCAAAATCCTGCGTTTTATTTCTTTCAGGTTCAGGCAAAAAAAATGCTGTTACAATGTAACAGCATTTTTACCCATGAAAAAAAAATTACTTTGTTAAATATCCTTTTTCCCGTGCCTCTTTGATGCAGACATAAACGCCTTTTTTATTCATATGGCGTAAACCTTCTGCCGATACTCTTAATTTAATATCGCGGTTTTCTTCCGTTACAAAAAAGGTTTTGGTTTGTATGTTTGGGCTGAACCAACGTTTTGATTTCTTATTGGAATGAGAGACTTTATGCCCTTTAATTGCAATCTTTCCGGTAATTTCACAAATCCTTGCCATGGCGATTCAGATTAGAATGGTAATTCAAAATGGAGTGCAAAGATAGACATTATATTGTAAACTACAAAATTATTTTCTTCCTCAGTAAATTCAACGCCTGCAGTGCCGTGCGACGGATGTTACGGTCGCGGCTGTCGCCAAACAGGTACTGTGTTGCAACAACTTCATCGGGTGTAGCGATGGCGATCCAGGTTGTTCCGACAGGCTTTTCCGCACTTCCGCCATCGGGGCCGGCGATGCCTGATGTGGCGATAGCATAATCGACATTAAATTTTGCTTTCAGGGCAATAACCATTTCAGTAACCACCTCTTTGCTTACTGCCCCGTATTTTTCGAGGCTGTCACTGCCAACGCCCAGGATGTTTTTCTTGATGTCATTGGCATAAGCCACAACAGAGCCTTTAAAATAGGCTGAACTTCCGGTCACCGATGTGAGCATTTGTGCAATTGCCCCACCGGTGCAACTTTCGGCCGTGGCAAGGGTTGCGTTTTTTTCACTAAGCAACCGTCCGATGATCATCTCCAGCGAATCGTTATCAAATCCGAAAATGTATTCGCCAATCAGCCCCTGCAACTTTTCAACCGCAGCTTCAACCTGCTGATGCAGAATTTGTTCATCAAAACCCTCTCCAGATAGCCTTAACCTCACAATGCCCGGTTGTGGCAGGTAGGCCAGTTTGATGTTGGCTGGCAGCCTGTCTTCCCAGGGTTCAATGATTGCTGCCAGAAATGATTCTCCGACTCCCTGGGTTAAAACTGTTTTGTGATGAATAAAAGGTGTTCTGAAAATTTGTTTCAACTTCGGTATGATAAAATCGGTCATCATGGTTTTCATCTCAAAAGGCACACCGGGCATCGAAACGAAGATGGTTTTTCCACCTTCGGGGCGCTCTTTTTCAAACCACATACCGCGGGCCGTTCCAAGTTTATTTGGGATTCCGGTGCAGTTTTCCGGAAGCTCTGCCTGTTGCCGGTTAAGCTCCGTCACCTTGTATCCGCGCCGGGCAAACAATCCTTCCAAATCCTGATATGCCTCCTGATTAAACACCATCCGTGTGTTGAAATATTCGCAAAGGGTGTGTTTTGTGATGTCATCCCTGGTTGGCCCGATGCCTCCCGAAATTAAAATCACCTCCGCCCTTTTTTCGGCTTCAGCCAGCCCCTGAAGAATATGCTCGCGGGAATCGCTGATAACCGAATACTGGTAAACCCTGAATCCCGAAAGGTTCAATTGCTCTGCCATCCAGGATGCATTGGTGTTGACAACCTGCCCGATCAGCAGCTCATCGCCGATATTGATAATTTCTATTTTCATTTTGCAAATTTAAGGAATTTGCAGCTTATTACTGAAGAGTGCATTCAGTTGCTCATTCCCGAGTGATTGGCTAATTGCTTACCTTTGCAAAAAATATTTGTATGACCCCATTACTTGCAGAACCAGATTTAATTGTAAACGATAACGGGAGTGTTTACCATCTTTGCATGAGGCCGGAGGATCTTGCTGATACGGTAATCGTTGTAGGTGATCCACAGCGGGTTCATGAAATCTCTGACCATTTTACCGGAATTGACCACCGTGCCTCAAACAGGGAGTTCATTTCTCAAACCGGATATTATCGCGGAAAGCGAATCACTGCCTTATCGACCGGTATCGGTACCGATAATTGCGACATTGTGATGCATGAACTCGATGCACTGGCCAATTTTGATTTAAAAACCAGGGTTCAAAACCCATCATTGCGTTCGTTGAGCATCGTGCGCATTGGAACTTCCGGTTCCATTCAGGCAGATGTTCCGGTCAATAGTTTTGGATTATCAACACACGCGGTCGGACTCGACAACCTGCTCCATTTTTATAAAAACACCCCTGGTATCATCGATAGCGAGATGACCGAAGCTTTTGCAGCACATGCTGCGTGGCCCAAAGACCTCTCAAAACCATATTTCATCAAAGGTTCCGACCGGCTGGTTGATCTGTTCAGACCTTTTTCTGTTGCAGGGATTACCGCGACAGCACCGGGCTTTTATGGACCTCAGGGCCGGTTTTTGCGGTTACCGCTTACCGATCCCGATATGATCAAGAAATTACAAAGTTTTCGTTTTCAGGGACATCGCATCGTAAACTTTGAGATGGAAACCTCTGCACTCTACGGACTCGGAGCGCTGATGGGCCATGAAATGGTAACAATCTGTACATTAATTGCCAATCGTGCAACCGGCGATTATAACCCGGATCACAAAAAGGTAGTTAATTCATTGATCGCCCTGGTTCTCGACCAAATCACCCTGTAGCGACACGCCATGGCGTGTCGCATTCAAATGGCGTGTCACATTGAAACGGCGCATCGCATCAAACTGTTTACAACACTTTCACAATGTCTGATCATCTGGAAAATACCCTGAATGCCCTGTTCAATCTCCTGGATGAACCAGATGAGACTGCGTATAGTCTGATCAGGAAACAGATTGTGTTGCGCAGAGCCGATACAATTTCAAGATTGGAACACGCGCTCGAAAACAACTTTGATGAATTGGTTCAGGAGAGGGTTCAATCTCTGCTCCGGGAGTTGCGTCAGGAAAAACTATTTATTGAACTCTCAAACTGGGTTCATACCGATTCATCCGATTTGCTCAAAGGATTTCTTCTGGTTACACAAACAGAATTTCCAAAATTGGATGAAGAGCGCATTGCGATAAAGATTGAGCAGTTAAAAATGGATATCTGGATAGAGTTGAATGAGAATCTGACAGCTTTTGAGACAGTTAAAGTAATGAATCACATGCTATTCGATATTCATAATTTCGATGGCAACCATAGCGATCTGTCAGCGCCACAAAACAGTTACATCAATTCACTTCTCGAAAGCAAAAAGGGTAGTCCGCTATCGTTGGGAATGCTTTTTATTATTCTTGCTCAAAAACTTGGCTTACCAGTCTACGGGGTCAACCTTCCACAACATTTTATTCTTGCTTACCTCCATGGAACCGGTATTGAAAACCCTACTGAAAGTGATGTGCTTTTTTATATCAATCCTTTCAATAAAGGAGCTGTTTTTACGCGTCGTGAAATAGAATTGTTTATCGGTCAGATGAAGATACAACCTGAGAAGTCCTTTTATACCCCCTGCAGCAACACCGACATAATCCGCCGGCTCATCAATAATCTTATTTTCTCATACAATCACTCCGGATTTTCTGAAAAAGCCGAAGATTTGGAAACACTTTTAATCGCACTTGAATGAAAAACATCATTACATCAGTTTCCCTGATCATGTTGCTTTTAATGTTTGCAAGCTGGGGATCGAAGGGACACAGGAAGATAAGCCAGAATATGGCCTCCTGCCTGCCTGCCCAGATGTGGTTTCTAAAACCCACCTGGACAAATTACATCACCACGCATGCATCCGATGCCGATTATCGCAAAGATCAGGATCCCGATGAATCAGCCCGTCATTATATCGACATCGATAACTACCCGTTATTTTTGCAAACCGGTCGAATACCACAAACCTTTGATTCAATTGTGCAACAATTCGGCAACTCTTTTGTGATTGATCAGGGAATTCTTCCATGGGCAACGCTGATAACCTACGACTCACTTAAAAACTGCTTCCAGCGGAGAGATTGGAACAGATCTGCTTATTTTGCAGCCGATCTCGGCCATTATGTTGGTGATGGCCACATGCCATTGCATATCACCAATAATTACAATGGCGGAATGACCGGGCAAACCGGCATTCACTCCCGGTATGAAACGAGCATGATTGGCCGTTATGAAACCCAAATTGTATATCCGGCTGATACCGCACGTTTTATAGAGAATGTGGGTGGGTTCATTTTTAATTATCTGTATCATGACTATAAATATGTCGACAGCATTTTGATAGCCGACACGTATGCCACTGCCATTGCAGGTAATACCTCTTCTGATGCTTATTATCAGGCATTATGGCAGAAATCGGGTGATTTTACCATCCTTCTGATGCGGAATGGTTCTTCAGCCCTGGCAGATCTTATTTATACTGCCTGGGTAGAGGCTGGCAGCCCGATGATGTACCCGAATGCAATTGATGAACCGGAAAACCTGCAGCAACCACGATTGCTGCAGGTTTTTCCGAACCCGGCTTCCGAAACAGTTTGTTTTCCGATGGTACTGGCTTCCAATAGTGAACCGGTTACCCTGACCATCTTTGACAGCTGTGGAAACCTGAAGGAGACGATTCTCGACACGGTGATGGCTGAAGGATATCATAAAATTAGCTATGAAGTGAGGGGACTGGCTCAGGGGGTTTATGTTGCCCGGTTATTATTGGGAAATTATTCAGCTTCACAACGATTTGTAGTTGCCAGATAGACAACCCTGATTGCTGTTGAAGATTGCATCATGAGGGGGAGCGCATCTTGCGACTAATCAGAAAATTTTTATAAAAGTTTTGAACAGGATTTTGAAGTATTCCCGCAGGGTCATGTGTTCAATATACTTTTTATTGAGTGCAATTTTAGCTGGCATCACCTCCTCCAGGTATGTTTTTTCGGGGTTTGACGAGCGGCCAAGCAACTCGTTTTCATCGATGAATTCAATAGAAGCATAATCGGTAATGCCTGGTTTGACGGAAAGTACGATCCATTGCTCGGGCGTGTAAAGATCAACGTATTTTTGAATCTCAGGCCGGGGCCCGACCATGCTCATATCACCTTTCAATACATTAATCAGTTGAGGCAGTTCGTCGAGTTTGAATTTGCGAAGAAAATATCCTGCTGAAGTGATGCGGCTGTCGCGCGCGCCAACCGTTAAACCGCCATGTTTTTCAGCATCGGTAACCATGGTGCGAAATTTTATCAGCCTGAAACCCTTGCCGTTTTTACCAACCCGTAGTTGAAAAAAAAACGCCCCGCCGCGCGAGTCAATGCTGATCATTATAAAAATCAGCAACAAAACCGGCAATAGCACCAAAAGCCCAATCAACGAAAGAAATATATCAAAAAACCGGATCATAATTTGGTTAATTCTCTATTGAGTTGTTTCTCTGCCCAACTCTGATTCATCACCTATTTCAGACCATCAATGGGAAATTGTGGTTCATCGTCAAAGGAATCGTCAAGATCATTTATGTCAATGGGGCCGGGATGAGCCTGAGTAAAATCATCACCATAAAAGACCCTGTAATTATCTCGGCCAACCGATTTGTCAAGTTGAAAAAGGATGTTTTGGGGATGTTTCTCTCTCCCGAAAAATACGGCAGGCATACCATTCATTCCAAATTCAATCTCTATCAGTTCGATATGTTCGTCATCCTCTTCGAGAATGTGACTTGCAATCTCAAACTCTTTTGGAGGTTGAAATCCCAAATCTACGGCATATTCAATTGCACCGTAAAGGATGTTATGAGCCAGCGTATATTCGACTTCAATAACCGGATCATCGGGGCCCGACATTTCATCATGCCTTTTACGGAGGTCGGAAATCAGATCAGGATCGGCATTGAAATAATACATTGCCTCCTTAATGCCAAGGCAAAAGAGGTCAACCTGGAAAACAGCAAAGGTGATGTTTTTGTTAACATGCTTGCGTGTCGCGAAGATGATGGCCATTCCTGATTCTTTCCATCTTGCATTGATGTAACAGGTGCCGAGTGGAAGTGTCCTGGCGCGGGTTCGAATATATTTTTCAGGGGAGAGGAGAGGAGCAGCTTTATGTTTCGACATAATTATATAATCTCCTTCTCCACTGCTTCCACAGTGGCCTTTACAACAGTGTCAACCATGTCATCCGTTAGATCGTAATACACCGGCAGACTGATCTCCCGCGAAAAGTTGTCGTAAGCAACAGGATAATCCTTGATGTCATAACCTTCGTTGCGGTAATAGGTCATCATGGGCAGGGGAACAAAATGTACATTCACGGCCACCTCCCGGTTAAATATCTCCTGAATAACCTGGTCGCGTTGCTGCTCGGAAATACCCTTGATGCGCAATAAAAAGACATGATATGAAGATTTGATTCCACTGCATTCATATTCAGGAGTTTGCGCCCAGGGATATTTTGAAAAATCCCGGGTATATTTATCAAAAATCTGCTTGCGTCTCACCAGCATGTCGTCGTCATACCTGGCGAGTTCAACCAACCCCATGGAGGCCTGGATGTCGGTCATGTTATATTTGTACCCAGGTTCAATGATGTCGTATCGCCAGCCACCGATCTTTGTTTTCGCTAATGCATCTTTGGTTTGCCCATGCAACGATTTGGCATTCAGCTCCTGGTAGATAATTTCTTGATCAAATGGTTCGGGCAGGTTCAGACACACGGCACCTCCCTCCGCGGTGGTCAGATTTTTCACCGCATGAAACGAATAAACGGTGATGTCAGTCAGATTTCCAACTTTTTTTTCGTGGTACTGGCCTCCGATGGAGTGAGCGGCATCCGACAACACCAGGATCCTGCCCAGCATGTGTTGCTCCTTTGTTTGGGGGCGAAAAAGCTTTTTGATTTCCGGGTTGCGCACCAGTGCATTTATGGCATCGTAATCGCAGGGCCATCCGGCAATATCCACCGGCATAATCACCTTGGTGCGCGGAGTTATGGCTTTTTTGATAGCATCAGCAGCGATGTTAAAATCGTTGGTTACATCTACGAAAATAACCTTTGCACCACAATGCACAACCACGTTGGCGGTAGCAGAATAGGTATAAGCCGGCACAATCACCTCATCACCCTCCTGTATCCCAAACCACCGAAGCATCAATTCAAGCCCGGCCGAAGCTGAACTCACACAAAGGGTTATTTTATGCCCACCATAGGCGGTGAGTAACTTCTCGAATTTTTTTGTTTTTGGTCCGGTTGTGATCCATCCCGAATACAGGGTGTCAACAACCTCATCCACAATCTTCTGGTCAATCCGGGGGGGACTAAATGGGATCATACCTTCACCGAATTAAGGAAGCTCAGGATATTGGATTCAATCCTCTGGAGAATGTTTGTGCCTTCAGCCTTTACAAATTTTTCGCCGGTGATACCTTCATACAGTTCAATATACCGGTCGGATATTTCCCTGATCCAAGCATCTGTCATCTCAGGTACAGCCTGTCCCTCTTTGCCCATAAAACCATTGGCCATGAGCCATTCGCGGACAAATTCTTTCGACAGCTGTCGCTGCTGTTCACCTTTAGCATGCCGTTCTTCATAGCCTTCCAGGTAAAAATACCGGGAGGAGTCGGGCGTATGGATTTCATCGCACAGATAGATTTTCCCATCGGTTCCTTTGCCGAATTCATATTTCGTATCAACCAGGATCAATCCCTTATCTGCAGCCATCTCTGTGCCTCGTTGGAACAAAGCAAAGGTGTACTTTTTTATCGTTTCATACTCTTCCGCCGGAATCAAACCTTGTGCGAGCAGTTCCGCCTCCGTGATATCTTCATCATGCCCCTCCGAAGCTTTTGTCGTAGGCGTAATGATGGGCTCCGGAAATCGCTGATGCTCTTTCATTCCGTCGGGAACGGCCACACCGCAAATTTCCCTGCTCCCTTTCTGATAGGTGCGCCATGAACTTCCGGTGAGGTATCCGCGAATGATCATCTCTACCGGGTAAATCCTGCAAAAATGGCCGATGGTGACATTCGGGTCAGGAGAAGCAATTTTCCAATTGGGGCAAATATCTGCGGTGACATCCAGAAATTTTGCTGCAATCTGGTTGAGAACCTGTCCCTTGTAAGGGATTCCCCTGGGAAGAACAACATCAAAAGCAGAAATCCTGTCGCTGGCGACCATTACAAGGAATTGATCATCAATGTTGTAAACATCGCGAACCTTGCCCTGATAAAAGCTTTTCTGGCCCGGGAAATTGAAACTGGTTTTTTGGAGAACGTTGGTCATAGGGTGATTTTTTGAATGAGAAAATATACTTAGTTATCATGGCTGTATGCATCAATAATGCGGCTTACCAGCTTGTGCCGGATGATATCGGATTTATCGAGGTATACAAAGTCAATTCCGGGAATGTTGTTCAGGATTTTTTGAGAATGCAACAGCCCGCTGGTCTGATTTTTCGGAAGGTCGATTTGCGTGATGTCGCCGGTAACAATAAATTTGGCTGAAGCTCCCATTCGGGTGAGAAACATTTTCAGCTGGCTTGGAGTAGTGTTCTGTGCTTCATCGAGTATGGCAAAGGCATTGTTGAGCGTCCGTCCGCGCATAAAGGCCAGTGGCGCTATTTCAATCACGCGCTCTTCAATGTATTGCAGCAGCTTTTGTGTAGGTAGCATATCGCCAAGGGCATCATACAACGGTTGCATATAGGGATCCAGCTTCTCTTTTAAATCTCCGGGAAGAAACCCGAGGTTTTCGCCTGCTTCTACAGCCGGTCGCGTGAGAATGATCCGCTGAATCTCTTTGTTTTTCAATGCTCGCACCGCCATGGCCACTGCCGTGTAGGTTTTTCCGGTTCCAGCCGGACCGATGGCAAAAACAAGATCATTTTTCAGACTGCTTTCAACGAGTTTGCGCTGGTTTGCTGTTCGAGCCCTGATTAAAAGCCCGTTTTTGCCGTGAACCAGCACATCGTTTTGCCCCTCAGGAGCTAAAACGCCAGATGAGCCTGGGTTCAGCATCAGGCTGATATCTGTTTTATTCAACCGTCCAAATTTTTCAAAATGAAGCAGAAGAAGGTTGAATTTTTCTTCGAATTCAAGGAGATCTGACTCTTCTCCAAACGCTTTTACATAATTGTCCCGGGCCACGATTTTGAGTCGGGGGAAATAGTTGCGTACCACCTCGAGGTTCTGATCATTAGCACCAAAAATATCCAGTGGATGAAAGGATTCAATGTTTATTAGCTTCTCGCTCATGAATTATTTATACCTTTGAATACGCAAATGTACGAATATTTCCATGGCTATTATCACACTTACAAGCGACTGGGGACTAAAGGATCACTATACGGGAGCTGTCAAGGGCGCTATTCTGAAGCTGTTGCCCGATGCACAAGTTGTTGACATTTCACACCATATTCCGGCATTTGATCTGAATCATGCTGCTTTTATCATTCGAAATGTTTATCCCAACTTTCCCGAGGGGACGGTGCACATCATTGCCATCAATACCGAGGCTGCCACCGATACACCGCATACCCTGGTTTTTCACCATGGGCACTATTTCATTGGCGCCGATAATGGAATATTCTCATTGCTTTTTGATGAGAGGCCTACCAGAATCATAGAGCTGGATGTTATGCAGGATTCTGATTATTTCACATTTTCGACACGGGATGTCTTTGTGAAAGTTGCCTGTCATATCGCCGGTGGCCTGCCAATTGAAAAACTTGGTTTTCCCAAAGAGAGTGTTCAGCAAAAAATAGCCTTCCAGCCTGTCATTCAGGGTGATCTTCTCAAGGGCAAGGTGATTTACATCGACAATTATGAGAATGTTTTTGTCAATATAACAGAGACCTTGTTCAAATCTGCCGTGAAGAATCGAAAATTCGCGATCACTTTCCGCTCATTAAACTACCGTATTACAGAGATTAGTAAATCATATAAAGATGTAAGTCAGGGAGATATGCTTGCCCTTTTTTCAACCAGCGGGTATATCGAAATTGCCATCCGCGAAGGAAAGGCAAGCAGCCTTCTGGGATTGAAAATGGATCAACTGGTGACGGTTGAATTACTCTGAAGTTTTCAGATCTGAAAAAATCATTCATTTTTAAGAAAATGGAAAAATCGAAAAATATTGCCCTCGTGGGCCACGACAATCGTAAGAAAGACCTTGTTGAATGGGTTGAATTCAATTATAAAACGCTCCTCGGGCATCACCTGATCTGCACTGGCACTACCGGGAAACTGGTGGAGGAGACCATCCTGAACAAACTGGAGGAGGAAGAGAAGATCACCTTCGATATCGTCAAACTGAAATCGGGGCCTCTTGGCGGTGATCAGCAATTGGGCGCCATGATTGCCGAAGGTAAGATTGATCTGCTCATCTTTTTCTGGGATCCGATGCAACCTCAGCCGCATGATGTTGATGTAAAAGCATTGCTGCGGATAACGGTAGTGTACAATATCCCGACGGCTTGCAACCGGTCGACTGCCGATTTTTTAATCTCCTCACACCTTTTGAAGGAGTCCTATGAACCCCGCCTGATTGATTACACCAGTTATGTCTCCCGACAAATCCCCGGAAATGTTCCTGACTGACGCAATTTGATACATGAAAAATGCTAATTTTGCACCCCTTAAATAATTGCGCATATGTTCACTCTTTTTAAGAAAGAGATTAACGGTTTCCTGAACTCCCTGATTGGATATATCGTTATCATCGTTTTTCTTCTCATGACCGGTCTTTTCCTTTGGGTTTTCCCCCTGGAGTTCAACCTGCTCAATTTCGGTTTTGCCAGTCTTGACGGATTATTCATCATTGCTCCATTTATGTTCCTTTTTCTGATCCCGGCTATTACCATGCGTTCGTTTGCCGATGAAAAGAAAAGCGGAACCATCGAATTGCTTATGACCCAGCCACTTACCGACCTTCAGGTTATCCTGGCCAAATACTTCGCCGGAGTTGTTTTGGTGATCATCGCACTATTGCCCACGCTGGTTTTTTACTTTTCGGTTTACATGTTGGGCCTTCCTCCCGGAAACCTCGACTCAGGTGGCATCTGGGGCTCTTATATCGGATTGTTTTTTCTTGGAGCCAGTTTCGTCGCTGTTGGGATATTTGCATCTTCTATTACTGAAAACCAGATCGTTTCATTTATTCTTGCTGTCTTTATCAGCTTTATCCTTTACATGGGGTTTGAACTCGTATATGCGTTCATTGTTTCAGGTAAAGCCGGACTAATCATTCAGTCGCTGGGGCTCAGTGCGCATTACTCTTCCATGAGCCGTGGTGTAATAGACTCGAGGGATCTCATTTACTTTGTAAGTGTAACAACCATCTTTATCCTGATGACAAAACTTTCGCTTGAAAGCAGGAAATGGTGAAACAGCGAAACAGCGAAATGACCGACAAAAAGAAAAATATCAAACGAGCCAACCTGATCGGACTGATACTGGGGATTGCCATTGTTGTTGTGGTTAATATCATCTCCTCTTTTGTTTTTACCCGACTCGACCTTACCGCCGAAAAACGCTATTCACTTGCTCCCGCAACCAAAAAGTTGCTGAAAAAGCTCGATGATGTCGTGTTTTTTAAAGTATACCTGACCGGCGACCTGCCTCCGGGGTTTTTGCGCCTCTCAAATGAAACCCGTGAGATGCTCGATGAATTCAGAGCATATAGTGATTTTGTTCAGTATGAATTTGTAAATCCTTCGGAGAACCCCAGCAGCAAAGACAGGAATGATGCCTACCGATTGCTTGCTGAACGGGGATTGCAACCCACCGACCTGCGTGTAAATAAAGATGGTGAATCTTCTCAGATTATCATTTTCCCGGGCGCTATGGTTTCCTATCATGGGAAAGAACTTCCCGTACAATTGTTGATGGCGCAATTGCAGGAAAATCCTGATAAAGTGCTGAATAATAGCATTCAATCACTGGAATATAACCTTGCCAGCGCCATTAAAAATCTGACTACACCGATAAAGCCGCGGATTGCCATCATCGATGGGCAGGGGGAACTTGACAATATGGAAACCTACGACCTGCAGGTTTCCCTTTCTGATTTTTATAACGTTGATCGGGTGGTGCTGAATAAAAAAATTACGAGTCTTGCCATAAGAATCAAAGCCGACTCAACGCGCGATGTTTTGATTAATAAGTACAGGGCGATCATTATTGCAAGGCCCACCAAACCATTTGATGAGCGGGATAAATTCCTGATCGACCAGTTTATCATGCGTGGAGGCAAGGTTTTGTGGCTGATTGATCCGGTATTTGCAAGCATGGATAGCTTGCAAAAATATAATTCAACCATGGGTATTCCAAATGACATCAACTTGGAAGACATGCTTTTCAATTATGGTATCCGCACCAATGTTAACTTAGTTCAGGATTTAAATTCACTTCCTATTCCGGTTAAAACTGGCCAGATTGGAAATCAGCCGCAGTTTGAATATTTTAAATGGGTGTTTTTTCCGATATTAACTCCATCAGTTAACCATCCGGTGGTTAACGGGTTGAATGCAATTAAAACTGAATTTCTTAGTACCATCGATACAGTTGCTGTTGAAGGTGTGAAGGCAACCATTCTGCTCGAAACTTCCCCTTATGCGCGAACGATTACTGCGCCTGCTTTAATTGACCTCGAAATCCTTAAGAAACAACCAAATGAGCGGATGTTCAATCAGGGGCCTCTTCCGGTAGGCGTGTTGCTGGAAGGAGAATTTCCATCTTCTTTCTTGTTTCGCATTCCTCCCGAACTGGCAGAAAGCAAGTCTCTGGGTTTTAAATCGAAGAGTAAAAAAACGAAAATGATCATCATCGCAGATGGAGACCTTGTGAAAAATCAATTCCATTTTTCGCAAAGCTATGTTTTGCCGCTTGGATTTGATCAGTACACGCGGCAAACATTCGGCAATAAAGATCTGGCATTGAATGCTGTCAATTTTTTATGTGATGACTCTGGCCTGATTTCAGTTCGTTCGCGGGAATTAAAACTCCGGATGCTTGATACAGCCAAAGTCGCAAAACAACGCCTGTTCTGGCAGCTCATCAACATACTGGTGCCTGTTTTGCTAATCATGGGTGTAGGCTTTGTCAAATACTGGTTGCGAAAACGCACCTATGCCCGACCCGTTCGAAAAGGATAACTATGAAAAAAAACAAAACCATTTTTATTGTCTTCATTGTGCTTTCGCTCATAGCCATTGTTTTATGGGTTACCCAAAGCACCACAACCTTCAGGCGGTCATTGAGTGATTTTAAACTCAACGATTCTTCAAGCGTTACCCGCATATTTATTGCCGATAAAAACAACAACAGCGTCACCCTCAGCAGGAAATCGCCGGGTAAGTGGATGGTTAATGACAAGTATCTTGCACAAATCCAAAGCGTTGACTTGCTCCTGAAAACCATGGTACAGCTTGAAGTACAGCAACCGGTGGCCAATGCAGCACATGACAACATTGTGAAGGACCTTGCTGTGAACGCCGTTAAAGTTGAAATCTATCAGCAGGTATATCGTATCGACCTTTTTGGTGCCATCCGATGGTTTCCCCACGAAAAACTTACCAAAGTTTATTATGTTGGTGGCGCTACTCCCAGTAATCAGGGATGTTTTATGCTGATGCAAAACTCCTCTGAACCTTATATTGTTTGCCTGCCGGGGTTCAGAGGATTTGTCTCCCCCAGGTACAGCCCGATTGAGAAATACTGGCGCAATTACAATATATTCCGAAAATCCATTGCAGAAATTTCCTCGGTAAAAGTTGAGATCCCCTCAACGCCAGATTATTCCTATGAAGTAAGGAATAACGGAAATAATAAATTTGTGCTGATTTCACTTAAAGACAATACCGAGATCAAAAATTACGACACGCTTAAACTCCTGAATTTTTTATCAGGGTTCAGAAATCTGAATTATGAGGCGTTGCTGAATGACATGGATAAGGTTCGCAAAGATTCTATCCTGAACTCACCGCCCTTTATCATCATCACCCTCACCGATACGGCCGGGGTGAGTAATTCGATAAAAACCTTTCATAAAAAGGGTCCGGTTGGTCAAACAAATTTGCAGGGTCTGCCGCTGCCTTATGATCTTGACCGGCTTTACGCTTCGGTGAATGAGGGGCAGGATTTCACTATCATTCAGTATTTTACTTTTGACAAAGTATTAAGGCCAAAACCATTTTTTTTAAAAGATGGACAATGAACAAAGTATCCTGATCCAATGACAGGCATTGCCTGGCCATGAATAAAGAAATTATTAAATATCTTTCCGGACGATTTATTCCCGCTATTGTGAGTATGGCAGTAATTATTATTGCCATTCGTTTTCTTGGTCCGGTTGAATATGGCAGATACTCCCTGCTGATCTATTCCGTTTTGTTGGTGATAACTTTGAACTTTAACTGGGTGCAGGTGAGCATGCTGCGATTTCTGGCCGGAATGCCACGGGAGACCAATGTGGTGATGAGCCGGTTTTTTGACCTGACAATTCTCATTGCTTTGTTGTCAACCGCAATTGTGATAGTCGTGGGTGTCTGGTATTTCCATTTATCATGGATTGACCTCGGCCTTGTCGCCTTATTCACATTTCTTAACCATTTCTATCTGTTTCATCAAGCCATACTTCAGGTTTATCACCGATCGGTTAGAACCGCAATTCTTGAGGGTTCCGACCAGTTGATCATTCTGGTAGTGTTGCTGATTGGCCTCTTTTGTTTTCAATGGCGGCATGCCTCCCTGCTCCTGGGTTCTCTTGTAATCGGACTCTCCGGTGTGTTGATTTTAAGGTCACTGATCCGCGTAAAAGGGTTGCTTACCATCGATCTCAGACATGTTTACTGGGATTCCCGGTTTTCTGCCAAGGTAGTTGAATTTGGGTATGGGATCACCCTGTGGCTGTTTTTCTCACATTTGCTCATGGCTGTCGACCGTTTTGTGATCATGGAGTACTTTGGATACCGTGATGCCGGGATGTATTCGGCACTCAAAGATCTGTTATTCAAGAGTATTTCCTTTGCAAGTTTTCCGATTTATATCTCTTATCAAACAAAAATTCACGACAAATGGAACTCACGACATCACCGGGATGCCTGGGCTTTGGTAAAAGAGGCGCTGAGTTTTGAGCTGCTCATTTTCATTATTGTTTTCATTTTTTTTATGATCATGAAGCAAATGTTATTTCAGGATGTTCTGAAAATTCCCGAAATTGATGTCTGGCTCATTTATCTGCCAGTGTTGCTGTCTGCTTTCGTTTGGCAGGTCGGTTTGCTTTTTCAACGCTTTTTAGAGCTTGTTTTTCGAACTGCCTATATGCTCATTGCCATTTGTATCATTGTTGTAATGAACCTTGTGCTAAACTTGATTTTCACACCAGATTTCGGATTGATTGCAGCTTCCCTGATTATGTTATTTTCATCCCTTTGCTATGCCGGCTTTATCCTGATTCTTTCGTTCATTGCCGGTCACCGGCTCCCAAATTAACCCCGGAAAAAGTAGTATAAAAAAAAGGAGCACAGTTTTCCGTGCTCCTTTGTAATCAAAATGAACTGGTCAGTTCTTACACAAGGCCCTGAGCCATCATGGCATCAGCTACTTTTACGAAACCACCAATATTGGCTCCTTTTACATAGTTGATGAATCCGTCGGGTTCTGTGCCGTATTTAACACAGTTTTTATGAATGTCGATCATGATGTTGTGTAACCTCATGTCAACCTCTTCACGGGTCCATGATAAACGCATGGAGTTTTGTGACATTTCAAGACCTGATGTGGCAACACCACCTGCATTGGCAGCTTTGCCAGGGCCATACAGAATCTTCTTTTCGAGATAAACTTCAATGGCTTCGGGGGTTGAAGGCATGTTGGCTCCTTCAGAAACGCAGAAACATCCATTGGCCATCAAAGCCTTGGCATCGTTTACATCAATTTCGTTCTGGGTAGCGCTCGGGAGTGCAATGTCGCATTTTACTTCCCATGGACGTTTGCCGGCAACAAAGGTGGCTTCAGGATATTTATCGCAATATTCTTTGATGCGACCACGTTTCACATTCTTCAGGTGCATGACGAAGGCTAATTTTTCTGAGTCAATGCCCTTGGGATCATGAATGTAACCTTCAGAATCGGACAGGGTAACAACTTTACCACCAAGTAAGGTGACTTTTTGAGTGGCATACTGGGCTACATTGCCTGAACCTGAAACGGTAACGATTTTGCCTTTGAAATCGAGCCCGCGGGTTTTGAGCATCTCTTCTGCAAAATAAACCTGGCCATATCCTGTAGCTTCCGGACGGATCAGTGATCCACCCCACTCTAATCCTTTCCCGGTGAGAACGCCGGTGAATTCATTGCGCAGACGTTTGTACTGACCAAACATAAATCCGATTTCACGACCGCCAACGCCAATATCGCCGGCAGGTACGTCTGTGTCTGGTCCAATATGCCGCTGCAATTCAGTCATGAGGCTCTGGCAGAAACGCATTACCTCATTGTCACTCTTGCCTTTAGGATCGAAATCGCTGCCGCCTTTACCACCACCCATCGGAAGGGTTGTCAAACTGTTTTTCAGAACCTGTTCAAAAGCAAGGAACTTCAGGATGCCAAGATTCACCGTGGGGTGAAAACGCATACCGCCTTTGTAAGGGCCAATGGCGCTGTTCATTTCGATGCGAAAACCTCTGTTAATCTGGATTTCACCTTTGTCATCAAGCCATGGAACCCGGAAGATGATGATGCGTTCAGCCTCTGCCATCCGCTCCAGGATTTTAGCTTGCTTGTATTTAGGATTTTCTTCAATGAAAGGAATCAATGATTCAGCAACTTCCATTACAGCCTGATGAAATTCTTTTTCACCCGGATTCTTGGCAATAACCTTGGCCATGAATTCGTCGAGCAGTTTTTTTAACATGTCGTTGTTCATAGT
>DYQT01000461.1 GCA_020719165.1 Draconibacterium orientale | reverse complement strand
GGTGAGCATAACGTGCGGTTGTTGCAGGACTGGAATGACCGAGCAGGGCCTGAATGTGACGAAGGCTCAGACCTCGTTCAAGAAGATGCGTGGCAAAGCTATGGCGAAGGGAGTGGATATGGACTTTTTTTTTAATCCTGCATTCCTCGACCACCATTTTCATGGCCTTTTGTGCACCACCTCTATCCATATGGGTTGTAGCCTGCTGGATGATTTTAACAGGTCCATTTGCATTGGGGAATATCCAATAGGGATGACGATGCCTTTTCCAGAGTTCACGTAATGCCTGCAAGGTCAGATCCGGCAGTGGCACCAGACGATCTTTGTGGCCTTTGCCCCGGCGGATATGAACCTTTTTTCGCCCTGCGTCGATATCACCGATCTGAAGAGACAAAGCCTCTTCAAGGCGAAGTCCCATGGAATAGGTGGTCAATAAAAAAACACGATAGCGTAGTTTTCGTGTTGCTCCGATGAGCTGCTCTATTTCGGCAGGGGTAAGAATATCAGGTATGGTATGAATCTTTGGAGGCTTTATGATGGTAAGCCATTGCCAGTCCTTTTTAAGGACATACTTCCAAAAGAACTGAAGCCCGTTTCGATCGATTTTGACCGTGCTCCAGGAATGGCTATCAACCAGTTCAGCAAAATAGATTTCAAATTGTTCCACGGTCAATTGATCAGGACAGCAGTCAAAATGATCACTGACTCTACGGACCGCTCGGGAATAGGCATCAATTGTTTTCTGGCTTTTTCCCTGAAGTTTTAAAAGCCTCAGGTGACATTGATAAAGCTCGTTAAATCGTTTTGCTTCATTTGGATTCATGATGTATTTTCCTTATTCATTAAATTATCGGAATTATGCGTGTACGGAAGATATACACCAATTATCAGCTTTATGTTTTGTTTTTTCTGCCGCGCATGCGGCTTCGTCCAACAACCGCATCAACTCGGACTGGCAATTCCGCTACGCTCCATTGCCAGCCGGTTATGCTGTCCGTTAGCCAAAAAAAAAGGGGCTCGACATGATGTGGCTCGTAAGAAACATCAAAATTGTTTGTCTGACTTTTGCTATCCTCTTTACCTGTACACCCGCCAAAGCATCAACCGTCGAATACCAACTCACGATCGCCCAGCAGGAGGTCAACATCACCGGAAAGCCTGTATATGGCATGACCATAAACGGTGCTATTCCGGGTCCAACCTTGCATTTTAAAGAGGGAGACACCGCCCGAATCCACGTCCACAACAAGATGAGCGTGGAAACCTCCATCCATTGGCACGGTTTGCTCGTGCCGAACCATATG
>DYQT01000030.1 GCA_020719165.1 Draconibacterium orientale | reverse complement strand
GTGCCATTTAACGACTTAATCAAACCAACTTGACCGAAAGGGATAAGCAGTTTTAATAATTTAAAAGTATCAATAATGCGTTTTTTCCTACTCATATTTATTTCTCTGACAACCGGCATTGTTGGGTTTTCACAGGAGATACTCACCGGTTTGCAGTTTAACCCCGTGGTTAAAGCCAGGGCGGAAGCTCTTCAGCGGATGAACCTGCCATATACAGGCAGTGATACGATTCCGATAGCCATGCCGTTTTTTGACGATTTCTCGGCAAATAAAGTGTTTCCGTCTGCCGACCGGTGGATAGACCATTATGCTTTTGAGAACGATGATTTCCCGGTTTATCCGATAAACCTGGGCGCCATGACATTGGATGCGATCAATGATTCGGGGAACATGTACCCCACGGCAGTACCGGGTCCGCTAAATTTTATTGCCGATCATCTAACCTCCCGCTACATCAGGCTCGACTCAGTTTTCAGCCCGGTTGCCCGCGCGCTGACACCTGCCGATTCAATTTACCTGAGTTTTTTCTATCAGCCCCAGGGCAGAGGCAAGGCGCCTCAGAAGAACGACTCGATCCTGCTTGAATTTCTTGCCGTTCCGGCTCATGACAGCCTTATTCCGGGAGGCACTACTCCTGTTCCCGATTTATGGCGGCAAATGTGGTTTGCCAACGGTATGCCGCTTGACACCTTTTATCTGAAAAACAACAAATGGTTTGTGCAGGTGATGATTCCTATTACCGATACCATATTTTTTAAAAAGAAATTCAGATTCAGATTTTTCAATTATGTGAGTCTGGCAAGTTCCGCATTGCCCTCCTGGCAAAGCAATACTGCCCAGTGGAATCTCGACAACGTTTACCTGAACCTGGGGCGCAGCAAATTTGACACTGTTTATCCCGAACTACGTTTTGTTTATCGCCCTCCATCTTTGCTCAACCGATATGAGTCGATGCCATTTACCCAGTATTGTGATGATCCTACAAACGAAATCACCGACACCATCGACATTGTGATGACCAATCGGGATATTATTCCCCATGCGGCAACCTATAAATATTTCGTCACCAATCCCGCTGGCAGCTTTTCTAAATCGTACGATGGCGGAAGTTACACCATGCAGCCCTACCAAACCGATCCGTTTGTCACCTACCAGAAGTTTGCCCATCCCGAAGTATCTTTTCTGATTCCGATCAGCCAGGCCGACAGCGCAATGTTCCTGATGAAACATGTATTAACTGCATCGCCTCCCGGTTCCTTACCCGGAGACACGATGCAGGCATATCAGAAATTTTTTAATTATTATGCTTATGACGATGGAACACCGGAGGCAAGTTACGGACTTACCCCGACAGGGTCTCAACTGGCTTATCGTTTCAGATTGAACAAATCTCCCGACACTTTACGGGCAATCAGAATGTATTTCAACAAGACATTGGGCAATGTGAGCCAACAGTTTTTTTACCTCACCATATGGAATGAAAACTCTGGTAAACCCGGGGATACACTCTTTACCTCTCTTGTAATGCCGAAGTATGCTGACAGTATAAATAAATTTGTTACCTACCATATTTACCCTCCTTTGAGCATTACGGGAACCTTTTTTGTTGGCTGCAAACAGACTACCGATGACAATCTTTCGATTGGTTTCGACATGTACAACAACAGCCGGAATGAGATCTTCTGGAACACCTCGGGAGTATGGAACCCATCTTCTTTAACCGGATCGCTTATGATCAGGCCGGTGATCGGGAAACCCATTCCGGTCGGGATTGGCGACATCGTAAGCCGGAGTTTGAAAATAACTGTTTATCCCAATCCCTGTTCATCGGTTACTTTATCAATACACACCCCTGAAACAACCGAAAAAAGCAACATCGCCGAAGATGGAAGTGTTATCATAACCGACCTGATAGGCAACCTCCGTTTGAAAACAGGTTATTCAAAACAGATTGACGTAAGTTCCCTCTCAAATGGACTTTATTTCCTGGAAATCAGGAGTCGTGCAGGTATTCGGATGGCTGTAACAAAATTCATTATTTCCCGGTGAAGGAGCCGATATCTCAACTAAAATGCATGCAAAGCAGATGGAGGAGCCATACACCTTCGATGATCCGCAGGATGTTCCCGAAGAATCGGCAGAATTATATGAACATTTCCGGTTCATAGTCGATCGGGGTCAAGCCCCTCTGCGGATGGACAAATATCTGATGGCTAAAATTGAAAATGCCTCCAGAAACCGTATCCAGAACTCCTCCCGTGCCGGTAACATCCTGGTGAACGACTCCGTAGCGAAGCCCAATTATAAAGTACGACCTCTCGACGTTATCACCATTGTGCTGGCTTATCCGCCGCGCGACACAGAGGTATATCCCGAAAATATTCCCATCAACATCGTTTACGAAGACCACGACATCCTGGTGATTAACAAAATGCCAGGAATGGTGGTTCATCCGGGGCATGGAAACTTTACCGGCACCCTTCAAAATGCTTTATTATTTCATTTGCAGCAAAATGAAGCTGAGAAGACCGACGCGAAGCCCTATCTTGTCCACCGGATCGACAAAGACACGAGCGGAATTATGCTGGTTGCCAAAAATGAGATGGCACAAACAAAAATTGCCAGGCAGTTTTTCGACCATACCATCGACCGTACCTATGTAGCGCTCGTGTGGGGAAACATCGACCATGATGAAGGCACCATCGATGCCAACATCGGAAGGGATGTCAGAAACCGGTTGGTGCAGGCTGTTTACGATGATCCCGAAAAAGGCCGTCATGCCGTAACTCATTATCACGTGCTTGAACGTTTCGGATATGTTACATTGGTGGAATGCCGCCTTGAAACCGGACGGACGCATCAGATCAGGATCCATTTCAAACATATCGGACATCCATTGTTCAATGATGAAAGCTATGGCGGATCTGAAATTCTGAAAGGGACTACCTTCACCAAATACAAGCAATTTGTGCATAATTGTTTTGCGCTGTTGCCACGTCAGGCATTGCATGCCAAATCACTTGGGTTTATTCACCCTGCTACGAATGAATTTGTTCACTTCGACTCAGAATACCCCGCTGATCTGGCAGCCGCCATTGAGAAGTGGAGACAGTATGGGAGGACAACTAAGGATTAAGTGTTAAGTGTTAAGTGTTAAGTGTTAAGGATGGGGAAAGGAAGAGATATGGGGAGGGAAGATGGTGGTATTTTACAGATACTGGCATCTTGCTATTTCTGGGCTTCCTTGTTTCTGGTTTCTGCATTGTTGTTTCCGATTCCCATTTTTTTATGGCTTACCACTGTTTTATTTGATCGCAGGAGGTATATCCTTCATCAGTTCACCTGCAGATGGTCCGATATTATTTTGGGAATCAATCCATACTGGAAAGTTTCAGTGGAAGGGAGAGAAAAAATAGACCCTGCAAAGGTTTATGTCATGGTATCAAACCATCAGTCGGGCCTCGACATCCTGGTGCTTTTCAATCTTCACCGCCATTTTAAATGGATTGCAAAAAAGAGTTTATTTGCGATTCCTTTCATCGGATGGAACATGGCTTTAAACGGATATATTGCCATTGAACGCGGACGTGGAAGAAGCAAATTGCAAATGATGGACAAGGCTGCCGAATCAATTCGGGCAGGAAACTCAGTAATTCTGTTTCCTGAAGGTACCCGATCGCCGGATGGCGCTTTGCAAAGTTATAAAACAGGTGCCTTCCGGCTTGCGATCGAAACGCAAACACCGATCCTGCCTGTGGTTATCAAAGGCACCCATCGCGCCATAAAAAAAGGGGGTCTTCTTATTCATAAAAATGACCAGATAAAGCTTTTTGTTCTCGACCCGATTCCCTTTTCAACATTCAGCCATATGGATTCGAAAGGACTGGCGCTCATGGTACATGAAAAGACCAGACTTGAGTTGCAATCGCGCCCGTGATTCAAACAACTGCGTTGAATCCCTCCACTTTTCAACACAACCGCCATTATGACACCTGCAATTCACTTGTTTACGCCTTTTTGTCATATCCGATCTGTTTTTTTTCACTGGTACAAGGTTTGAAATGAGGGGTGAAACAAATAAAAAATTCACCTTAAAACATAGGAGATAGAACCATGACACTCATTAAATGGCAACACAGAAATCCGTTATCGGATATGGTCAGCAACATTTTCGACAATGATCTTGGTGATTTTTTCGGCAAGCGCTTCAGCGATCCGGCTGCCAACATCATTGAAAACAGCGACTCTTTCCAACTCGAAATTGCCGCTCCGGGGATGGTTAAAGATGATTTCAAAATTAATCTGGAGAACAACATCTTAACCGTGTCGGCAGAAGTGGAAGATCAAAAGCGGGAAGAGGGCAAGAACTATTCAAGAAAAGAGTTTTATTACGGTTCATTCAGCCGCTCTTTCACCCTGCCCAAAACCATCGATCTTGACAACATAAAGGCCGATTATGAGAGCGGCATCCTTACAATCGCTCTTCCCAAGAAAGATGAGGCAAAAGTCGAAGTAAAAAAAGAGATCAGAATTTCTTAATCTGAATTCCTGAACTTTGAACCCTGCCGGTATTCACTACCCCGGCAGGGGTTTTTTATTTTTATCTTTGCCTGATGAAAAATATCCGGAGAGCACATCTGGCTCTGCTCAGCACCACCCTGATTTTCGGGTTTGCCTACAACATCGTTAAAAGTTTGATGCCGGAAACACTTTCTCCCATGCAACTGATTTTTATCCGGTCGCTTGGCGCGATGATTGTTTTCTGGTTATTCCAAAAGCTGTTTGTACATGAAAAAGTGGAGCGGAGAGACCTTGTCATGCTGGCCGTTTGCGGCATGTTTGGGTTTGCCCTGAATCAAACCCTTTTTTACGAAGGGCTAAACCTCAGCAATCCTGTGGATGCTTCGCTCATTCATGTTCTGAACCCTATTTTTGTGATGGTTTTTGCAAGTTTCCTGCTGGGTGAAAAAATCACCTGGAAAAAGGCCATTGGCGTTGCGTTGGGCGCAACCGGAGTTCTCATCCTCATCCTTTATGGGCGTGTTGTAAGTTTTAACGGGAATCATGCATTGGGGAACCTGCTGATCTTCCTGAATATGGTGTTTTATGCGCTCTACCTGGTTCTCATCAAACCGCTGGTGGGCAAATACCACACAACAACCATCCTGAAATGGGTCTCCTTCTTTGGTTTCATTTTTATTTTTCCGCTTTCGATCAAGCCTGCCCAAGAGATCGATTTTCCGGCTATAACCACCGCAGCATGGCTTGGAATTATTTATATTATCGTGCTCAATACTTTTGTGGCCTACCTGCTCATCAATTACGCGCTGAAGAGTGTAAGCGCAACAGTGGTAAGCTATTACAGTTATCTCCAACCAGTGCTTGCTGCCGCCATGTCGGTAACCATAGGCCAGGGAGGAATTACCGCTCCAAAGATCATTGCGGCATTGCTGATATTTACCGGGGTATATGTGGTGAACAGGGCAAATTAGGTAGCGAAAAAATTGATTTTCGCTAGAAAAAATGGCGGAAGGGCAGCAGAAGATATTCAAATATTTTTTCAATAAGTGGCCGGCGCTTCCATTCCAGGTAATCCAGTTCCTGTGAATTCTGGATGGTTTCATCAATATGGTCGCGCAATTGCCGCAAAATTTCCGATTCTGAGCCAATCAGTGCTATTTCATACTGATACCGAAAACTTCGGAAGTCGAAATTCGCACTCGAAATTGAGAAAATGGCATCATCTGTCATCAGAAGTTTCGCATGGAGGTTATTCGGGAGATAGAAAAGTAATTTGATTCCGGCATCATGGAGTATTCCAAGATATTTATTGCGAAGGATATCCACCATCCTCATATCGGAATGCTTCGGCATTATAACGGTCACCCCTACCCCGCGCTTGCTGGCATCCATCATGGCCTTGCGCAATAAAAAACCCGGAAGGAAATAGGGTGTTTCAATAACGACCGAACTTTTTGCCTGCTTGATCAGCTGGGTGTAACGCTTGCGGAGTCGTTGAAACTGCAGGGAAGGCACATCCCTGATGATTTCAAAATTGCCTGATTTAATTTTCCGTGTAAACGTCACTTTATTGGTAATGATAAAAGGGTTGAATGCATTGAAATTCTCAAGGAAAACCTTTTTAAATGACAAGGCAAGATCACCCTCCATGCGCAAACAAAGCTCGCGCCAATTGAGGTTATAGCCCGTTATGTTAGCTGATCCGATATAACTGATCGTGTTGTCAATTACCAATATCTTGCGATGGTCGCGCCGGTGTCCGCGGGTAAAAATGTCACTGTTGATTTTTATTTTTTCGAAAAACTTTACCTCACCGCCCAGTTTGATAAGGTCGGTAAAGAACGACTCTGAAACCGGCCCTTTGCCCCAGGAATCAATCAGTATTTTAACATTCACGCCATCCCTGGCCTTTTTGGTGAGGGCATCGCGAAAACGCACCCCCATGTGGTCATTGGCAAATTTATAGGTTTCCAGATAAATATAGTCCTTTGCCTGTGCTATATCAATGAGCATCAAGTTATAAAACTGAATGGTATCGTCGATAATCCGGAATTCCATTTTTAAAATGTTTCTTCTGTTCAAATTTACGCAAAAGGATTTAATTCCGGTTGCATGATAACACCGGAATGTGTAAATTTTGCGTAAGTTTGCTTAAAAATGTTCGTATGATCAAATCCATGACAGGTTACGGTAAGGCAGCGCTTGATATTACCGGCAGAAAGCTTACCATCGAAATCAAGACGCTGAACAGCAAACAACTTGACCTGAACCTGAAAATACCGGGGAATTTTCGCGACAAGGAATGGGAGATCAGGGCCATGCTTACCCAGCGATTCGATCGGGGTAAAATTGATTTTTACATTGTTGCTGAAATTACCGGGGAGGTGCTGAGTTATTCGATCAATCACGCGCTCGCAAAAAAGTATTATGAAGCGTTGAAAACACTGGCACATGAGCTTCAGGAACCCTGTGTTCCGGAAATGATGTCGCTGGTACTCAAAATGCCCGATGTGATGCAAACGACCCGTGAAGAACTGATTCAAAATGACTGGGTCTCCGTGTCAAGTGCGATTGAAGAGGCCATGGAACAGGCAGATGCATTCCGAATCAACGAAGGCCTCGTGTTAGAGCAGGATATAAAGAACCGCGTCGGCCTTATTCTCCAACTCCTCGAAGCCATCGAACCCTACGAAAAAAGGAGAATCACAGATCTGCGGGAGCGATTGCTGCGTGATTTTTCGAAATACAGCGGTGATTTTAATGGCTCAGCCCCCGACCAGAACCGTTTTGAGCAGGAGCTGATTTACTATATGGAAAAACTTGACATCACTGAAGAGAAAGTGCGCCTGATGAAACACTGCAGCTATTTTCTCGACACACTTAAAGATACCGTTTCTCAAGGGAAAAAGCTTGGTTTTGTTACTCAGGAGATGGGCCGTGAAATCAACACCATCGGGTCGAAGGCAAGTGATGCAGACATACAGATGATCGTAGTTCAGATGAAGGATGAATTGGAGAAGGTTAAGGAGCAACTGGGGAATATTCTTTAATGAAACAAATTAAATCATTGTTGACCTTGAATACATTCAAGGAATATACAAGTTAAGGAGAGGGGGTAATTCACATTATGCAGGGGAAAGCGATTATTGTATCGGCGCCATCGGGGGCAGGGAAGACAACCATTGTAAAGCATCTTCTGAAGGTGATGCCACAGTTGAATTTTTCTATTTCGGCCTGTAGCAGGGCGAAACGCGAAGAAGAGACCGATGGAACAGATTACTATTTCATTTCTGCAGAAAAATTCAGAGAAAAAATCACACATGATGAATTCGTTGAATGGCAGGAGGTCTATCCGGGAAGTTATTATGGCACATTGAAATCTGAGATGGACCGGATCTGGTCTCTGGGGAAAACGCCTATTTTTGATGTTGATGTTGTTGGTGCAGTGAACCTGAAAAAGTATTTTGGGGAACATGCGTTGGGGATCTTTATCCACCCTCCCTCGATTGAAGAACTGGTAAACCGATTAAAAAAACGAGGCTCCGAATCGGAAGAAACCCTTCGTAAACGCATAGACAAAGCTGCCTATGAATTAACTTTTGCTCCACATTTCGATCAGATTGTTGTCAATGACAACCTCGAAGTCAAATGCCAGGAAATTGTCAACCTCGTAAAACTCTTTTTACCATAATTCGTTATTCATCATTCAATATTCGTTATTCATTTGATCTCCGCTCCATCCAAAACCGGTCTTTTCTTTGGTTCCTTCAATCCGATTCATGCCGGTCATTTGATGATTGCCGCGTTTATGGCCGAATTTACCGATCTTAACCAGGTGTGGTTCGTTGTGTCTCCTCATAATCCGCTCAAAGAGAAATCGACTTTACTGGCTGATTACCATCGATTGTTTATGGTGAATCTGGCCATTGCAGATGATCGGCGGTTTGCATCATCCAATATTGAATTTAAATTGCCACAACCTTCCTATACGATAGACACCTTGACCTACCTGTCAGAAAAATTTCCCGCGAAAGCGTTTGTATTGATTTCAGGAAGTGACATACTGCCTACCTTGCACAAGTGGAAAAACCATGAAGAATTGCTCAGGCAGTACCCTATTTATTTATATCCGCGTCCAGACACTGCAGCCTGTGCCTTCGACCATCATCCATCCATTCAGAGGGTAGATGCACCATTGATTACACTCTCATCCTCGTTTATTAGAAAAGGAATCAGAGCTGGCAGAAACATGCGGTATTTCCTGCCTGAGAAGGTATGGGAGTATGTGGAGGAGATGCATTTTTACCAGGTTTAATTCGGGACACGGGACACGGGACACGGGACACGGGATCCGGGACACGGAACGCGGGACACGGGACGCGGGACACGGGACACGGGACACGTGACACGGGACGCGGGAGGTAAAGTACCTTTTATAGTATTCGTTTGGCAAATGCCGAAATCGATTCAAATGTGATTTCAGGGGCTTCGATATAGCCCATGTGACCACAATCGCGCAATAACAACGTTTCGCTGACTGAGGGCAATGCAATCATTTCCCATAGTCGTGCCAATGGGGCTCTGGAATCCTTCTGACCCAGAATAAAGAGCACAGGATGTTTTGTGGTTTTGAGCAGCTCTGTTTGATCTTTACGGCATTTCATCCCTTCAAGGGCAGCAATCACGGCATCCTTTTCCATTTTTGAAGCACGCTGTACCATTCGCTCAATCTGCTTTGCAAACTTTACATGAACCTCCACGGGAAACAGCTCAGGAATAAATTGTGCGATGAAACTGAATTTATCCTGGTTTACGAAAGCAATGGTTCGACTCCGTTTCTCCTGTTCAACGTTGGTATCAGCAAAACAATGCGAATGAAAAAGGCTGAATCCCCGGAGAATTTCCGGGTATTGGGCGGCAAAAGCAAGCGTCACATAACCTCCCATGGAATGGCCAACCATCAGACATTTTCCGACTTTCAGCTTTTTCAACACGGTGAAAACCACCTCCGCCAAACGCTCCATGGTGTGAACTTTCGCGATGCAATCACTTTTGCCATGACCAGGCAGGTCAATGGCAATTACCCGGTATTTTTTTGAAAGCTGAGTAGAAAAGCTGCTCCATATTTTCAACGATTCGGTGAAACCGTGCAGCAACACAATTACCTTACCTGCACCTTCATCGGTATAGTTGATGTTTTTTTTCTTGATTTTTATTGCGGGCATGTTGGGATAGTATAGATGGGCAACCTCAGGCTAAAGCCTGAGGTTATAGCATGATGTCTTCTATTTCGGATACGGTTTTTGGGATGGGTTGACCAAGTACCCGGCAGCCATCGGCTGTTACAAGGATGTCATCTTCGATGCGTATCCCGCCAAAATCCTTATAGGTATCAACCACATCGTAATTGATGAACTCCGCCAGTTTATTTTCGGCTTTCCAGATGTCGATCAGTTCAGGAATAAAATAGATGCCCGGTTCGATGGTCATGACAAAGTCCTCCTGAAGTTTACGCCCGAACCGTAAAAACGCCAGCCCAAACTCCTGGCTTCGCTGAACTTCATCGTCATATCCGATTAAATTTTCACCAAGGCCCTCCAGGTCATGCACATCTAAACCCAGCGGATGTCCCAGTCCGTGGGGGAAAAACAAGGTGTGAGCGCCTTTGCCTGCTGCTTCTACCGGATCGCCCTTCATAATGCCCAGGTCAATGAGTCCTTTTGCCACCTCCCGGGCAGCTAACATGTGTATCTCTTTAAATGGCACTCCCGGTTTCACCGCGTTGATTGCCGCGAGGTTTGCTTTGAGCACGACCTCATAAATTCCTTTCTGGCGGCTGTTGAACTTCCCTCCTACCGGCACTGTGCGGGTGATATCGCTTGAATAATGAAGTTCATTTTCGCAACCGGCATCCATTACCAGCATCCTGCCTTCAACAAGTGTATTGTGGTGGTGGTGATTGTGAAGGGTTTGTCCGTTGATGGAAAGAATCACCGGAAAGGAGACAGGGCCTCCCATCGACAGTGCGATTCCTTCAATTGTTCCCGCAATCTCACGTTCAACAATGCCTGGCTTGGCCATTTTCATGCCAGTGATATGCATTTTGCGGGCGACATTAACCATTTTCTCTATTTCGGCCACTTCAAAGGAATCCTTTTTCATGCGAAGCTTAATAATCGCTTTGATCAATGGCTCAGAGGTTTTGGATTTTATTTCAAGGTGATGAATCCCCATCAAATCGGCAAGCCATATGATGGTTTCACCCCGGTATGGTGGCACAAAATGGACAGGTCGCCCAGCTTCGCGTGCCGTGTTAATCATGGTATTCAAATCGGTGAGCGGCCCGGTGTGCTCAACCCCCACCTTGTTTGCCTGGTCTTTGATTGTTGGTTGCACGCCCATCCAGATGATGTCATCGATGTCAACATCATTGCCAAAAATATAATCCTTATCCTCATCGAGATCAATAACAGCAGCCAGATCGGGATGATCCAACCCAAAAAAATAGGAAAAGTTACTGTCCTGACGAAATGAATAGGTGTTGGCAGGATAATTGAACGGGACTTCCTGATTACCTAAAAACAAGATAAGTCCGCCTGAGAGTTCAGCACGGAGATTTTTGCGACGGGTAGCGTAAATGTTTGCAGGGAACATAATTTAGACTGGATTTGAATTGTGAAAATAACTGATGAATTTCTTTTTTGATAAATATTTCATTCTAATTTTGTGAAAAGAAAGAACAAATATATTAAAAGCTTGTTATGAATCCCTCTTTTTTCAAATTTTCTTCAATCACCAAAAAGATCTGGATGGCATTTCTGGGTCTGTTTCTGATGATTTTTCTGGTCGTACACATGGGTATTAACTTGTGTTTGCTGCGCGACGACGATGGTGCCTGGTTTAAAGCCGCGGCTCATTTCATGGGTACAAATTACATTGTGAAGGTGTTTGAAATCGGTCTTTTTGCCGGTTTTATCCTTCACATTCTTCTTGGGATCATCCTGCAGGTTCAAAACTGGATGGCCCGACCTGTGCGGTATATGGTTAGCAACAAAACCGAAACACCATTTTTGTCGAAGTATATGATCTACACGGGCAGCATCGTGTTTATTTTTCTGGTCATCCACTTTATAAATTTCTATTTTATCAAACTCGGATGGGTTTCAAACGCGAATATTTTGGCAGATGGAGAGCCCGATTTTTATACTATTGCACAGCAACTTTTCATGCGCCCGGGATATTCTCTTCTGTATATCTTTTTATTCATCGTGCTGGGGTTTCATCTGAACCAGGCATTTCAGGCCGCATGGCAAACACTCGGATTGAACCATCCCCGGTATAACACCTGTGTGCGGCGGTTCGGAACATTTTATGCCATCGTTGTTCCCTTAGGCTTCATTATCATACCCATTTACTTTTTACTTATCCGTTAGTCATCATGGCTGAAATAAATTCAAAGATTCCCAAAGGTTCACTTACCTCCAAATGGACTCATTACAAAGACCATCAGAACCTCGTTAATCCAAGCAATAAACGCAAACTCGACATCATCATTGTTGGCACGGGGCTGGCCGGATCAGCTGCTGCTGCATCGCTGGGTGAAATGGGTTTTAACGTTAAAATTTTCTGTTACCAGGATTCACCCCGCCGGGCTCATAGTATTGCAGCGCAGGGTGGAATCAATGCCGCCAAGAACTATCCGAACGACGGAGACAGTGTTTACCGTCTGTTTTACGACACCATCAAAGGTGGTGATTACCGGGCCCGTGAAGCAAATGTTTACCGTTTGGCTGAAGTGAGCAACAACATCATCGATCAATGTGTTGCCCAGGGAGTTCCTTTTGCGCGTGAATATGGAGGGTCGCTTGAAAACCGATCTTTTGGCGGCGCTCAGGTTTCGCGTACTTTCTTTGCCCGCGGACAAACCGGACAGCAATTGCTTTTAGGTTCCTATGGCGCGCTAAGTCGCCAGATCAAGCTGGGAACTGTTAAGCTGTACGACCGCCATGAGATGATGGATGTGGTGATTGTTGATGGAAAAGCCCGCGGAATCATCGCCAGGAATCTGATAACCGGAAAGCTGGAACGTCATTTCGGACATGCCGTGGTTGTTGCAACCGGAGGATACGGGAATGTTTTTTACCTTTCAACCAATGCCATGGGATCAAACACCAGTGCGATCTGGCAAATATTTAAAAAAGGCGCATACCTGGCCAATCCATGCTTCACACAAATTCACCCTACCTGCATCCCTGTGCATGGCGATTATCAGTCGAAACTCACCCTGATGAGTGAAAGTTTACGCAACGATGGCCGCATCTGGGTGCCAAAAAGAAAAGAAGATGCCGAAGCCCATCGTCACGGGAAGCTGAAAGCCAACGATATTGCTGAAGAAAACCGCGGCTATTTCCTTGAACGTCGTTATCCGGCTTTCGGAAATCTGGTTCCACGCGACGTTGCATCGCGTGCAGCGAAAGAACGCTGCGATGCTGGTTTTGGAGTTGGAGAAACCGGACTTGCCGTTTTCCTCGATTTCAGGGAGTCGATCGGTCGCCTGGGGAAAAAGGTTATTGAAGACCGCTACGGAAACCTGTTCCAGATGTATGAAAAAATTGTGGATGAAAATCCTTATGAAAACCCGATGATGATTTACCCGGCCGTGCATTATACCATGGGCGGCACATGGGTTGATTATGAATTGCAAACATCCGTTACCGGCTTGTTTGCTGCAGGTGAAGCCAATTTTTCCGACCACGGAGCCAACCGTCTGGGCGCTTCAGCGTTGATGCAAGGCCTGGCCGACGGGTATTTTGTTTTGCCTTATACCATTCAAAATTATCTGGCTGGTGAGATCCGCGTTGCCAGGATGTCGACAGACAAATCGGAATTTGTTGAAGCTGAAAAATCCGTTCAGGCACGTCTTGAGAAGCTGATGTCTGTTAAGGGATCCAGATCCGTTGACCATTTCCACAAGGAGCTCGGAAAGATCATGTGGGAATATGTTGGAATGGCACGCAATGAAACCGGTTTGAAAAAAGCAATAGAACTTATCCGAAAACTCAGAGGTGAATTCTGGAAGGATGTTAAAATCCCGGGAACCATGAATGAATTGAACATTGAGCTCGAAAAGGCCAACCGGGTAGCCGATTTTCTCGAACTGGGCGAATTGCTTGCCTTTGATGCCCTCAACCGCAATGAAAGTTGCGGCGGCCATTTTCGGGAAGAGTACCAAACAGATGAAGGTGAGTGTAAACGCAATGATGAAGACTATAAATATGTTGCTGCCTGGGAATATATTTCCGAAGGTGAGTTCAAATTGCACAAGGAGGACTTGGCTTACGAGGAGATTGAGGTGAAGCAAAGAGTGTATAAATAGACCATTATTTCAATTTACGATTTACGATTTACGATTTACGATTTTAATAGCATAAACACATGAAACTGACGCTGAAGATATGGAGGCAGAAGGATGCGAAATCTGCGGGTAAATTTGTTACCTACTCCATTGATAATATTTCACCAAATTGTTCTTTTCTGGAGATGCTTGACATTTTGAACGAACAACTTATTCAGAAAAATGAAGAGCCAGTCGTATTTGACCACGACTGCCGGGAGGGAATATGCGGGATGTGCAGTTTATACATCAATGGCCGTCCCCATGGGCCCGATGATGCTGTAACAGCCTGTCAGCTCCATATGCGGAAATTTAAAGACAATGATACCATTGTGATTGAACCGTGGCGGGCTAAACCATTCCCGGTAATCAGAGACCTGATGGTCGACCGGTCAGCTTTTGACAAGATCATCCAGGAGGGCGGCTATATTTCGGTCAACACCGGCGGCGCTGCCGAAGCCAACAACATCCTGGTGAGTAAAGAAAATTCGGAATTGGCCATGGATGCCGCTGCCTGTATTGGCTGCGGGGCATGCGTGGCCGCATGTAAAAATGCCTCGGCCATGCTGTTTGTTTCTGCAAAGATTTCTCAGTTTGCCCTTTTACCCCAGGGACAGATCGAAGCGAAACAGCGCGTAAAAAAGATGGTTAAAATGATGGACGAACTGGGCTTTGGAAATTGCACCAACACATACGCATGTGAAGCAGAGTGTCCCAAACTGATTTCCCGTTCAAACATTGCACGAATGAACCGGGAGTTTATGTGCGCCAATGTGATTTAGTCATTTTGTTAATAACTTTTCGCAAATAACCCCTCACCTTTTTCTTTTTTCAGGATTAAGCGATAAAATTCTTATGGCTACCCTGATCCGTTTTAAAATAGTTGTCATTGATTCGAACATTTGTTTCTCCGGTAAAAAGAAAAGATTTCTGAAACACCCGGTTCGTTCCGTCTCCCTGGTGCCGGTTACAAAATTATCTGCTAAAACAGAGGGGCTGGAACCGCTTCCTGAAATATTCTGGCAATGACACGTTATCAATTCTCCTTTCGGGTTGAATCAGCCCGAATGAGGCAATACATCAAAAAAAACATTAAGCCTGGCATAATGATTCTCAAAACCGATAAATTCAGGTAATTTTGCAGTTTTGTTAGACAATAATTCAGCTTCGGGCGATTGATCGATTTATGAAATTCAGCGAAATACCAGGAAATACCGACATCAAGGCCAAATTGATCAGAACAGTTCTGGACCAACGGGTTAGCCACGCCCAGTTGTTTTTCGGACCCGAAGAGAGCAGCAAACTGGCGCTGGCTATTGCTTATGCACAGTTCATAAACTGCACAAACAAACAGGGGATTAAGGGTAAAGCACCATTTACGAATTACGAATTACGAATTACGAATTTTGATGCATCCGGCATTGACTCGTGTGGCCATTGTCCGTCGTGTGTAAAATATCAGAAACTGGCGCATCCCGATCTTCATTTTATATACCCTGTTGCCACAACCAAAAGGGTTTCCGGCAAACCCCAGAGCAAGCACTTCATCGAAGAGTGGCGGGCATTCTTACTGGAGAACAATTTCAACTCTGGTGTACAAAGCTGGTACGAGGCCATCGGCATTGAAAACAAGCAAGGCATTATCAATGCTTATGACTGTAGCGAAATAGTCACGACACTGAGCTATAAAAGCTACGAGTCTGACTACAAGGTGATGATTATCTGGATGGTAGAAAAACTATATTACGCTGCGGCGCCAAAAATCCTGAAAATACTTGAAGAACCACCTGAAAAAACGCTGTTTATCCTTGTTTCGGAAGAACCTGATCAGATTATCAAAACGATTCTCTCCCGAACCTTGATGGTAAAGATACCCAAAAACAGTGGCTCCACACAGGCACCGAATGAAGATGACCTTGTTCATTTTATGGCATTCAGGCAGTGGATGCGGGCATGTTATGGAGCCAAGATTCTGGATCTGATTAAATTTGCGTCTGAAATTGCCAGATCCGGAAGGGAAAAGCAAAAAAGTTTCCTGCTTTATTCCCTTCGAACTTTAGGCTTTTGCGCATCCATGAACTATCTCGGCCAAATTCCTGAGGGAATTGAAGGCGATGAGTTGAAATTCATCCGGGATTTCTCCCCTTTTATTAAGCCCGACAACCTTACCGATTTCAACACCTTGTTCAACGATGCTATTTACCATATTGAGCGCAATGCCCATCCGGCAACCCTGTTCCTTGACCTCTCTCTTAAAATAGTCAGGCTGTTTAAACCGAATTTTGTATCTTTGTGAGGTTTTAAATGGATATGGAAGACAACGAAAACATTCAGGTTCATCCTGATGAAATTGACAATCAAGAGGTTGCAGCAGACGAAAGCGACATCTTCGAATTCCGGCAGGCCAAATTGCCAGATAATCCGTTTTTAAGCCGCGGTTGTTGCCAGTCGCCAAAAGTGTATCATAAGAATGAGATGATTTTCAAGCATAGGTGCAGCAAATTTGACTCCTATGACTGGATGAAAGATATCCCCCAACCTGTTGATTTTCTTGCCAACGACATTATTGAAGTCAGGTTTAAAAACAATCGGAAGGATTATTTCCGCTTTCCGCCCGACCTTGATTTGACCATCGGAGACATAATTGCCGTGGAAGCCTCACCGGGTCACGACATCGGCATTGTTTGCATGGTTGGTGAAATGGTGCGGTTTCAATTACACCGGAAGCACCTTCCCTCGGCCACCGACGACATCAAAAAGGTTTACCGCAAAGCCAGGCTTACCGATATTGAAAAGTGGATTACGGCAGTAGAGATGGAAATCTCAACCATGTTTCGTGCCCGTGGTATCGCCGACGGTCTCGGGTTATTAATGAAAATTAATGATGTTGAGATTCAGGGGGACAACACAAAAGCTATTTTTTACTATACCGCCGACGACCGGGTTGATTTTCGCGAATTGATTAAGCTGCTGGCTGAAGAATTCAAGTTGCGCATTGAAATGCGTCAGATCGGAGCCAGGCAGGAGGCAAGCCGGCTTGGTGGCATAGGCTCGTGTGGAAGAGAATTATGTTGTGCCACCTGGATGAGCGATTTCAAGTCGGTTACCACCAACGCTGCGAGAGTGCAGCAGTTAACCCTTAATCCTCAGAAACTCGCCGGGCAGTGCGGGAAACTCAAATGTTGCCTCAACTACGAATACGACACCTATCTTGATGCCATCAAGGGGATGCCCAATACCGACATTCGGTTAAAAACAAAACGCGGCGACGCAGTTCATCAAAAAACCGATATTTTCCAAAAAATTCTCTGGTATTCCTATGTTACTGATCTGGGAAACCTTATCGCCATTCCGGTTGATCAGGTTTTCTTCATCCTGGACGAGAACAAAAAGGGGAACCTTCCGGAAAAACTGGAAGAATTTTCCCAGAAAATTGAGAAAAAAACCGCTTTCGAGAGTGGCGCAGTTCAGGACGACCTTACCCGCTTCGACCATTTATAAACCTTCCGATTCGAATCGTGAATTATGAACCGGAACCCGGAAAAGATAATAATTCTGTTGCTGATTTTTCTGCTGATGGCGGTCTTCACCTCCTGCGATTCAAATCGGGTGTATGAGGAGCACATTGCCCTGAAGAAAGAGAGCTGGAATGTGAAAAATCAACTTCAATTTGATGCTGCAATTTCCGATGTGCTCTCGCGTTATAATGTTTATCTGAATGTTCGCAATAGTCCGGAGTACCCTTACAGCAATCTCTTTCTGTTTATGAATACCGTATCTCCTGACGGGAAAACTTCACGCGACACCATCGAATTAACGCTGGCCGATTACGATGGTCGATGGCTGGGATCAGGAATGGGGAGTGTGAAATTCAGCCGGTTTTTATTTCAAAAAAATGTCCGGTTCGAACAAACAGGAAACTATCGGTTCATTTTTGAACAGGCCATGAGGGTGCCCGAATTGAAAGGCATTACCGATTTCGGCCTGCGCATCGAGAAACAATAACAGGTTCGATTTTAACTCTTGATTTTTTGCAAAATGCCTGATCCTTCCGCCAATAAATCAAAATCAAAAAAATACCTGAAAGGATTCTGGGCTTCCTTTTTCATGCTGATCATACTCATCGCCCTCTTTTTCGTCTCTGTCGGCTATGGATTGTTTGGTAAAATGCCATCTTTCGAGGAGCTTGAAAATCCGAAAAGCAACCTTGCCACTGAGGTTATTTCTTCGGATGGAAAACTTCTTGGCAAATATTACGTCGAAAATCGTTCCAACACACCCTATCATGAACTGTCGCCCAACGTAATCAACGCCTTGATTGCCACTGAAGATGCCCGCTATGAAAATCATTCGGGGATTGATGCCATCGCAATTTCCAGGGTGTTGTGGGGAATGATCTCCGGCTCCTCGAAAGGAGGTGGTTCAACCATCACACAGCAACTGGCCAAAAACCTGTTTCCGCGCAAGCAGGACAGGTCATTCCTTGAGACCGTGATCATCAAATTCAAAGAGTGGATCACTGCCGTTAAACTCGAGCGGAACTATTCGAAAGATGAAATTCTGGCCATGTACCTTAATACCGTTGATTTTGGCAGTCAGTCATATGGCATTAAATCGGCAGCAAAAACCTATTTCAACAAGGAACCGGCACAGTTGAATGTCGAAGAGGCTGCGATGCTGATCGGGATGCTGAAAGCCCCTACATGGTTCAGCCCCGTGCGGAACCCGGCCCGGGCATTTGAACGCCGCAACACCGTCATGCATCAAATGCTGAAGTATGATTATATCACATCTGCAGAATTTGATTCCTTAAAAGTTCTTCCCCTTGACATGGAAAGCTACCGGCTTCAGGATCACACGACCGGTATTGCCACCTATTTTCGCGAATACCTCCGGATGGTGCTCGCCGAGTGGTGCACACAAAATCCCAAGGAAGATGCAACACCATACAACCTTTATCGCGACGGGCTGAAGATCTATACCACGATAAATTACAAAATGCAGGAATATGCAGAAGCTGCCATGCAGGAATACCTCGGTAAAGAGCTGCAACCTGCATTCTTCAAACATTGGAAAGGAGTACCCAACGCCCCTTTTGCTTTTGAAGGGAGCATGGCTAAAAAAGAGACCGATAACCTGATGCACTCTGCCATGCGCAGAACCGACCGCTACCTGCACTGTAAAACCAAAGGCAAAAGTGACGCGGAAATCATTCAGGAATTCAAGGTTCCTACCAAAATGAAAGTTTTTTCATACCGGGGTGAAATTGACACGGTTATGACTCCATTGGACTCGATCAGGTATTACAAATTTTTTCTACAGTCGGGCATCATGTCCATGGATCCCCTTACCGGGCAAGTGAAAGCCTATGTTGGTGGTATCAACTACCGCTTTTTTCAATATGACCATGTAAAACTGAGCAAACGACAGGTAGGATCAACCTTCAAGCCCTTTTTATATACCCTGGCCATGCAGGAGGGCGAATCGCCATGCTCCTTGTATCCCAATGTGCAACCCGTGATCGATTTGGGAAACGGAGAGGTGTGGGCGCCTGAAAACGCAAGCGAGGAACGGCTCGGGCAACAGGTTACCCTTAAATGGGCACTGGCCAATTCCAACAACTGGATCTCCGGACAACTGATCAGGAAGTACTCTCCCAAGGCAGTAGTGGCCATGGCTCATAAAATGGGCGTTACAAGCGACATCCCGGTGGTGTACTCCATTGCGCTCGGGTCGTGCGACATCAGCCTGTATGAAATGGTTGGAGCCATGAGTGTATTTGCCAATAAAGGTGTTTATATCGAACCCATGTTCATTACCCGCATTGAAGATAAAAACGGCAATGTGCTTCAAACCTTCAATGCCAAATCGCAGGAGGTGATCAGCGAAGAAACTGCATTTCTGATGATCCAGCTGATGAAGGGTGTAGTTGACGGGGGCACAGGCGTCAGACTCCGGTACAAATATGGTCTTGACAGCCCGATCGCCGGAAAAACAGGCACCACCCAAAACCAAAGCGACGGATGGTTTATGGGCATCACTCCCGATCTCGTTACAGGCGTATGGGTTGGTTGTGAAGACCGTGCAGCTCACTTCAGAAGCATTACGCTGGGCCAGGGAGCCAACATGGCCTTGCCGATCTGGGGACTTTACATGCAACGCATCTACAACGATCCCGGGCTGCATTTCTCCAAACGCGACTTTGACCATCCGAAAAAACCACTTGATGTTGACCTTGACTGTGGAGACGAAAACACACCTGGGCCAGTGAAAGGCAGCAAAAAAAAGCAGGTAATCGACACCGATGAGTTCTAATTTCCCTCCCAATTTTGAACAAAAGCTGGGATTTGACGTAATCCGCCAGATCCTTCATGACCACTGTCTCTCTTCGCTCGGACAACACCGGGTAACCAAGATGATGTTTTCGTCGGACGCATCCGAAATTCACACATCCCTGCAACAAACAGCAGAGATGAAAGAGATTTTGCAGTTTGAAGAGAAATTTCCTTCCCAGGATTATTTTGATCTGATTCCCGAGTTGCTGCGAATTCGCATCCCGGGCACCTATATGGAAACAGACCAGCTTTCGGAACTAAAGCTTTCGGTGTCAACAATTTCAGATCTGCTTCAGTTTTTGGAGGATAGAAATGAAAAATTCCCTGTATTGTATGCTCTTGCCTGTGAAGCCGGGGAAACCGGCACCGGATATTCACCCTTGGCATCCACGCCGCTGCTCCAATCAATTGTTGCCCAGGTTGAACGGATTGTGGATGACAAATCAGAAGTAAGGGATACTGCATCACCTGAGCTAAACCGGATTCGAAAAGAAAAAATCAGGCTGCAGTCTTCGGTCGAGCATAAAATTATTCAAAGCTTCAAAATCGCACGGCAAAACGGCTGGACCCCTGATGAGGCAGAAGTGACCATCCGGAACGGTCGTTTGGTAATCCCGATGATCAATACCCACAAACGCAAAATCCAGGGTTTTGTGCATGATGAATCGGCAACCGGGCACACCGTGTATGTTGAGCCGGCAGAAATCTTTGAGACCAACAATGAGATAAGGGAGCTCGACTACGCTGAGCGCCGTGAAATCGTGCGGATTCTCATCGAATTTGCCCGGATTATCCGCCCGGAGATTGACATGCTGATTCATGCCTACCATTTTCTGGGAAAAATTGATTTTATCAGGGCAAAAGCCCGGTTTGCCATCCAGGTGCATGGCATGAATCCAATCCACCATCCACGGGCAAACGATCAACAAGCCCAGGCCTTTTTCTGGAACAAGGCGATGCATCCGCTGTTGTTCCTCTCCCATCAAAAACAAAAAAAAGAGATTACACCGCTTGACATCGCGCTAAATCCCGACCAGCGGATCCTCATCATTTCGGGGCCAAATGCCGGCGGAAAATCAGTTTGTTTGAAAACAGTCGGACTGTTGCAATACCTGTTTCAATGCGGGTTGTTACCCCCGGTGAAGGAGGACTCTGAGTTTTGCATTTTCGATCGGATTTTCATCGACATTGGTGATGAGCAATCCATTGACAATGACCTTAGCACCTACTCCTCCAAACTCATCAATCTGAAGTATTTTATCGAAAACATTGATCAGCGTTCGCTTTTTTTGATCGATGAGATGGGTACCGGAACCGATCCTTCTCTGGGAGGATCGATTGCAGAAGCCACCCTTGAAGCGTTGAATGCAAAAAAGGCCATGGGTGTGGTAACAACCCATTATTCAAACCTCAAATTGCTTGCTTCCCGCGAACAGGGAATCATCAACGGCGCCATGCTGTATGATCTGAAAAAATTAAAACCGCTATACCAGTTAAAAGTCGGGAAACCCGGAAGTTCATTTGCCCTGGAAATTGCGCAGGCTATTGGATTTCCGAAGGAGGTGCTACAAAACGCCAGGTCGAAAACGGGGAAAAGCCAGCTTGATTTCGACCGGGAATTGCAAAACCTGGAGGTTGAAAAACAGGAAATAAATCAAAAAAACACCGAATTAAAGGTAGCGGATGATTTTTTGGCCGAACTCATCAGCAAATATGAAAAACTCACTGCCGATCTGGAGGCAAAGAAGAAAGAGATCCTGCTGAAGGCCAAAGAGGAGGCACGGCAGTTGCTTGACAATTCAAATAAACTCATCGAGAAGACCATCAAGGAGATCCGCGAATCGCAGGCGGATAAGGCGCGGACGAAGGAGATCCGGGTTGAACTGTCGGAGATCAAAGAGAAGTTGCTGAAGGAACCGGGGGAGGAAGTGCAAAATGCAAAATCTGAAATCCAAAATCTGAAATCTGAAATCGTAAATCGTAAATCTCAAATCCAAATTGGTCCCACCATCAGGCCGGGGCTTGTTGGCAGCAAGGCGCCACCCCACCGCTTTCAACGGTACTTCGACGATCTGAACGCGAAAGTCACAAACTTTACGCTGACCCTCGATTTACGCGGCAAACGGGTGGACGAGGCTCAGTCGATGCTGCAACGGTATATCGATGATGCCATTTTATGTTCGATCTCCGAGGTACAGATTCTGCATGGAAAAGGAAATGGCGTTTTAAGACAAATCACCCGCGATTATCTCCGATCGCAGAAGGAGGTTAAATCGGCGAAAGATGCTCCGTTGGAGAGCGGCGGCGCCGGGATTACGGTGGTGTCGTTCCGGTAAAACAATCTTTCCTTAAACTTTACCTCATCGAGAGAATGTTATGTACTGCGATAAAATGTTCAAACGCCTTTCCGAATAACTCCCCCCGTTCCTCATCCAGTTGCCTTTTTGAAATGGCGCCAGCCACCCCTTTTTAGTGTGTTAACATTTTTCAAGCAATTGAATTTGAATGACATAAAATTCACAATTGTGATTTTTACCGCACTAACGCCCACTTCGCCCTGTTTTCCGCACTTTTAAAAAATTGTGCTCTGTAATGCCTGATTTTACTGAGATGGACATGCAGAATGGGTGTCCATTGGGTTATTTTTCATTCTTTTTTTGAAAAAAGGAAA
>DYQT01000460.1 GCA_020719165.1 Draconibacterium orientale | reverse complement strand
GATAACCACCTTCCTCCATGGTGGAAATGGTTATTCTACATTACCATCATCTGGGGTGTCATTTATTTTTTCGTTTATCACGTATCCGGTTCGCTACCACTGATGCACGAAGAGTACGAAATAGTGATGGCAGATGCTAAGGTCGCAAAAGAAGCGCAGATGGCTTTGGCTGGCAATAACATCGATGAAACTAATGTAGTACGCACATCCGATCCCGCTGTACTGGCAAAAGGAAAAGCTATCTTCGACCGATCATGTGTGCCATGCCATGCACCGGAAGGACAGGGACTCATTGGGCCTAATTTTACTGACAACTACTTCATTCATGGAGGCGACATTAAAGATATTTTCAAAACCATCAAATACGGCGTACCACAAAAGGGCATGATCTCATGGCAAACGCAGTTGTCGCCATCTGACATGCGTGATGTGGCTAACTTCGTGCTGTCTTTGGTTGGAACAACACCAAAAAATCCGCCTGCTCCCAAAGGACCGGAAGGAATAGAATATAAGCCTGATGTACAGGCACCGGCAGCTGAAACACCACCGGCAGAACAACCAGCGGCAAACTCATAAACTGCCCAAAGGCGTTTTGAGGCGCATCCTCTTGTTCGGGCGATCATAATCAATTGATAGAGTATGATCGCCCTGCCATTATTGGATGGGTTTGAAAAACGTTTATTAGGCATTACTGAAAAAAATACGTTATGGATAATCTGTATCAATTTGATCAGGAATACCGCGACACCATTGCCACGGTCGATGAAAAGGGAAAACGGATTTGGGTATATCCCAAAAAGCCAAGTGGCCACTTTCATACCAGGCGGGTGATTGTGGCCATACTCTTGTTAACCGTTCTCTTCGGCCTCCCATTCCTGAAGTTAAACGGTGAACCACTATTACTTTTTGATGTATTCGAGAGGCGGTTTATCATTTTTGGCATTCATCTCTGGCCGCAGGATTTTCATATCGTGGCGCTTTCCATGATTTCTCTGGTAGTTTTCATCGTGCTATTTACCGTAATTTTTGGTCGGGTATGGTGTGGCTGGTCCTGCCCGCAGACCATTTTCATGGAAATGGTCTTCCGAAAAATAGAATACCTGATCGAAGGAGATGCCACCAGACAGCGAAAGCTAAACCAAGGGCCATGGACAAGTGAAAAAGTTTGGAAGAAGAGTCTTAAGCATCTTATTTTCATATCCATCTCACTTCTCATCTCCCATACTTTTTTGTCGTACATCATCGGAATTGACAAAGTAAAAGAAATTGTAAGCCAACCCCCGGGCGAAAACATCCTTGGATTTTT
>DYQT01000459.1 GCA_020719165.1 Draconibacterium orientale | reverse complement strand
AAAATATAGCCACAATCGGGATGTACCTGATAGTGCCGGCCGGATTAATAGCTGCCGTTGCTTTTTATAGTGTCTGGAAAAAGGAGAGAGCCGCCCGTTTCCTGGTACTGTTCGCACTGGTATTGTCGTTGATAAGTTCAATTGCAATGGTTTATGCAGGCCAAACAGGAGGACAGATAAGGCACAGTGAATTCAGAAGTGAAGCTTCGGAACAATACATACTCGAACATCAGAATGAAAAACCTGAGTAGATAAATCTGTTTTCAAATTTTTTTCTACTCAAACCTGATTGGATACAAACGCAAAAAATACCCGTCCGGCAAAATGCTGAACGGGTATTTTTGCTGAAGTTTTTATACACTATGCTCTTTCATTCAGTTCATCGGCGAAATATTTATAGAACCAGGTGATGGTTTCAATTCCTTTGTAAAAACATTCGAGATGGTAGTTTTCGTTTGGCGAATGTGCTGCATCCGTATCCAGGCCAAAACCCATGAGAATTGATTTTATCCCCAGCACCTGTTCGAAAGTAGAGATTATAGGGATACTTCCGCCACTTCGGGTAGGAACCGGTTTTATGCCGTAAACAGTTTCATACGCTTTACTTGCTGCCCGATAAGCAGCCGTATCTGTTGGGGCGACATAAGGATATCCTCCATGGTTTTCGATCACTTTCACTTTCACAGAATCAGGAGCAATGGATTCAAAATGGCGGGTAAAAAGTGCAGCTATTTTATTCGGATCCTGGTGCGGAACCAAACGCATACTGATTTTTGCAAACGCCTTTGCAGGAAGTACGGTTTTAGAGCCTTCGCCTGTGTAACCACTCCACATTCCGTTTACGTCCAAAGTGGGGCGGATCCCGGTACATTCGTTAACGGTATATCCTTTTTCGCAAAGGGTCGTTTTAATGTCAAGTTTTTTCTTGTATTCGTCCAGGTTAAAAGGAGCGCGGGCCATATCAGCACGTTCTTCGGCTGAAATTTCAAGCACGTCATCATAAAATCCCGGGATGGTGATATGATTATTTTCATCGTGCAGCGACGCAATCATTTTGGCTAATATGTTGGCAGGGTTGGCAACAGCACCCCCATAAATACCCGAATGCAAGTCTTTGTCAGGACCTGTTACCTCCACTTCCATATAGGCCAAGCCTCGCAAGCCAACAGTGATGCTAGGAATATCAATGGCAATCATGCTGGTATCGGATACTAATATGATGTCAGCTTTTAAAAGGTCTTTCTGACCAGGCAACCATTTTCCCAATGCAGGTGAACCCATTTCTTCTTCGCCTTCAATCATCCATTTT
>DYQT01000458.1 GCA_020719165.1 Draconibacterium orientale | reverse complement strand
TGGTTACTGGTCCGGATTTTACATTTTACGATACTTTGAATACAACGGGAAATCTAATAATTCCTGATTTGATTAATGAAGGATGTGGGGCGGCTTCCGGTTTTGTTCATGCTACTTATGGTTCGCTACTAACTGATTATCCGGTGTTTTTCACAAGGTATTATAATAACGGGAACAACCCTTTTAACCTGGCCGAAAGCTACTACTTGGCCACAAAAACGTTGTCGTGGATGAATATCATAATAGGAGATCCAAAAACCACGATTACCACCGAAGGAGGAAGCTCAATTAAAAATCCGGAATATTTTGAGGGATTAACCCTGTTTCCAAACCCGGCATCAGATCAGGTAAATATTCACTTTCGAGTAAAAAACGCGGGTGAAATAACTATTTCTGTTGTCGATCAGTTGGGTAAGACGGTAATGAAAGAATCATTTTTTGCCTCCGAAGACCGGAACCAGTACCTTCTAAATACGGACGCCCTGTCCAACGGGCTTTGGTTTGTCGGGATTTCCGGTGAATCCGGAATAACGGAATACAGGAAAATTGTTGTTCGGAAATAAATGTTTTGAATTTCACCCTCCTTAGCCCAGCCGTTCACGGCTGGGTTTTTGGGGGTTTATAATGAATATGAAAAATTGTCGGGAGGGCGTTTACGCCCTTTTTGTTTCTATTTTTGCCTGAATTTAATAAATTGAACCATGGCCTATCCATACAATCCTCCCGATTATTTCCAGGTTGATGACCTACTGACGGAAGAACACAAAATTATCCGTTCTGCTATTCGCGACTGGGTGAATCGCTCAGTAATTCCGGTGATTGATGAAGTCGCCCAGAAACATGAATTTCCGGTCGGGTTTATTAAAGAGCTTGGCGAATTGGGGGCTTTTGGCCCGTTCATTCCCGAAGAATACGGTGGCGCCGGGTTAGACCAGATTGCCTACGGAGTAATCATGACCGAACTGGAACGAGGCGATTCAGCCATCCGTTCGGCTGCGTCAGTGCAAACTTCGCTGGTGATGTATCCCATTTTTACCTTCGGTACCGAAGAACAAAAACGAAAATATCTGCCAAAACTGGCGACAGGAGAAATCATTGGCTGCTTTGGGCTAACCGAACCCAACCATGGCTCCGATCCCGGCAGCATGGAAACCCGGATTGAAGAAAAGGACGACCATTTTATTCTGAATGGCGCCAAAATGTGGATCACCAACTCACCCATTGCCGACATTGCCGTGATTTGGGCGAAAGATGAAAAGGGAGATATCCGGGGGTTGATTGTAGAAAAGGGAATGCCGGGTTTGTCGGCCCCG
>DYQT01000208.1 GCA_020719165.1 Draconibacterium orientale | reverse complement strand
AACACTTTGTAACTATTTAATTATCAACAATGTTTTTTTTATGCTGAATTGCTGGAATTATTCATGATTTCCTGTTCTGTTTTCTACTTTTTGTAGACTCCGAGAATCTCCCCGTAATACACCATGTGGAAATCACGCTGCGGATAGTATCGATTGATGGTTTTCGGATCGAGGGTTGCTGGATCAAGAAAATGCTTATGTACAATGCGGCATTCGAAATGAATAACCGATTCTTCCATGTAAAATGACTGTACCTTTATACATGGTTCCATGTTGAAATTACATGCCTCCACTTTATTAAGGTCTCGACCCGATTTCGTCCCGCAAATGCTTAACTGTTTGCGGTATTGTTCGGGAAGCACGCAGACTGAAAAATCCTGAATAGATTCCATCAGCTTGAAGGTATGGCGAACCGGCCTTACCAGCACGGTCATGATTTGCTTGTGCCATATATGGCCTATGGTTCCCCAGCCTATAGTCATCGGATTAGGAGGGTCACCGGCAACCAGTAATATACCCTCGCCATCAAGTTTGTCGAGTGTTTCTTTAATTACATCGAATAATTCCACCTCTTTACGCATAATTATCTATTTTTGAAGTTCAAAAGTAATCCATTTCACCAATCCTATTTACCATGACCCTAAGAATAGCTAAACTTTTTCTGTTCCTTTTTTTTGTTGCCATCCAAATTCCGGGATGGACTCAAATTGAAAAGAAAGTCATCACGCTCGAGGATATATTCAAAGGCCGGAAGTTCGCTTCCAAAGGTTTTGCAGGAGTGCAGTCGATGAATGACGGAGACCACTTTTGTCAGTTAAAAAAAGACAGTTTGAATGTATATGATTATGTCACAGGGAAATATATCAGTACACTGGTTTTTGCCCGGGAACTTATCCCTGCGGGCGATAGCGCACCGATCGACATGGGCAGTTTTGAGTTCAGCAATGATGAATCAAAAATGCTTTTTGCTACCGATGAAGAGGCGATATACCGCCGGTCGTCAAAGGCCAATTATTATGTTTTCGATTTGAAAACGAAAAAACTGTTTCCCCTTTCGGAAAACGGGAAACAGCGGCTTGCCACCTTTTCTCCGGATGGAACCAAAGTCGCTTTTGTGAGGGACAACAATATCTTTATCAAAGATATCACCCTTGGAATGTTGACCTCAGGCGGCAAATCCGACAGACAGGAGAATGGTGTTGAGCAGCAGATTACCTTTGACGGGAAGGCCAACGAGATTATCAACGGAGCCACAGATTGGGTTTATGAAGAGGAATTTGAGTTTTCACAGGCATTTGCCTGGTCGCCGGATGGGAAGAAAATCGCCTTTTACCGGTTCGATGAGTGTGATGTGAAGGAATATCAGCTCACCTATTACGGCGAACTGTATCCCGAACAATACAAATATAAGTATCCAAAAGCAGGGGAGGACAACTCGAAAATCGCCATATTTCTCTATGACCTTGGTTTGAAGAAGATCATTCCGGTTGATATCGGGAAAGAAACGGATATTTACATTCCAAGGATTAAATGGACCGAGGAAGCCGGCACACTTGCACTTTACCGGATGAATCGGAATCAGAACAAGCTTGAATTGCTTCTGGCCGATGCCTCTACAGGGAATTCAAAGGTTATTTATACAGAAGAGAGCAGGTATTATATTGAAATCAATGATCATTGGCGCTTCCTTAAAAATAAAAAGGAATTTCTGATTACCAGTGAAAAAAACGGATACCGGCACCTGTATCTTTATGACATTTCCGGTAAAGAGGTGCTTCAGCTTACCAAAGGGAAATTTGAGGTGGTGGATGTGCTGGGCGTTGATGAAAAATCAGGGTTGGTCTACTTTTCCTCCACCGAAACTTCGCCAATGGACAAAGATATCTCTGCAGCGACCCTCGATGGGAAAAAACGGATCAAATTAAGCAACCGGGCAGGAGTGAATACGGCTGCATTTAACAAAACCTATACCTATTATATTGGCCGGTGGTCAGATATTAACACACCTCCCTACATTGCAGTTTACAAAGCAAATGGAACGCAAGTAAGGTTATTGCAGGATAATGCCAAACTCAGGGAGACCATGGCCGAATACGGTTTCAGCAAAGCCGAATTTTTTAAGTTCAAAACTGGCGACGGATTGGAGTTGAATGGATTGATGGTCAAACCACCCGATTTTGACCCTGCAAAAAAGTATCCTGTACTTTTTACCATTTACGGGGGCCCGGGTTCTCAGACGGTAAACAATTCATGGGGAGCGGTGTCATCATGGAACCAGTTGTGGGCTCAGCATGGAATTATTGTTGTATCCGTTGATAATCGAGGCACCGGGGGCAGGGGAGAGGAATTTAAAAAGTGTACCTATCTGCAGTTAGGGAAATATGAAACGCTTGACCAGATCGAAGCGGCAAAGTACCTTGGGGGTTTGGGTTATGTCGATAAAAACAGAATTGGGATGTGGGGGTGGAGCTTCGGAGGTTACCTTACCTTGTCATGTCTGACCAAAGGAGCTGATTATTTTAATTTTGGTATCGCTGTAGCACCGGTGACCAACTGGAAATATTATGACAATATATATACCGAGCGGTTTATGCGAACACCCGAAGAAAACAATAACGGATATGAGGATAATTCACCAGTGAATCATGCGGCGAAGCTGAAGGGAAAATTGCTCCTGATCTGCGGGATGGCCGATGATAATGTTCATCCGCAGAATTCCTTTGATATGGTTACGGCATTGGTAGGAGCCGATAAACAATTCGAATCCCAGTTTTATCCCAATAGCAATCACGGTATCTATACTGGTAAAAACACCAGTTTCCATCTTTACAAACGGATGACCGATTATATTTTGGAGAAATTATAGGAATTACAAGTGACGAGTGACGAGTGACGAGTGACGTTTTACAAAATACCGCTCAGCGGTTGGGTTTTTTGGGAATACTTTCCATGTCATCACAGTTGCAGAAGTTTTCCGTAGTTTTTTTACCTCCTTTCCGTGATGTAGCATGTTGCCATTCTTTGCTCCATGCAGCGCAAAGAAGCTAAACTTACCGATGTCACTCGTCATTTGTCACTTGTCACTTGTCATTTGTCATTTGTCATTCTAAAATATTTGGAAATCCAGAATTTACTTTGTACTTTTGCAGCCCTTAAAAACCAATTAGTATTCACATTAACAAGAAAGCGAGCGAAAAGCATGATTATCGTACCTGTTAAAGAAGGCGAAAGCATTGACAGATCTTTGAAGAAACTTAAGCGTAAATTTGAAAAAACCGGCGTTGTAAAGGAACTTCGTGAACGTCAGAAATTTACAAAACCTTCCATCAAACATCGGGAAGCCGTTAATAAGGCCATTTACATCCAAAAGATACATGACGCCGAAGCGGCCATGTAACGTGATAGGAATTTTACAAGAAGAAATTTTGGTTTGGGTGAATATTTTTGTATATTTACCCATTGATTTGTTATCGGCAAAGTTTCTTCTTTTTTTTTAGTGACCGGTGAAACAACGCTTTCTTGCATATCTTCAATTCGAAAAACGGTATTCCCCTCACACCGTAACTGCCTACCGGATCGACCTGGAGCAGTTTTTCAAATACCTTAACGATCAATACCATATCATTGAAATCTCAGAGATTTCTCACCAGATGATCCGATCCTGGTTGGTGGTGCTGATGGAACAGGGGAACAGCACACGTTCGATTACCCGCAAAATAACCACGCTTAAATCATTTTACAGGTTTCTTCAGCGATCAGGAGATATTGAAATAAATCCGATGCAGAAAATCAACTCTCCCAAAATCTCAAAGCGTTTGCCGGTTTTTGTTGAAAAGGATAAAATGGGATTTTTGCTCGATCAAACTGATTTTGGCGATGGATATCAGGCAGCCCGCGATAAACTTATCCTTGAATTGTTTTACGCCACAGGCATGCGCCTTTCGGAACTCGTCAGTTTGAAAGAAACCGATGTTGATTTTCACCACAATACTATAAAGGTACTTGGCAAAAGAAATAAAGAGCGGTTGATCCCGTTTAGTACAAAAATCAAATTGCAGGTGAAGGCTTATCTTGAAGAAAAACAGAAAGCATTTGGGATGAATGAAAATTTGTTTCTCACCGACAAAGGAAATCTAATCTATTCAAAAATGGTATACCGCCTCGTGACTCGCTATCTTGGCGAGGTTACCACACTGAAAAAGAAAAGTCCGCACGTGTTGCGGCACACTTTTGCAACTCACCTTTTAAACAACGGTGCAGAATTAAATGCTGTTAAGGAACTTCTTGGGCACGCCAGTCTTGCGGCGACTCAGGTTTATACCCACAACACGATTGATAATTTGAAGAGAATCTACAAACAAGCCCATCCAAAGGCATAAAAAAGGAGGTCGGAATGAATGTTAAAATTAACTCTGTCCATTTTAAAGCTGACAAGAAACTGGAAGCTTTTATCAATGAAAAGCTGGAGAAGCTGCACAACTTCTTTGAAGGGGTCATTGGCAGTGAGGTCATTCTTAAAATGGATAACAGCGAAACACCCGAAAACAAAATAGCAGAAGTGCGTCTTCTGGTAAAGGGGTATGACCTTTTTGCCAAGAAGGAGGCAACCACATTTGAGGCAGCTATTGATCTTGCTGCTGAAGCGTTGCGCAAACAACTTGTCAAGCATAAAGAAAAAGTAAGAGGCAATTAAAGAATGTTGCTTAAAGAACTTCGCGGAGGCAATCTTGAACAGGTTGCCTCCGCGATTTATGGAAATGCACTATTCATGCGGGTTTTGGAGTTCGGTATAGATTTTGTTAAAAAAAATGTTCTTTTTATCAAGATAATTTCATGAAATCCTTGTTTCGTATTCAAATAGTTCATACTTTTGCAGTCCTTTAAAAAAAGGGAAAGATTGCCGATGTAGCTCAGCTGGTAGAGCAGCTGATTTGTAATCAGCTGGTCGGCGGTTCGAATCCGTCCATCGGCTCTGATTTCCGGGCCAACCGGAATGAAGAACAGTAGAAAATGTTCATTGAGTAAGTTATTGAAAATCAAAATTTCACCACGTCATCACCTGATTAATCTTTAATGGGGGGATACCAGAGCGGTCAAATGGGGCAGACTGTAAATCTGTTGGCGCAGCCTTCGGAGGTTCGAATCCTCCTCCCCCCACAAATCAGGTGGTTAAAGGGTGAAATAGCGAAATTGCGAAATGGCGAAATGAGAAATTTTTCGCTATTTCACCATTTCACTATTTTTTTTGCGGAAGTAGCTCATTTGGTAGAGCGGAAGCCTTCCAAGCTTCAGGTGGCGGGTTCGAGCCCCGTCTTCCGCTCTTTATACATTTTCGCCTTTGTAGCTCAGGGGTAGAGCACTTCCTTGGTAAGGAAGGGGTCAGCAGTTCAATTCTGCTCAAAGGCTCTCAAATCTACTGGTAAGGCCACACCATGGTGTGGCCCCACCTATTGGTAATAGTAAAGATAACAGTAACTAAATAAATCGTAATTAAACTTTGTAATTAAACTTTAATAAAATGGCTAAAGAAAAATTTTCACGCTCCAAACCGCATGTCAATGTTGGTACCATTGGACACATTGATCATGGCAAAACTACATTAACCGCTGCCATTACCCTTGTTCTGGCAGATAAAGGTTTATCCGAGTTCAGGTCGTTTGATTCGATCGATAACGCTCCCGAAGAAAAAGCACGCGGGATCACGATCAACACCGCTCATATTGAATATCAAACTGCGAATCGTCACTACGCACACGTTGACTGTCCCGGACACGCTGACTATATTAAGAATATGGTAACCGGTGCAGCTCAGATGGATGGTGCTATTATCGTCGTCGCTGCAACTGATGGACCAATGCCCCAAACCCGTGAGCACATCCTCCTTGCCCGCCAAGTTGGTGTTCCCAAGCTTGTTGTATTTATGAACAAATGCGACAGTGTTGACGATCCCGAAATTCTTGAGATCGTTGAAATGGAAATCCGTGATCTCCTTACCTTCTATGGTTTTGATGGTGCTGCGACTCCGGTTATTCAGGGTTCTGCACTTGGTGGCTTGAACAAAGAACCTAAATGGGTCGAAAAAATTATGGAACTGATGGATGCAGTTGATACCTGGATCCCACTGCCAACCCGCGATGTTGACAAACCATTCCTGATGCCGGTAGAGGATGTATTCTCAATCACAGGCCGTGGTACGG
>DYQT01000207.1 GCA_020719165.1 Draconibacterium orientale | reverse complement strand
CAATAAGTCGCTGATTTACTGAAAGTTTGAGGATTTCTTGCAGACACTATATAACCTTCGACCTCCTGAAGCAATGTCAAAAAACGCTCATTTTTTATATATTTTCGTCTTATCCATCATTGTTCTGTTGGCATTTATAACGATATCATACCTTGGATTTTCTTATTACAAGCTTGAAATCGAAGAGAGGTTTTTCCATGCTGACCATTTACTTTTTAAACCAAGCGGTATCGTGGGACATGGTTTGGGCATTATCGGATCGTTGCTGATGATCATCGGGGTGTCATTTTATATGGTAAGAAAACGGTTCAGGATTTTTATTCACCTTGGTGTTTTGAAACACTGGCTTGAGTTTCATATTTTTCTTTGCACACTGGGGCCAATCCTGGTGCTGTTTCACACCTCATTCAAATTCGGTGGAGTGGTAGCCATCAGCTTCTGGAGCATGGTTGCAGTTTTCCTGAGCGGAATCATCGGCAGGTTTATCTATATTCAAATTCCCCGTACAATAGAAGGGCGGGAATTAAGTTTAAGTGAAGTCAGGGATATGAACAATAACATCGGGGATAGTATCCGAAAACTTGATGCGCTTGACGAAGAAAGTTACAAGGCTATTGTTGAGTCGGCCATAAAGAAGGTCGAACTCTATCATCCGAATTTCATCGTGCGATATTTCCGTAAATACCAGGATGACCGAGAAACCATTCAAAACGTTAAAACAATCCTCAAACGAAATAAAATTTCCAAACAGCAGCAAATCCAAGTCCTGAGCCTTGTAAAAAGCGACATTTCACTCACCAGAAGAATCGAGAGCCTGGTACTCATGCAGAATCTTTTTAAATATTGGCATGTTGCCCATCTGCCTTTCGCACTGGTGATGCTGATTATCATGATCATTCATATTGGGGTAACAATAACTTTTGGTTCTCATTGGATCTTTTAACATGGAATTACTTTTCGAAAAGATTGCAACCTATTCAGTGGTCATCATTTTTTGCCTTATCGTGGTGATCATCTATTTACGCAAGCAAAAAAGAGAGTCGAAAAGGGTCGAAGAGAAAATCGTGCAGGCTAAACTGGATGGAATGTACGAACCAGTCTCCCTTCATCCGGTGGTTGACGAAGGCAGCTGCATACGCACCGGCGCTTGCATTGCCGCCTGTCCCGAACAGGATATCCTTGGAATCAGAAATGGGAAGGCAACCACCATCAATGCATCCCATTGCGTTGGGCATGGCGCCTGTTTTCATGCATGCCCCACTGAGGCCATAACCCTTTGCATTGGCACCGAAAAAAGAGGGGTTGAATTGCCTCATGTGAGTCAAACCTTTGAGACCAATATCCCTGGAATATTCATCGCCGGTGAACTGGGCGGCATGGGTTTGATTAAAAATGCCGTGGAACAGGGCAAACAAGCGGTTAACAATATTGTAAAATCAAGAAAAAACCATCACCGGGCCAACTATGACCTGATCATCATCGGCGCAGGACCTACCGGCATTTCTGCATCCCTGAATGCAAAAAAACATCAGCTTAAATTTCTCACCCTGGAACAGGACACGCTTGGTGGAACCGTTTATACCTTTCCCCGGTCAAAAATTGTGATGACCTCTGCCATGGATGTTCCGCTTCACGGTAAAATCAAACTGACTGAAACAAGTAAAACCGAATTGCTTGATTTCTGGATGAGTGTTCTGAAAAAACATGCCATCCAAATAAGGGAAAACATGAAGGTGGAGGCCATTATTCCTGAAAACGGCCATTTCATCGTTGAAACGCTGTCTGGTGAACATTTCTCTGCCAACGCCGTGTTGCTATCGATCGGACGCAGAGGTACACCACGAAAATTGGGCATTCCGGGTGAGACGCTGGAGAAAGTCGCTTACCGGCTCCTCGAGGCGGAAGAGATAAAGGGGAAGAATATCATGGTCGTGGGCGGAGGTGACTCAGCCATTGAATCTGCCTTGCTGCTGGCCGGTCAAAACAAGGTCACCCTTACCTATCGCAGTGATGCCTTCAGCAGGATAAAACCAAAAAACAACACCAAAATCAAAGAGGCCATTTTTAACGGCAGCGTAAAGGTAATGTACCAGACAAACCCGGTCAGGATTGAAAAGGATTCGGTTATCGTTACATCCGGTACCGACCCCATGGAGTTGAAAATTGAGAATGACCTGATTTATATTTTTGCCGGCGGAGAACTTCCTATCCAATTTCTGCAAAAAATCGGGATCACCATTACAAAAAAATTCGGAGAAGCCGTTTTAAAACACTCCTGAAAAATCTGCTAAAAAACAATCATAGCATAACCGATTATGAAGATGCCATCAGGATATATTGTGTTTTTCGTTTTATCGGGACTCATCTTTGGGAATCATGTATTTGCACAAATATCGCCGGGCGAGTTATCCAAGGTTCACACACACCTTGAGGGAATTTCAAACTGCACCAAGTGTCATGTTTTAGGCAAAAATGTTTCCAATCAGAAATGCCTCGAATGTCACACAGAACTGAAAACCAGGATTGAAGCAAAAAAAGGATATCATGCTTCCATCGAGATAAAAGGTAAAGAATGTGTTACCTGTCACAGTGACCACCATGGTCTGAATTTTCAAATCATCAGGTTCACCAAGGAAAAGTTCAATCATAATTTAACCGGGTTTAGTTTAACCGGAGCACATGCTAAAAAACTGTGTATCGATTGTCATAAACCTGACCACATTGCCGATCAAAAAATTAAGAAGAAAAAGTTTACCTACCTTGGCCTTAATCCTGCCTGCTTGCCATGCCATACAGATTATCATCAACAAACACTATCGGCCACTTGTACGGAATGTCATGATTTTGAAGCATTCAAACCAGCTAAAAAATTTGATCATGCCAGGGCAAAATTTCAATTAACCGGAAGACACAAAGCGGTAACATGCATTCAATGCCACAAATCCACAACAAAAAACGGTCAGAAATACCAGGAATTTAAAGGATTAAAGTTCGATAATTGCACTCCATGCCACACGGATGTTCACAACAACAAATTCGGACAAAACCGCACGCAATGTCATAATGGTGAGTCATTCAGTGTTATCATTAAAGGTGTTCAGGGCTTCGATCACAATAAAACGAATTTCAAACTGGAAGGAAAACATCAAAAAGTTGATTGCAAGTCGTGCCATAAAACCAAATTCACAAATGTATTGAAGCATACCCGCTGCACCGATTGCCATGCCGACTATCATAAAACCGAATTTGCAAAGCAGGGCATATCGCCTGATTGTTCCCAATGCCACACTGTAAATGGATTTCAGGAATTCAATTTTTCGATTGAACAACATAATGCCGGTGCATTTCAATTGAAGGGAGCACATCTTGCCACGCCTTGTTTTGCCTGTCATAAAAAGGAGACTGCCAAATCCGATACCGCCTGGCACTTCAAAAACATTGGAAAGCGATGCAGCGATTGTCACAAGGATATTCATCAAACCTTTATCAGCGAAAAATTTTATCCCAACGCAGATTGCGAAAGTTGCCACAATGAGAACAAATGGAATTCGATATCCTTCGATCACAAAAAAACCAATTTTGAACTGTCCGGAGCTCATGCAAAAGGAACATGCCGTGATTGTCATTTCAAAAAGGAGAATGGTGCCTTGTTGCAACAATTCAAAGGACTTCCAACCACTTGCGAAGCCTGCCACAAGGACATTCATCACAGGCAGTTTGAGAGCAATGGGGCCACCGATTGCAGCAGATGTCATGATATCCAGCTATTCAAGCCTGCTTCAAAATTTGATCATAGCAAAACGTTGTTTCCTTTAGATGGAAAACACAAGAATGTAGCCTGTGTCAATTGCCACAAAATCAAACAGGAAAATGAAATTGCTTTTATACTGTATAAAATAAAAGACTTCAAATGCGAAAACTGTCATCATTAATTCTGTCGTTGGTATTTTCAGTGAGTCTGTTTTCTCAATCATCCCCGCATGGTGTCGGATTTGAGGTAAACTGCATGGATTGCCACAGCACCAGCGGATGGACAATAGATATAAAAAACCTGTCGTTCAATCACAACACCACTAAATTTGCTTTACTCGGGCAGCACCAGTCGGTAAATTGCAAGCTTTGTCACAAATCACTTGAGTTTTCAAAGGCAGAATCTGAATGCGTCTCCTGCCACACCGACATGCACAACCAAACAGTCGGGGATGACTGTGCAAGGTGCCATACTCCGAACACATGGGTGGTGAACAATATCACCGAAATTCACCAGAAAAGCCGGTTTCCGCTTGTTGGGAGACATATGGCCGCCGATTGTTTTGACTGTCACACAAATGCCTCACCTTCACTTCTGAATTTCGGTCCTCTTGGAGTCAATTGTATTGATTGTCATCAAAAGGATTATGATGCAACTACCAATCCGAACCACTCTGCAGGGGGTTATTCGACCAACTGCGTTGAATGCCATAACATGACCGCCAATTCCTGGTCAGGTGCCGGAATCAATCATGACTTCTTTCCGCTTACCGGGGCCCATGCGACCATATCCAACAACTGTTTTTCATGTCATCAGGGCAGTTATGTAAACACACCCAATACTTGCGCAGGCTGCCACATGCCGAACTATAACGCCTCTACCAATCCAAATCATGCTGCCATTAATATTCCAACGGATTGCAGTACATGCCACACCACAAACCCGAACTGGGTTCCCGCTACCTTCGCAATCCACAACAATTATTACCTGCTGGCAGGGGCGCATGTGGCCATCGCCAACAATTGTGTCGATTGCCACAACGGAAATTATGTCACCACCCCGAATACCTGTGTCGGTTGCCATCAGGCAAACTACAACCAAACAACAAACCCGCCGCATTCGGCTTCCCAATTTCCGATTACCTGCACCGATTGCCATACACAAACTGCCTGGTCGCCAGCCAACTGGAACCACGACAGCCAATATTTCCCGATTTATTCCGGAAAACATAAAAATGAATGGAATGCATGCACCGATTGCCACCCCAATTCCACCAATTATGCAGTATTTACATGTACAACATCATGCCATCCTCAATCAAGCATGAATAATGAACATCAGGGCATCACAGGATATTCCTATACCAGCTCTGCCTGTTATAACTGCCACCCAACCGGATCAGGAGACAAAATGATGAACAGAATTGATCGCAAAGAATAAGATACTATCATGAAAAAATTGTTTCTGACACTGCTAATATTTCTCTGCTGGTCTGCACTCAACGGACAGAACCAGAGCACTAATACAGAAGGAAAGGTATCTTATGTGACCACACAAAACATATATGTTAAATTTCAGTCAACCGAAAACATCCTATCCGGTGATACACTTTTTGCCGATAAAAATGGCGTTCTGATTCCGATGGTGACCGTGAAAGACATTTCGTCCATTTCATGTGTTTGTATTCCGATTTCCAGTCAAAAATTGTCGGTTGGCGATGCCGTATTTTCAAGGCAAAAACAGCTAACACCCAAAATTACCGCAGATACCAGTGCAGCCTCCGGACAAACCGGCATTGTTCAGGGTAAGGATTCATTGGTTACAAAAAAGGAATCACAAAAAAAACGGACACAAATCATTACCGGCAATCTTTCGGTCGCCTCTTATTTGAATTTTTCGAATGTTTCAGCCAATTCCGAAAGAATGAAATACACATTTGCCATGGTGATGCAAAACATCGGAAATTCGAAAATTTCGGCTGAAACCTATATTTCCTTCGCACACAAATTGGGCGAATGGAGCACCATTCAGGATGATATTTTCAATGGACTGAGGATTTACAGTCTGGCATTTAATTATGCTGTTAACAAGCACAACACCATCTGGTTGGGCAGAAAAATAAACCCGAGAATTTCCAATGTCGGGGCAATCGACGGATTGCAATATGAATTCAGAGCAGGGAAATTCACGGTGGGACTTATAGGCGGGACCAGACCTGATTATCAAAATTATAGTTTCAATGCAAGTCTGTTTCAGTTTGGCGGTTATCTGGGTCATGATCTTGTTGCAAAAAACGGGAGCATGCAAACAACGGTGGCTTTTATTCAGCAAATGAACAGCGGAATGACTGATCGCAGATTTGCCTATTTTCAGCACACAAACTCCCTGATACGTAACCTCTATTTTTTTGGATCAGCAGAGGTAAGGAGCTGTAATGAAATAAAGTAGTTATTCTGCTTTGTTATCGGGACTAATT
>DYQT01000457.1 GCA_020719165.1 Draconibacterium orientale | reverse complement strand
GCCTTCATGTCGATCTGAAGAAGGTGTGATCATGAACATTGCCCCTATTATTCAAGAATATTATCCTGCTTTTACAGCCAAGTATGAACAGATTGCATTACCCGGTCATCTCAAGGCTCTTGATGCCATGGCCAGTTGCCGCACAAAGGATTGCGGTGAACTTTATGTGTATTGTCCCGGTTGTCGTCATGCAGAATGGCGACCCCTGTCCTGCGGGCACCGCAGTTGTCCGCAATGTCAAAACCATGAAGTCAGCCAGTGGATTGACCGACAGGAGGCCAAGCTGTTGCCGGTTCCATATTTTATGGTGACGTTTACACTGCCCTGTGAATTAAGGTCATTGGCCTGGAATCATCAGAAAACCGTGTATTCTATTTTGTTTTCCTGCGCCGCCAGCACGCTTAAAGATTTTGGGTTGAATCCCAAAAACCTCGGAGCGGAAATCGGCATGACCATGGTATTGCATACCAACAGCAGGAAACTGGACTACCATCCGCATATTCACACAGTGGTACCCGGCGGAGGTATTGATAAAAAAAGGCGCCAGTGGAAAAAGAAAAAAAGCAAATATCTGTTCAACATCAAGGCGATGGCTAAAGTTTTCCGGGCCAGATTTCTGGCGGATTTAAATGAAGCGAATCTTCCCATTCCCGGAAACATTCCCGAAGAATGGGTCGTTGACAGCACCCATGTCGGAAAAGGAATAAGCGCCCTGAAATACTTATCCCGATATTTATACCGTGGGGTTATCAGTGAAAAAAATATCACTTCAAATCAGAACGGCCAAATCACCTTTCAATACACTGACAGCAAAACCGGCAAAACGCGATACCGCACCCTCCAAGGAGAAGATTTTCTGTTTCTCATCCTGCAGCATGTCCTTCCAAAGGGATTTCGCAGGGTCAGGGACTATGGGTTTCTCCATAGCAACGCAAAGAAACTGCTGATTGTTGTGCAATTGATTTTGCGGGTTTTTCTCAAAGTTATCAAAGAGCGGCCAAGACCTGTTTTTAAGTGCCCATGCTGTAAAACGCCGATGGTAATTCTTGGTTTTCGCTATATTGCACTGGAACCAGGGTAACTTCTCTTCATGGCAAGGGCCAGCAGTAACTTCAATCAGGAGGCTTAAATTTATATGAAATAATTCAAGTTCTTAATAAGCATTCTAAATGCTGAAGCACCCCCACGCCCTGAAAAAAGCGCATCGCGTTAAAGCTTCTCTTGCAAACCAATCCCCAAAAAAGATATTTTCTTGTATAATGTGTCGGGCTCGTCCAACCAAACGGATAAGATTGTGGTTCGCTTCGCTCTCACAATCTATCCTTAT
>DYQT01000206.1 GCA_020719165.1 Draconibacterium orientale | reverse complement strand
CCCTCCCGCCATTTTTCCCGGCACCGGGGCCAATGTCTATCATGTAATCCGCTGCAAGCATCACATCACGGTCATGTTCCACTATCACCACCGTATTGCCGGCTTCCTGCAGCGAACGGATAAGTTTCATCAGTTTCCCGGTGTCACTGGGGTGGAGCCCAAGGGTAGGCTCATCAAGTACATAGGTGATGCCGGTGAGACCGGAGCCAAGTTGCCCGGCCAGCCGGATGCGCTGTGCCTCACCTCCCGACAGAGTCGACGACATGCGGTCGATGCTCAGATATGATAAACCAAGACCCGATAAAAACGCAAGTTTTCGCAAAATTTCTCCAAGCAGCGGATTGGCCGCTTCCCTATCCACAGAATCGGACTCATGAAGCCGGAGCGACCTGAAAAACAGGATCGCTTCCGAAACAGGCTGTGCCGATATTTCGGCGATGTTTTTTCCAAGGATGTGATACGCCAACGCATCCGGTTGCAACCGTGAACCAAGACAAGCGGCACATACCACCGATTTCATGAGCGCCATCATGCCCTCACCACGGTGGTCGTCATGTTTGCGGTGATACTCTTCCGCGACCAGGTTTACCAATCCTATCCATGGCCCGGTAAAGTGGTGCTCACCGGTTCGGTTATCCCTTATGAACTGCCAGTTGACTTCATGCTGCTCTTCGCCGGTCCCATCCAATGCCAGCCTTTTACCTGCGTTTGAAACACGCTCCCATGGCAGCGAAAAATCAATATCATACTTTTGCCCAACAGCCTTCAGGGTTGCCATATACTGCCCATGCGGATCACCATAGAATTTTCCGGTTTTGGTGCCATCCAGCGCACCGGCCAGCAACGACTTGCCCGGACTGGTAATCAGTTTCGCCGGATCACACACCGTTTGATACCCCAGCCCATCGCATGAAGCGCATGCCCCGTGCTGATGGTTGAAAGAGAAAAGACTGGAAGAGGGATCTCGGATTTCGGATTTCGGATTTCGGATTTCATTTTGCACCGAGCCAATTCTCGAAAACAACAACCGGTAATGATCATAAATGCCGGTCATGGTACCTACGGTTGATCGGGGATTCCTGCCTGATCCCGATTGGTCAACAGCAAAAGTTGGTGTCAACCCCGAAATTTCTTCAAAATCAGCATGCTCCTTTACGCCGATGCGGGCACGCACATAAGGAGAAAAACTCTCTAAAAAGCGATTCTGTCCTTCTGCAAAAATCGTATCAAAGGCAAGCGACGACTTACCACTGCCTGAAACCCCCGTGATAACCGTTATCTGGTTGAGTGGAATCTGAACCGAAATGTTTTTGAGATTGTGGGTTGAAACACCGGTAAGATTTATTGAATTTCGAATATCGAATGTTGAATTATGAATATCGAATGAATTGCCTGTCGGCAAAACTATTAAACTGTCATAATTTTCATCAGAAAAAAATTTCGACTTTCGACATTCGGCATTCGATATTCGATATTCTTTCAGCGCCTTTGCCGTAAGCGAAAACTCACAGTTTTCGAATTCCTCCGGGGTCCCTGAGAAAAGCAAACTTCCTCCCTCCCGTCCGCTTCCCGGCCCAAGGTCAACCAGGTGATCAGCTGCCGCAATAATTCCCAGGTGATGTTCGATCAGGATGACGGTATGCCCCTGCGCGATCAGTCGGTCAAGCGCCGATAACAATATACCTGTGTCGGCCTGATGCAAACCGGTTGTGGGTTCGTCCATGATGTAAAGCGTATGCGCGGCAGGAGGCTTTACCAGTTCTGTGGCCAATTTGATGCGTTGTGCCTCACCGCCACTGAGTGTTGAAGATCGTTGCCCCAGGCTGAGGTAGCCAAGTCCAAGGCCGTCGAGCGTATCAAGATACCTCAAGATTTTTGGTTCATCTGAAAAAAAAGAGACCGCGTCAGAAACCGTCATCTCCAGAATTTCAGAAATGTTTTTACCCCGAAAAGTTATCCCGAGGGTATTTTCATCAAACCGTCTTCCTTCGCATGCCTCACATAACACCTCCACATTCCCCATGAAATGCATTCCAACCTGCTGATAACCTGCACCTTCACAAGCCTCACAGCGGCCACCCGCAGTATTAAATGAAAACCGTCCCTTATCATATCCGCGAACGACTGACTCCGGTTGCATTGCAAACAAATCACGAATGAGATCAAACAAACCGGTATAGGTGGCCGGATTGCTTCGAGGGGTTCTCCCAATGGGCGACTGGTCGATCGAAATCAGTTTCCCAATAACTTCCCATCCTTTGATCTCCCTGTATTTGCCCACCTCTTCGTTGGTGTGATGCAGGTTTTTTTTCAGAAAGGCTCCCAGGATGTAATTGGTCAGCGTCGATTTGCCCGCACCGGATACACCCGTCACCACATTGAGCGCCTGAAGCAGAAATTTAACATCAATTTCTTTCAGATTATGGGCGGCAGCCCCCTCTATGCTGATAAATCCGGAACCCGGCCTGGTTTGAGCAGGAATTGGGATCTGCTCAAATCCATGAAAAAATGACAGCGTCCGGCTCCTGAGGAGTTCCGCCTGCGGCAAATTCAGGGCTTCTGCCGGGGGGCCGTTGAACATCACTTCACCTCCGTGAATGCCGGGGCCGGGACCTATATCAATCAGCCAGTCGGCCTGGCGAATAAACTCTTCCTCATGTTCCACCACGATCACCGTGTTTCCCTGATCCCGGATCTCCTTCAAAATCCCGATCATCTGCCCCACATCATGCGGATGCAGCCCGACAGAGGGCTCATCGAAAATACAGATCATGCCGCTTAGCCCTATTCCGGCCAGTGTGGCCAGTCGCAACCGCTGTGACTCTCCTCCCGACAGCGTGGTTGATTCGCGCCCGGTTGAAAGATAGGACAGACCGAGTCGCTTCAACAAATCAACCTGCTTTGATATATTGCCGATAATGGGTGCGGCAATCGCCTGTTCCCTATTTGAAAATTTAAAATTACCAATGACCTGCTGCATCGAATCAAGCTGCAAAGCAGCCAAACCGGCAATGCTGTATCCGCCGATTTTCACCGAAAGCGCCCTCTCATTTAACCGCTGGCCGTTACAAATCCGGCACCTCCCGCTTCGGACAAACCGCAGGATATTTTTATTCCGGTCGCGTTGCAAAATTGTCTCCATCACCGGAAGAATACCTTTGTAGAAGCCCAATTCGCGAGGCTTTGCCGTAATTCCGCTCCATTTCATCCGCGATTCAAGCGGATGCTTGCCAAAGGGGATTTCGATTTTATCGCTGCCGTAAAGTACAATATGCTTTTGCTCCGGCGTGAGCTCTTTCCAGGGAATGTCGATGTGAAAACCTTCCGACCGGCACACCTGGTCAAGAACATCCAGGGTAACCTGTGAATAAATGATATAGCCATTTGGTGCGGTGATCACCAGAGCCCCTTCACGCAGGGTGCGATTTTCGTCAGCAATAAGCAGTTCCGGGTCGAGAAAGTCTTCTACCCCAAGTCCCTTGCAGGCAGGACAAGCTCCTTCGGGGGAGTTGAATGAAAACAAACTGCGGCTGACGGGGAACAATTCACCCTCCTCTGCAGGATGACCAACGCGGGCATAGAGAAGCCTCAGTGCATCATAAATGCCGGTAATGGTACCAACTGTAGAGCGGGAATTGGAGACGACCGATTTTTGATCAAGGGCAATGGCGGGAGAGAGTCCCTCAATTTTTTCCACATCCGGCTTTTTCAGTTTGCCCATGAACTGACGGGCAAAGGAAGAAAACGAGCCCAGGTAACGACTTTCGGCTTCGCGGTAAAGCACGTCAAAAATCAGAGATGATTTCCCTGAGCCGGAAACGCCGGTGACAATGATCAGCTTGTTCTTAGGGAATTCGAGAGTAACCGACCTGAGGTTGTGCTCCATCGCCCCAATAACAGAGACATTGAATGATTGATTCATGCTGAAGCTTTACTGCAAAAGTAGCGAATTAGCGGCAAGCACTGAAACAGAATAAATTTCTCATCTTCTTATTTAGAATCATTTTAATTTACTATTTTTGGTTCTTCATTCCGGCCAGCGATCAGGTATTGCTTTTGCCCATTTGAACGGGGCTAGATATACTTCCTTGTCTGCTGGTTGTTATACACAAGACAATTACTAACCTGAATAATTCATCTCGCAAAGTCGCAGAGACGCAAAGTTTTGAAATGAAATACTTTAGTTGCATGAAACATTTTATAAAAGAAATTTTGTTTTCCAATACTTTTCATTGAACTACAGTTTTTTTGCGGCTTTGCGGCTTTGCGAGGAGTTTTTGTAAATAATACAGACAAAAAATTATTTGTATGGAAAGACGAGAGTTTATTTTAAAATCGATCATATTATCCGCTGCGGGAGTTTTATCACAAACTGCCTTAGGCGGAGGTGAAGTAACACCTTCTGAAGTCCCCTTAAAACCTTTTCTTATCCCGGCACAGGCACCTTTGGGGAATATGGGTGGAATGGAAATCAGGACTTTGATCCGTTCATCAATGACCAATGGGACCTATTCGAACGTTGAATGCGCTGTTGCGCCAAAAATGATGGGTCCGCCACCGCACTTTCACAAAGAACTGGATGAGCTGATGTATGTTGCGGATGGCAAAGCCAGCATACTCATCGGCGACGACATTGTTGAAGTGAAGGCGGGGGGATGGCATTTTCGTCCGCGCCTGATCAAACATACATTCTGGAATGCGTCGGACCAACCTCTTCGGTTTTTTGATATGTATTTCAATCAACCATTTGAAGAATATCTTGAGCGCATTTTCCACGAACTTACTGCAGAAAATGGATTTCCTGAAGGATCGGAGGCGAAGAGAAAAGAGATCAACCTCCTGAATGAAAAATTTGGCCTTATTTTCCCCCCCCGACTCCTTTTCTCAACGCGATGAAATTATGAAAAAATATAATCTCCGCTGAAAAGTTTAGTGGATTAAAATTGTACGACATTGACATATTTTGTAAGTTTGAACTGAAATTGACACTTCAGTGATTGGGACTCTAATCAACATTCATTTTTCGATCTGAAGTTTGTCACCGTATTGTGTTTCATTTATGTTAATTGTTGAACCATGAAAAAGAAAAAATGGCCCATGATCCTTGGTGGAGTATTTGCTTTTCTGTTACTCCTTGTTTTGTGCGTGATTTTTTACATCATTTGGTTCCTTCCTGATATTACGGTCAGAGCGGATCTCAAGGCAGAATCAACTCCCGAAAGGATCGAACGCGGGAAATATCTGGCCAACCATGTGATGGTTTGCATCGATTGCCACTCCACACGTGACTGGAGTAAGTTTTCCGGTCCGATGGTGCCTGGCACGGAAGGAAAAGGAGGAGAGATTTTCGACCAGAAAATGGGATTCCCCGGAAGTTACCAATCGCCGAACATCACTCCCTTTCATCTGAAGGATTGGACTGATGCAGAAATCTACCGGGCTCTAACCAGCGGAGTGAGCAAAGATGGTCATCCGCTGTTCCCCATCATGCCCTATCCTTCTTACGGCACATTAAACACTGAAGATATTTTCAGTGTAATTACCTACATTCGCAGCCTTCCCTCCATAGAAAATACACCTGCCCGGTCAAATCCCACTTTTCCGATGAATGTCGTATTGCACTTGATACCGGCAAAAGCCAATCCCCAGGTAAGGCCTGCAACCACCGACACCCTTGGGTACGGGGAGTACCTGGCGAGGGCATCGGGATGTGTGGAATGCCATACCCCTGCAGAACATGGCCAAATTGTTAAAGTGCTGGCTTTTAGCGGCGGACGTGAATTCCAAATGCCGGATGGTAGTTTGCTTATCTCCTCCAACCTCACCCCCGATGAGGAATCAGGCATTGGCAATTGGACGAAGGAGGCATTTATTTTCCGCTTTAAATCCTACGATCTGGCTACCTTCAATCCCCCGCTGCTGAAAAAAGGAGAAATGCAGACGATTATGCCCTGGACCATGTACGCCGGGATGGACACTATTGATTTAGTTGCCATGTACAAGTATTTGCATAACCTGGCACCGGTAAAAAATACGGTTTCAAAGGTAAAGCCGGTATTTTGATTTACGATTGGGGATTTGGAATGTACGATTGGGGATTTACGATTTACGATTATGTGCTGATTTAGTTGATGGTAAATTGATCCTTATGCTGATTTTCGGAATAGGTATTTTCCTTCTAAATTCGTAATTCTAAATTCGTAATTCGTAATTCGTAATTCGTAATTCGTAATTCAATGTCGTTTAGTTAACAAAAATAGGATAAAAAACGTTCTTTGACA
>DYQT01000456.1 GCA_020719165.1 Draconibacterium orientale | reverse complement strand
AAATCCTGGAGGAAATCATTATGACACAATACAAAATGCACCTGCTGGTGTGCGGTGGAACCGGATGTAGAGCTTCGGAAAGCGAACAGCTCTTTCACAACCTCAAGAATGCAGTAATTGAAAAAGGTCTTGAAAACGATGTTCAGGTTATAACTACCGGTTGTTTCGGTTTCTGCGAAAAAGGACCCATCGTAAAAGTAATGCCCGACAATACGTTTTACACCCAGGTTAAGCCCGATGACGCTATCAAAATTATAGAGGAACATGTTATTAAAGGCCGAAAAGTTCATCGCCTTTTGTATATTAATCCTGAAACAGAACAACATGTTTCCGATTCGAAACATATGGGTTTTTATCGCAAACAGCTGCGCTTAGCTTTGCGAAACTGCGGATTTATCGATCCTGAAAATATTGAAGAGTACATTTCGCGCGATGGATATGCTGCGCTGGCAAAATGTCTTACCGAAATGACTCCCGCCCAGGTAATTGAAGAAATGAAAAAGAGTGGTCTTCGCGGACGCGGAGGCGGCGGTTTCCCAACGGGACTCAAATGGGAAATTACCAGCAAGAGCCAGTCGGATCAGAAATACGTGGTTTGTAATGCTGACGAAGGTGACCCGGGCGCATTTATGGATCGGTCCATCCTCGAAGGTGACCCGCATTCCGTTATTGAAGCCATGGCCATTTGCGGATATTGCATTGGTGCATCAAAAGGGATTGTATATATCCGCGCTGAATATCCACTCGCTGTTGAAAGGCTGAAAATCGCCATGAAACAAGCGGTAGAATTTGGTTTATTGGGGGAAAATATTTTCGGAACTGACTTCGGTTTTGAGATTGATATCCGTTACGGAGCCGGAGCTTTTGTTTGCGGTGAGGAAACAGCCCTTATCCACTCTATGGAAGGCTTACGTGGCGAACCAACTATAAAGCCTCCGTTTCCTAGTGTTTCAGGGTATCTTGAAAAGCCAACCAACGTTAATAATGTTGAAACATTTGCTAATGTACCGGTAATTATCAATAAAGGAGCCGACTGGTTTGCTTCCATCGGCAGTGAAAAATCAAAGGGTACAAAGGTTTTCGCCCTTGCCGGGAAAATCAATAATGTAGGACTTATCGAAGTTCCGATGGGAACAACACTTCGCGATATTATTTTTGAAATCGGCGGCGGCATTAAAGACGGCAAAAAATTTAAAGCAGTTCAAACTGGCGGACCTTCAGGAGGATGCTTAACAGAAAAGCATCTTGATATTCAAATCGATTTCGATTCACTTACAGCTGCAGGTTCCATGATGGGATCAGGCGGTATGATTGTGCTGGACGAAGATGACTGTA
>DYQT01000205.1 GCA_020719165.1 Draconibacterium orientale | reverse complement strand
AAATCCTCGATGGAAAAAATGGCTGGCGCCCATGCAACTTTTCCTAACTCAGCAGCCAGGTATTTCCGGAGAAATAGACCGCCACGGCGATTGGGAAGAACAATGCAAATCTCCGCCAGGTCATCGTTAAAGGCAGAAACGATGTGTTGAGCGGTTTTTTGGAGGAATGGGAGCATGGGCAAGGGTTGTCGTTTTAACAAAAGTAGGGAATATTTTTTTCATTGGCTGATCGATTAAAAACATGCTGAGTTCGGGGTAAGTCGTCCTACATCTTTCCAAACAATCCCCTCTTCCATGTAGCCTTTAATTTTTTGTGTTCGGGCCAACCGCAGATAGAGATCAGTGAGCGAGAAATTACCTTCTTCGATCATCATGGCAAATATTTTCGTGTCGATAATCTGCATTCCGCTGAACGCAAATGGTTTGTAGGACAATGTATTCTGTGAAAAACGAAGCTCGCCGGTTCCCCGGTTTTCCCAGCCGCACAGCTCCATGCGATCGTTGAAGAGAAAGTATCGGGATGTAGGGCGATCGCGCACTGCCAAAGTGACCAAGGACGCGGAATCACGGTGACAATTTGTCATTTTTCGCAAATCAAGGTCTGAAAGGATATCAACATTTCTGATGATTGCACTGTCGCAATCTTCAAAAAACCAGGCTGCTTTTTTTAATCCTCCGCCGGTTTCTAAAAGTTCTCCTGTTTCATCAGAAATCGACATTTTCAACCCAAATTCCTGGTTCAAATGAATAAAGTCAACAATCTGTTCTGCAAAATGATGGACGTTCACGATTATCTCGTCAACGCCTGCCGTTTTCAGATGAAGTACGGCATGTTCAAGCAATGTTTTTCCACCAACAACATAAAGCGCCTTGGGATGCAAATTCGTGAATGGCTTCAGACGTGTGCCCAGGCCTGCCGCAAGGATCATGGCTTTCATCGGAAAATATAGTGTTAAGTGTTAAGTGTTAAGTTGGGGGTTTTCAAGGTGGGTCAGGATGATGGTAATTCTGTATTTGGTTTTCAGATATTGAGCGAGTGATTGTGCGCAGAAGACGGATCGGTGCTGACCCCCTGTGCACCCGAATGAAACCATCAGGTGATGAAAATCACGGGCCAGATAGGTTTGCACACTTTGATCAACCAAGGCGAATGCATGATGAAGAAATTCACCGACAGCCTTCTCCCGGGTCAGATAGTCGATAACAGTTTGATCTTTGCCGTTGAGCTGTTTAAATTCATCAAATCTTCCGGGGTTTGGCAGCGCCCGGCAATCGAAAACAAAACCTCCCCCATTGCCTGAATCATCTGTGGGAATTGACTTTTTATAAGAGAAACTATGAATGGCTATCGTGAGCTTATCGGGTGAACAATCAGGTTCGATAACATCTTTTATAATTCTGGTTTCAAATAAATTATCACCATCAATCTTAACAAGAGGTTTATCAAATAATATCTCATTTTCAACCATCAGATCGATCACCGACATGAGTGTTTTCAATCCAAAATCAATGCGTTTTTCTTTGCGAAGGAATTGGAGATTCTTCAAAGCAAAAGGGATACTTTGCAGGAAATGGGCTTTTTTCTCGTAATATCCCCTGAACCCATAGGCACCCAGTGCCTGGAGAATGCGAATCAATGTAAACGCATCAAACTGACGGAGAAACAGATCAGCATCTACCGGATAAAGTTCAAGAAGCCTATTCATATAGAACTGCAGCAACTCGTCCCTTACCTCCTGTGGCAGATCTGCCTTCCCGTCGTAAAGCAGGGAAGCAACATCATATTGCAAAGCTCCTTTCCGGCCACCCTGATAATCGATAAACCACGGTTCGCCGCCGACAAGCATAATGTTGCGCGACTGGAAATCACGGTACAAAAAGAAATCAGCATCGGCCTCGAGCAAAAAATCGCACAAGCTGTTAAAATCATCTTCCAAAGCCTGCTCTTCAAATGGGATCTGCGCAAGTTTCAAAAAATAATATTTGAAGTAGTTCAGATCCCACATCATTGATTGTCTGTCGAATGCAGCACGCGGATGGCACATAGCATAATCTAATCCTTTTCCCGCTTTGACCTGAAACTCAATCAGCCATCCCAAAGCCTTTTTGTAAACCTCCAAAACCGGTTCGGGAAAAGGAGTGTGCAGTTCATGCTGCCGGGAACTTTTACGATCAGCAGGCCCGGAAATTCTGTTTTCGGTAAGAAACTGGTAAAGAGTGGTGTCGCCCAGATCGGTAAGCAGATAGATGCGGTTCGCAGGATCGCTGGCCAGTATTTCGGGAACAGGAAGGCCCTCTCTGCGAAAATGATTCGTAAAGGAGATAAAGGCTTCGTTTTCAAGGGAATCTTCATTGTGAGCCCCAATGACCGTTTCAGCCGAACCATGAATTCTGTAATAAGACCGGTAAGAGCCGGAAGAGGGCAATTTCGAAATTGACAGGGGCGCTGCGCCCTTTAAAGATGTGTACAGATGAATTAAACCCTGTTCGATGTGTGTCATCTCATTCATTTTAAATTAGAGGTTCATTGAATTACACCTCCACCACTTTCACTTCCGGATTAAGGTAAACCAATATCCTCTTAACATTTTCATGGCCCATCTCTTCGATATAGCCTGCGTATTTTTTAAGCTGTTCAGCATGTTTCAGATTGGGCAGACCGGTTTTATAGTCGAGAATTGTTACATGGTTGTCGTCAAAGGTAACCCTGTCGGGACGGTAAAACGACCCTTGTGGCAATAGAATCTCCGCTTCAGTTTTCACCCTAACCTGATCGCTGAATAGTCGCGAAAGTCCCGGGTCAGTAATTACAGAAGTTAAAATCCGCTCTATCTTTTCGCATTCAGTATTTTCGATCAGGCCGGCCAAAGAACCTTTTTCAACAGCTGCTTTCAGATCGCCGCTTCTTACAATCCACGAAAGCAGGGTGTGAATCCGTCCCCCCCATTGCGATTTCTGAACCGGTTGCTCCATGTCCCACCGTTGGGGTGCCTGCATCCTGATTTCAATCTTGTTACGCCAATCAGCGGTGATGACAGGGCGCTGGATGATGGTGTTTGAGTTTCTCTTTCCGCTCTTTCGCTGATGGCTGGTCACTGTGCCAAATGAGTACACCGATCGACCCTCCTCCCAAATCCCCTCCTGTTGAAGAAATAGCTGAAAGAATCCTGGCAGGGAGGATATCTCTTCCTGATTTTTCGGAGGACTCTCAGTCAGGATATAAAGCCTCTCCTCAGGCCTCGTCATGGAAACATAAAGCAGGTTCACCAGGTCGAGCATCGATTTTTGCCGTTCTTCAACAAACAGCGGTTTATAAACCGTCGACTCCATCTCCTTGTCGCTTCGAAGAATTGCGGTTTCCAATCCCAAAGCCACTTCAGGTTGCAAATCAACCCATTGGTATATTTTTGTATTTTTCCGCGACTCCTTTGCAAATGGAATAATAACCACTGGAAACTCCAGCCCTTTGGATTTATGAATCGTCATCACTTTTACCGCGTTCATCTCTTCGGGAACGATGATGGATAATTTAATTTTGTTTTTTTCCCACCATTCAAGAAATTCCAGAGAGCTTGTTGAAACCTTCACCGTAAACTTTAAAACGGCATCAAGAAAAAAATGCACATATGGATCTGGTTCGGCATTGAGCTGATAACAGCGAATCAAGGTTTCGCAAAGATCATAAACCGGCAGCATGATGAGCTCATTGCGCTCCTGCTCCCATTGCTTATCGGAAACAGTGTCATATCTTTCAATAAATTGCCTGATTTCAGCGATTACAATATCATTTCGGGGTTCAAACAGATATCTAAGCCAGGCGATCAGAAACCGTACCTTTGGTGAATTGGCAATAAGCAATGATTCAGCAGAAACGACATCCACGCCATGCTCAAGCAGGAAACGGGCAATCGCACTGGCATTTTTATTGCTTCTGCAAAGGATTGCGATATCGCTCAGGCTATAATTATCCTGTTGCACCTCATGTATGATTTTGTGAATCCGCTCAAGAGTTTTCGTCTCATAATCAACATCTTCCGCCTCCAGGTCGAGAAATTCTACACCAATGTATCCTCCTTTTGCCCTTGAATCAAATTGCTGTTCCAGCCCTTCAAATATCTTCTCTTTTCCTGAGGTCAATACCCGGTTTGCAACCGTTCTGAAAAAACGGTTGTTAAAATCGACAATTTCCGATTTGGACCTAAAGTTCTGACCCAGCGTAACTTCTTTAAAATATCGTCGCAGAACACGCTCCCGGTCCAGAATAACCATATTCTGGCTACTTCCCGGAATTGACGGGAGTGCACTGAATTGCTCTACTTCGCCGCCTCTCCAGCGGTAAATTGCCTGCTTTCCATCGCCTACAACAAGGTTAAAATAGCCTCCGGCAAGGGCATTTTCAACAAGCGGAATGAAATTCATCCATTGCAGTGCAGAGGTATCCTGAAACTCATCGATGAGAATGTGATGATACTTTTCGCCGAGCCGCTCATAAATAAAAGGTATTGGTTCGTTCAACACAATGCCCGCTATCCGGCCATTAAATTCAGAAATATGAACCAGATTGTTCTGTTGTTTAAATTCGGTGAGTGTTTTCTCAATCTCATTCAGTACGGCAAGCGGATAAATGGTTTTTGCAAGCAGTTTTCTAAGAACGAAGTCGGGCTTTTGCTGTTCGATGGCTATTTGCAGTTTTTCATAGACCAATAAAAGCGTTTCTTTTACCGATGATATCTCCTCACGCGCCAAAGCTGAAGCTTTTCCTGAAAACCATTTATCCTCTTCAACAGTAGTGATTACGTAAGAATTTGGCTCAAGCTTATCCATTCTGCCAGCGGCCAGATTTAAAAAGTAGCTCCATATTCCCCGCTCTCCCTGGTAAAAATCAACAGGTGAAAACCTTCCTGATTGTAAAACCGCGGCTCCCTCTTTTGAAATGGCACGGATGTTTTTCTCAAACTGGCTTATCTTTACATACAGATTTTCTGAAATGATCCTGAAATTCTCGAGGGAGTACTGTTTGAGCCGGTGAATCCTCACCTGTCCCTCTTCATCGAGCAATATTTTTGCAAACCCGGTCAAAATCAGGTCGATATTCCAGCCTTTATCCTCATCCATCCGGGTTTCGAGAAACTTGACCAGTAGTGCCGTCAGCGATAGGTCATCCCCTACCCTGTCGAGCAAAAGATCGACCGCTGTCGAAAGCAGTTCATCGGCATCGAGTTCAACATTAAAATTAACCGGCAATCCAAAATCGTGTGCAAAAGTTCGTATCAGTTTATGAGAAAAACTATCGATGGTTCCGATCGCAAAGTCAGCATAGTTATGTAAAATCAGTTCAAGCGCTTTGGCAGCATTCGAAGAAATTTCATGCGAATTCATACCAGTTTCAGCCATTAGAAGAGGCGCCAGCGTGCTTTTAATCATTTTATCGTCACACAACTCGCCTTTGGATAGTTCATCGAGCGCTTTTAACACACGCTCCTTCATTTCATTTGCCGCTTTATTGGTAAATGTAATAGCCAGGATATGTTTGAAATCTCCAGGGCTTTCCAGCAAAATTTTCACATACTCCTTCACAAGGGTGAAAGTTTTTCCTGAACCTGCAGAAGAGCGGTAGACGGTGAAGGACATGTACGATTTACGATTGAAGATTTACGATTTACGATTTACGATTTAATGGTGACAAGGGGCAGGGGTTGATTTGACTGGTTAGTGGATGATTTGGATTTTGGTGGCATATGTTTTGTTTTGTGTTATCAGCCGGAGAAAATAAATTCCTTCACAAAGCCCGGTCAGGCTGGCGGTTACCTTGCCGGAATCAGAATTAACCTCATATGATCTGATCATTTTCCCATAAGAATTAAACACCCGGATTTCAACCCGGCCATTATTCTCAGGAAGTTTAAAATTCACCATTCCGGTTGTTGGATTGGGATATGCATTGAGCAAATTTGCTGTGGCCTCTTCTCCTATTCCCGGAGGATATCGGATTGAAACAATCTGTTGTGCTGTAGCTAAATTTTGCAAAGCATCCATCACCAGAACAGTATAAGTTTGAATACTTTGAACGGTAACCGTGATGGTGTTCCCGCTATCGAGGGTGTTCCAGAAAACCTGGTAGGGTGGTGTTCCGCCTGAAACTGAAGCATGAAGTGTTAGTGTAGTACCTTGAAAAACAGCTGTATCCGGACCAAGGGTAACCGTTAGCGGCTGAGCCGACATCCGGTAGATATCGCGATATGTGGCCGTAACCAGGCTTCCCTCTTCATTGATTTGAAGCACCGGAATTCCCTTTCCCTTCGTGGGCCAT
>DYQT01000204.1 GCA_020719165.1 Draconibacterium orientale | reverse complement strand
AAAGGTACGTCAGGGTATCTGGCTCATGCAAGATGTAGTTTACCAACCCTTTACGTATAGTTTTCCGCAATTTGTCCAGCATCCGGGCCGCCAGGAAAATGTTCCAGCACAGATAGAGCCCTCGTTTTTCTTTGGACATGCACAACCGCACCATCAGGTCAAGCGCATAGGTTGATTTGCCGCTTCCCGGAGGACCTTGCACCATAATGCGCTGGTTCTCAATTAATCCGTGAAGAATGTGCAATCCCTCTTCCAGCCTGCGTTCTGATTCCCCCAGGTTTAACTTTGATTGTGAAAGATACAGACGTGGATCAAACTGGGGTTTCAGGTTCTTCGTAAGTTGTTTGATCCGGTTTTCGTCGAGTGTTTCCCATTTTATTTGAAATGCCGAATTCCTTTCGTCCTGTTTTTGATAAAAATCTGTTATTTGTTCCTGCAACGAATCGAGCACCATCGGAAGCAAACCTGTTTCAAGACCACGACGCCACAGGTCATTGAATTCCAAGCCATCGCAATCAAACACACATTCAGGGAAACAGACAAATGAGCCGACGAAGGTTGTGTTATAACCGGTGTCGCGAAGAAAATTCAGGATTGCATGTGCGTTTTCGTCGGCCTGCGTGAAGGGGTTTTGACAGGTTCTGTGAGTTCCTCACCCCTGAATCGATAAAAACCATGCTCTCCATGTCCCATAATTCCCCCCTTAACTTCAATCACCATGATGCCAAGACTTGAAAAGATCACAAAATCACATTCCCCCGACATTTGAACCCGGTGATATCGGGATGAAATGCGCAAACTGTGAAGCACATAGACCACCTCCCCATCCATGTTTGTAGGAAGGGATAAATGCCTGTCAGCTTCACGTTCGCCGTCATTGGTGATTTGCCAGGGATTGTATTTGCGGTGGATCATGGAACGAAGATAGTAAATGTTACTACTGTAATAATAAAAGGGTAAGAAAACAGAGTATCTGTCTTTACGATCATTAAAAACGGGAGTTCCGCCCCCGAGGGTGGAACTCCCGAATCATCAGAAGTTGATCTTCTCTTCAGCTTCTGAAATGCTTGAATCGAATGACAACTTGAGAAAATCAATCACCTTTTTAACTCCAGGGGTGAAGCTGGTGGTGAAGACATTCCCGTCTGAGTCATTCAGCCGCATGGAGCAGTTGAAGTCGTTGGATGAAATCTGGAAACGTTCAAGTTCAGAGCGGGTTTGCACCAACTTTGCCCTTTTTTCGATGATGAGCTGGAGATTTTCAACCTTGAGGATCTTCTCCAGGAGGGTTAATTCCGGCTTGACAACTTTTACCGGTTCCGGCTTCACTTCTGCGACCGGCTCCGGCTTCACTTCTGCAACAGGCTCGGGAACTTCATCGACTGCAGTTTCTTCAGCTGGCTCAGTCTGAAATGAAGAGAAACTTGGCCTGACAACCATGACCTGACCTGGCTGTGATTTTCCGTTTGTAGGCTTTAATACTTCTGATAACTTTGACATGTTTGTTGCCCCTGCCCTGAGGTCTTATTTTGGCATCTGGCTCGCCGGTTTAGAAAAATTTCTGCCGATAAAAATTACCGGAATGAAAATTCTGGAACAAAGGTTCGGGTCAGATTGGTTTTTCAATCTGAATGAACCCAACGGGAGGATCGCCCCCGGAGCCAGGATCAGATGACCAGGTGAGCCGCCTTTAGTGACATGATATTTTCATGAGGTTACCTTTGCAGTAAATTTTGAGTAATAGTGCGCTGGCTTTTGGTGCTTTTTGTTTTAAAAAGCTCCCCGTTTTCCTCCGGCTTTCTTTTGGCTAAGCTTTTTCTTTGCCGGTGGGGTAACAAAGAAAAAGCGAATCAGCCGTTGGTGCGAGTATAAAAACAGCCGTGAACTCCCGTCCATGGCTGTAAATCAATTCGTCAGCAATCTTCGGTTTCTTCGGCCATTTCAGGTACCTGAACATTTTCCTCTTCCGGAATGTGCTGTTCGGTCCCCAGGATATATTCAGCTACTTTCTCCGCCCGGGTTGCCGCCCAGAGGATCCATTTCTGATTATCACGCAGGGCTTCAGACCAGCAGCGTATGTAAGCAATGGAATTGCGTTGCCTGTTTTTCAATCCGGCCCGGTCAGCCAGAAAGCAAGAGCAAAGCTCAGCAACCAGCTCCTCCCTGGAGTAAGGTTCGTCGCCATAGTGGTTATGAAATGCCTCAAACCGGTTCAGTCGTTTCGGGTGTCCAACACTATGACCATTATGCCGATATCGGCATAATGTTCATGCAACCATGCAAAAAACACGTCGGGAATGTGCGATCGCTGAATTAATCGGAAAAGTCGGTAACAAACTGGATGTAAATGGTTTGAAAAACTGGTATTTATCGACCAATCTTTGATGGAGTTTCAGACCTGCGGTTCTGTCGCCTGTAGATCGAAGATCCTTACAAATTGGTTAAATAGTGCAAGGGTATCAATGTTTCCAGCACCCATTTCTTTAAAAATGGCAGGATCAGGCAGATTATCCTTTATTTTTTTAAGGAACAATTGCATGTCTTCCTGTATTGCCAAGGGAAGGCGATAGACCGTTTCAGGTGTGGGGATCAAGATCAACCGGAATATATCTGCTTTGTGTTTTCTGATATGCCTGTCATCGATTTGCTCTCCTTTTTCCTTACGCATCTGCATATCCAGGAAAGCCTTGGCTTTCAGGCAAATCAATGCTTCGATATTGGCTCGGTTTAAATGGTCCTCAATATTGCTGTGGTCAATGGTGAAGCGATAATACGAATCATTCAACAATATTGCAGAAAGACTGGAGAGATCATCATCTACCGGGATTGGAGTGAGACGCGGTTCTCCTTTCAAATCCAGAACATCTGGTTTACGGGAAAAAAGTTCTATCTGATACGGAAAATCGGCTCTGACAGGTTTTAGAAAACGATAATATTTCCTTTCCCCGGTACTTTTTTCTCGTTTTTCATAATTCCCCTCCGCAATAAATGTCCAAAAATGTCGGACAAATTCAGGGGTTAGCGCTTCGATGATCAGGATAATGTCAATGTCTTTGGTGGCACGGGGAGTTAATCCGGCAGCACCAATGATCATATCACAGGCTGTTCCTCCAATGATCACGTAATTGTCCGGGAAATCCTTGAAATACTCCCTGAATTTTTCTATTCCGATTACCATATATAGTTTTCAATAATTTTCTCCAGAGCCAATTCAATACGCTCATCACTTTTGTCTTTTAAACTCAGGTACAGCGACAACGGATCGACATTGTTATTCTTGGTGATACCCTTGGAAAGCTCAACAGGACTGTATTTCCATACTTCTATGCAATAATCACCTTCATAATCATTTAGATTTTGCAATTGTTCTGCATCCTGAAGTATAAAAAAATTACCCCTGTCGATGGCGTAAAATTCCTGTTTGACCGGGTTCATTTCGCTGTACTCAGGGAGGGCTGATTCATTGGTCTTTTTCCAAAAGTCCGCTGGATGGAAATCATCTGCAAATACCTGTTTAAAAACAGGATTGACCAGGTGAGGAAGCGCATTCGTCCATAATTCCGGAATGTTTTCGGTAAATCGAATGAACTTTTCCCTGGTGCCTTCCAACTGGCAGAGGTTATGTTTACATAAATTGGCGGCAGCTTTGCTAATGGCCATTGATGTGTAATTGAGCAATTCGGCAACCTGATTCAATGGTAATTCTTCAATTTTCTCATCCCTGTGCAGAATATGGTATAAAAGAATGCACTGGGCAGAAGGGAGCAAGGTTTGTTTATTTTTTTGTGGTTTCGAATAGGTTTCTCTTAAGTCTACCATCAACGCAGGCAGATACATCTGTTTTCCGGGAACGATGAAATTGATGCCTTTTTCAATCATGCGTTTCCTGTTGAAGGCAGGGGTGTTTTGTGCCACCAGGATAATGACATTGCCAAATATTTCCCGGATAATACTAAAGTGTTTTTCGATTTGCTGAATTGTTGAAGCATTTGCATTGCTCATTTCTGCAAGGAACAAGTCCCGTCCTAAAATATTGGCACGGTATAACTGATACATTGCTTTGAGAAAGAAAGGCATTTTGTCAGCCTCCTGCTCCGCTACCTTAACCGGATTAAGGTCAACGCCAAGCGTTTCCAGTATGTATTGCTTCAACGCATCCATTGGCTAATTTAATAAACTTACAAAAATTATAATAAACCAATATGATTTATTGTGCAAATATACGTTTATTATACTGAATATCTGCATATGTACTACATTTAAATTTCAAGAATTTTCCCGCCATCAAACCCTGAATGCTCTTGGTACTTAACATACCCCATCTGATTGGTAATCATTTTTGTAGTTCCGATCTTGAAATCATCAATGTTCTGGTGGTGATGGCCGAACAACCAGTATGCTATTCCGGATGGTTCGATGAAGTCATGTAGTTCAACAGCGAAAGCTTCATTCAGTAAATCTCCTTTGTATTTTTCAGGGTAATGCAAAAAAGTTGGAACATGGTGTGTAACCACAATAAACCTGTCCTGATTCAATTCCTGCCCGAGAAACTGCAGGCTTTCGGCATGCATCTGATTAAAATTGGATGGTGTGAAAGGGTGCCCATTGTTACGTATTACTTGAAAATCAGAGATACTTTGCTGAATTGGCCATTGATAAACCGGACTGATTTTTGACCACAACGTCGAAAAAACAAACTTTATATCGGAATGCTTTACTGCAAGATTATTTACAAGAAATACATTCTCGCGGATTTTCTCATTCAAATGACCACTTCTATCTGCTATGTTTGAATGGTAATACTCATGATTCCCAGGCACCCAATAAGTGGTTTCAAAATGATCGGAAACATAGTCAAAGAAATCAGCGTGCTTATGCAATATCGCAAATGGAATAATATCACCGGCCAGCAATAGGATATCACCCCGGGGTTGCAGGGGGTTGATTCGAAGGAACTCCTTGTTTTCCCGGAACTCCAAATGCAGATCCGAACAATATTGTATTCTCATTTGGTACCTTGATCTTAATGGATACAAAAGTAATCAAGGTCTTCCGGTTATCTGCACCTTTTATCAGGGAAGTAAAAAAAGCCCCGGTTTCCCGGGGCTAAAAAATCACATGGTGCCTTCATCAGCGAAGGAATAATAAACATCATGGGCAACAATGATATGGTCCAGCACTGATATTTCAAGCAAAGCGCCGGCATCTTTGAGCTTTTTTGTAATTTTCATATCTGCTTCACTTGGGGTGCACACCCCCGACGGATGGCAGTGCGAAATGATAATGAAGGATACATGATTTTCCAGGGCGATGCAGAATATCTTTTTCGGATCAACTACGGTGCCGGATATTCCTCCTTCGGATATTTTCACCGTTTTCACGATCTTGTTTGCCCGGTTTAAGAGCAGCATCCAGAACTCTTCATATGGAAGTTCGCCCATCAGCGAATGGAAAATTGTGTAAGCATCCTGGCTGCGGGATATCTTTGGCTTGACTACGATCTCCGAAGCATTCCTGCGGCGGGCCAGGGCAAACATGGCGGCAATCTGGCAGGCCCTTTGTTTGCCAATGCCTTTGACTTTCTGCAGGTCGGAAATCCCCAGCTTCCAGAATTTGCAGAGGTTGTTCTGACACAGGGCCAGCAGTTTCTGAGCCGTGTCCAGTGTGTTTTCGCCGGCAACCCCGCTGCCAATCAGGATGCTGAGCAGTTCTGCATCAGAGAGGCTTGCAGAGCCTTTGAGCAACAGTTTCTCGATGGGAATGTCATCTTCAGCCCAGAATTGCATCGGGATGCGGTTTTCGTAAGATGAGCTGCTAAACAGCCCTGGTTGTGAATCCATGAATGATTTTTTCATCTTTGAATGGTTTTATGCAGCCATCCTGGCCGCGGTTCGTAATGAAATCTTGCTGCATGGCCATTACCGTGGAGAAATAAATAATGTCAACGGGTGTTGGTCAGATTGACTTCCAATCTGAATACACTGAAAGCGGCAGTTCCCAAAGGAGGTCGCCCTTTACAATTCCAAGCTGCAGCTCGCTTCGAGCTGAAAGCCCTGTCGATGCAGGTAGCTTTGTTAGTATTTCAAGTATAAGTTGTGGGGTGGGTTTTGCTTACTTTTGATTAAAAGCTGCCCGTGAGAGGTTGTGTACCTGGGAGGTACGAAAAAAAAACAGGCAGACTGAGGATTCAGTACTGCCTGCCTCAATTAAAATATTATTTGCTGATATTTATAACTTTATGCAACTTGTTTTTTAACAGCGGGAATCTGTCTTTCCTTGACAACGGGTTCATATGACTACTTACGGCTTCTTCCATTGCCGGACTTAACAT
>DYQT01000455.1 GCA_020719165.1 Draconibacterium orientale | reverse complement strand
CCTTTGGGTATAGCCAGCGAAACATCGCGCAAGACCGGTGCCCCGGTTTGGTACGATTTGGTTACATTTTGTATGTCAATAATAGTCTCAGCCATTTTATCTTTACCTACTTTTTTAGTAATCCCTGTAACTTTAAAAAGGCGTGAGCAACTTCGTCAGGTGACTTTTTCTGAATCTCAACCTCGTAATTCAGTTTCAACATGGTTTCATCATCAATCAGGCCTTCCAGTTGTTGAAAAAGTCCGGCCAATTCAGGATACTTTTGCTGTGTTTCATTCCGGATTACTATACCAGCCTGGTAAGCAGGAAAAAACAACTTGTCGTCTTTCAGAACCCTGAGGTTCATTTGCCGGATGCGAGAGTCGGTAGAAAAGGCATTGATCACATCCACGGTATGGTTTTCGAGAGCCTGGAATTTCAGGTTGACATCCAGTTCCACTTTGTTTTTAAAGCTGAAAGGATACACCCTATTCAGCCCGGTGAAGCCATCTTCGCGCTCGAAAAAATCAAATTCGGACCCGAAAGTAAACTCGTTGCTTTTAGCTGCAAGTTCTGAAAATGTAGTGATTTGTTCATTTTGAGCCAGGGACTCAGGCAATGCCAAAGTAAATGTATTGTTGAAACCGAGACGGCAGAGCCAGTTCAAACTGAATTTATCCGCATAAGCCTTTTTTAAGGCAGAATACAAACTGTCGGGATTGTTAATCTGAGGTTCTTTCAGAACAAACAACCAGGCAGTACCAGTGTATTCAGGGTATATATCGATTTCGGCTTTCAGCATAGCCGGATGAATATTGGATGTTCCACCACCAATGCCAAACTTCCGTTTCACCTTGTTATCGGTTTGATTTTCGATAAGTTGGGCAATAATTTCGCCCAATATATATTGCTCCGCGGTGGGCTTGGTGGCCACTACGATTTCCCTGTCCGTGAATTTTCCAGACTTGAGTAATGAAGTAAAAATAATGAGCAAAGCCAACACAGAAATTCCGGCGTATTTTAACAGCTGATTAACTTTGCTCTTCTTGCGCTCTTTTCCCTTTATTGAATTTTCGAAAGAACCAATAATCAAATCAGTAACTAGTGCCAGCAGTGCCACCGAAACAGAACCCGCCAGGATAAGCGAAGAGTTGTTGGTATTGATGCCCCGGTAAATGGCCTGACCCAAACCTCCGGCACCAATAAAGGATGCGAGTCCGGCAAGTGCAATGGTCATAACCACCATGGTGCGGAATCCGCTTAAAATTGTCGGGAATGCAAGCGGCCATCTGACACGAACAAAAACCTGTCTGGGAGTGGCGCCCATTCCTTTAGCCGCATCGAGCAGCAATGGATCTACTTC
>DYQT01000029.1 GCA_020719165.1 Draconibacterium orientale | reverse complement strand
GCTGGCTGGTACTGGCAGTTTAACCGCAAGCAGGGGTACAAGTATGAAGGCACCACCAGAACACCCAACTCGGTGTGGATTACTTACTACGAAGAATATATCGACTGGATGGCCGACAACGACCCGTGTACCCTTGAACTTGGCGCTCCCTGGCGGATTCCCTCCCGTTCGGAATGGACCAACATCAATGCTGCAGGTGGCTGGATGAACTGGAATGGCCCCTGGAACTCCGCGTTAAAATTGCATGCAGCGGGAGAAATTTATTACAACACCGGCGTGCTGACCGATCGGGGAGTATACGGATATTATTGGAGCAGTACGAACGTTGAAGGGTTGTCGGGCTATAACTTTTTCTTTGGCAGCCCATATGATTTTTGTGATGTCACCGGAGATCGCAAGTCAACCGGAATACCCCTTCGCTGCATCAGGAATTTTTGAGAGCCGGTTGTGCAGGTATGGCTGCTAATCCTTCACGCACCTTATAAATAAACCTTCGCGCATAGCTCCGCCAACACGGATACATTTTTGTTGCCATTGGAGGCCGGGTCGACCACATACCCGTTGTAAAGGGCACCACGCATAAAATAGGTGGCATTTCCGAAGATCCATGAGTATGCCGGAGTGGCGAGGTGTGCCCATGTATAGCCATCATGCTGGGTTGGAATGTCGGTGCCGTCGTTGAATTTTGTCGCCCTCAGATTTTCTGCCATCCACACCTGCGCCCTGGCGCCAATGGAAATCGTTTTATAGGTATTGCCCGTCACCAAAATCCCACTGGTAACTGACAGCCCCCGTTGAGGTATTGGTAAACTGAATGGTTAATGGGGTTTCGCCCGTTTCTTTATCCGCGGTGAAAGATGCGGTAAGTGCGCCCTGTATCAATTTGTTTACCGTAATTACAACTGAAACGCTTGCGGTTGCACCACCGGCTCCCGTTGAAGTTAATGAAACCGTAAAACTTTTTGGTTCCGTAAACGAACTGTTCGAAAATGTATGACTTCAATCCTGTTCTTTTGAAGTCGAACCATCTCCAAAACTCCATTCATACTTGTTGCATTGACAGAGGTGTTGGTGAATTTGACAATTAACGGGCTGTCAACTCAACCTCGCCATCTGCTGAAGAAACAGCTCACGTTTAATCCGGGAGATAGGGATTTGTGTGCCATCGGTCATCTCAATATATCCGCCTTCCTGGCGAACATATTTTTTAACAAATTCAAGATTGATCAGGTGGGAATTGTGGGGACGGAAAAAATGCCGGTCGCTCAGCAGATCCTGGTACTCTTTGAGGTTTCGGGAAACCAGGTGTTTCTTCCCGTCGTTCAGATGAAACCAGCAATAACTGCGATCGGCTTCGATGCGGAGAATTTCTTTTGTATTCAGGTATTCCATTCCCTCGGAAGTGGGTATGGCCAATTTTGCAGGCATGGCCGACCGGAGGTTTTCAAGCAGTTCCTGGTAATTTTCATTCTGGTTGACTGCATGGGATCTTTTTTCTATAACCTTATCAACAGCCCCGATGAATTCGCTGATGTTGATGGGCTTCAGGATGTAATCGACCGCGCTGAATTTGATTGCACTTAAGGCGTACTGGTTAAAAGCCGTGATAAAAACCACATCGAATGATTTTTCGGGGAAGTGGGCCAGCAAATCGAACCCGCTTCCATGTGGCATCTCCACATCGAGGAAAACCAGTTCGGGTTCATGTTCCAGGATTAATTTCACCCCTTCCATTACCGTATGCGCTGTACCGATCACCTCTAATTTCGGACAATATTCCCGGATAATCGTACGGATGAAATTTACCGCATCGGACTCATCGTCAACGATGAGAGTTTTCAATGTTTTTATCATGTCATCAGAGGTAATTGAAGTTCAACGCGGGTACCACAGGGGTTGTTGTTCCCGTCTTTCAGATCGGTGAAAATAACCTTCAGGTCGGTGCCGTAAAGGGCATTGGTAATGTTGATCCTCGATTCGGTGATTTTTGTTCCCAAAGAGCTGTGGGGGCTGTTTTTGTGTCTTTTTATCTCCATGGCAGCCTCCCTTCCGATGCCGTTATCTTCGATTGTACAGCAAATATGATGATCACACAAGCGCATTTGTACAGTCAGCAATCCGTTCTCAGGTTTGTTGATAAGTCCGTGACAAACAGCGTTTTCCACATAAGGTTGAATCAGCATGGTGGGAATCTTATAGGTCAGGGTATCTATTTCCTCTTCGATGACAATTTCGAAGGTGAATTTTTCTTTAAACCGCAGGGTTTCAAGTTCCAGGTACAATTGTATCACATCAAGCTCATCTTTGACGGGGATGAGGTTTTGCTGTGAATTTTCAAGAATTTTTCGGATAAGCCTCGAAAATTTGGTTAGATAATTGTTTGTTGCAATCTTATCGTGCTGATACATGTAGTATTGAATCGAGTTCAGCGTGTTGAAGATGAAATGGGGATTCATCTGCTGCCGCAGATTCGCATGAGTAATCTCTGAAAGTTTGTTGTTCATTTCGCTGATTTTGCGTCGTGCAGTCTGTTTTGACTGGTAATAAAGCAAGAAGCCAATAATCAGCAACAGTAAAGTAGCTCCGGCGACTCCCCATGCGATGTATTTGTGTTGATCAAGTTTCAGGTTGAGCAGTTGCAACTCCTTCTCCTTTGCCTCGGTGTCAAACTTTGCCCGTGCATATCCCAGCCCTTCCAGGTATCGTCCGGCATTCAATGAATCGTTTGAATTCTTGAATAAAACATAATATCTGAAGGCCATTTTGTAATCTTCGCGGGTGATATACATGTCGCTCATATCCTTGTACAACCCTGCCAGAATGTAGAAATCCCTTGTTTTGAGACCGTATTTCTCACACAGGCCATAATAGTGCATTGCGCTTCCGTAATCTTTCTTGTTCCGGTAAATGGTGCCGATGTTCCCATAAGGTTTTGCGAACCCTGAGATATTCGAAGGTGAACAAAATTTTACCGACTCCAGATAGTAATGCAACGATGAGTCGGGTTCTTTTTTAACAAAGTAAAACCATCCGATCATATTCAGGGTGGTCATCACGGTGCTTGAATCATTTAATTTTTTTCTGATTTTCAATGATTCCTGAAGGTATGGGATTGCGGTTTTCAGATTACTGTCAATAGACATGACCATGATCCCCACCCGTAAATAGGCCAACGCGGTTAGTCCGGGGTTGTTTTCCTTTTCAGCCTCCTGCAGGAACAACATGAGGTATTTTTTCTGCTCCTGGATGTTCCTGGTTTGACCATATACATTTGCAATACCCTGACAGGCATTCGGAATAACTGTTTTCAGGTTCTTTTCGCGTGCAATGGAAATATTTTTTTCATAAAGATCAATGCTCTTGTTAAACTGTCCTGAAAAAAACAGAACAGAGGCAAGGAAATTTCTCGCTTCAGCTGCCTCCTGGAAATTTTTCCGGCCTTCGAGATAGCTAACTACCTGTTCCATCTCAGCGACAGCTTCCTTGGTCATTTCGTGCGACCGGAGAAGCATGGCATGAAGCCAACGCAACCGATACGGAACAGGGAGTTTTTTTTCATGGGCAAGTTCCAGCGCTTTTGAAATATAGACTTCACCCAATTTGGCCGAATTTTTATTTGCCATGTATAAATCCGAGAGCCTTATCAGGGTATTTAATCTTATGGTATCTGGCATCTTCCCGGTAAGCGACTGCTCCAGCATGTTGATGGAGTCATTCTCCTTCCCCAATGAGGTAAGGGGGGAGAGGAATAAAAAAGTAAAAATGATTAAAAATGCCGGTTTTACCATGCAGATGAAAAAAGGTTTTTGCTTTACAAAACTATCAAATATCCGGGAACAATCGGAGGTCAGTTTTCCAATGGTTGAAATGGGAATATGGCTGGCAACTTTGGGTTTATGGTTGTCAGGCAAACTGCAAATCGCTGAGATTTCTATAGAGTCCGTCTGTTACCTGTATTAGCTGGTCGTGGGTTCCCTGTTCCACGATTCGGCCATTGTCGAGAACGAGGATATGATCGGCCTGGCGAATGGTCGAAAGTCGATGCGCGATAACGATAGAGGTTCGGCCTTTCATCAGTTTTTCGAGGGCATCCTGCACCAGTCGTTCTGATTCGGAGTCGAGTGAGGAGGTTGCTTCATCGAGAATGAGGATCTTTGGATCCTTCAGCACCGCGCGGGCAATGGCAATGCGCTGTCGTTGCCCGCCCGAGAGCTGGGTGCCGCGTTCTCCCACCAGGGTGTTGAGCCCATCAGGGAAAAGGCTGATAAATTCCCATGCATTCGCCTTCCGCGCTGCATCAATAATCATCTCCTCTGCGGATCCGGGCTTTCCGTAGGCAATATTTTCGCGGATTGTTCCACCGAAGAGGAAGATATCCTGTGGCACAATGGCCATCTGGCTGCGCAAAGTTGAAAGCGGTATGCTTTCACTATTTTTACTATCGAAGAGAATTTGCCCGGTTGTGGGATGATAAAGCCTCAGAAGCAGCGAAACGAAGGTTGATTTTCCCGCGCCGCTCGGGCCAACAAGGGCAACAACGGTATCGGGTCTGATTACCACGCTCACATTGGTAAGCACTGCCATTTCGGGCCGGGAGGGATAGTGAAAACCTACCTGATCGAAAACAATGCTCCCTTGCAATATTTCGTCGGGAAGGAGTTGGGCAAATTCGGTTACCGGCTCTACCGGTTCATTGAATATCTCCAGCAAATCTTCTGTTGCTCCGATAAATTTTTGTACCCGTGCAAACACATCAGCCATGCCACCAATGGTTCCGCCGATAAACATGGAATAGATCACAAAGGAGAAAAGTTCTCCGGTGGCCAGCTCTCCGGCTGCCAGCAGTGCCGCACCTTTCCAGATCACGGCAGTCATGGCTCCAAAAATACCCAGGATGGTGAAAGATGAAAAAGCTCCGCGTAATTTACCGTTTTGAATGCCGGTTTGGGCAATCTCGATGGTTTTACTGCGATAGCGCTTCATTTCGAAAAATTCGTTTGTGAAAGCTTTTACGCTTTGAATTCCCTGCAATGTCTCCTCTACAATGGTGTTTGAATCGGCCACCTGACTTTGGGCCTGTTTGCTCAATTTTCGGATATATCGTCCGAAAAACACGACCAGGATCATGATCACCGGGACGATTGCCAGCATAAACAGGGTGAGTTTAAAAGAGGTTACCATCAGCAAGCTTATGCCGCCGATGATGATGATCAGCTGACGCAGAAACTCAGCAAGTGTGGTGGTCAGGGCATCCTGAAGTAAGGTGATATCGGAAGAAATTCGGCTGTTGAGTTCGCCCACCCTGCGCTGCTGAAAAAATTTCATGGGCAGGCATATCAAATGGTTAAATGTACTTTGGCGCAAATCGGAGAGGGTCTTTTCGGCCACATGTACAAACAGGTATATGCGAAAATAGGAGAAAACCGACTGGGCAATTAGCACCACCACCAGAATCAGGGCGATGCGGTCGATTTCATGCACCAGCTTCCCCTGGTTACCCAAATCGACCAGTTCACCCAGCAGTTTCGGGAAAATCAGGCTTGCACTGCTTGAGCCCAGCAGGAATAGAAGGCCCAGGGCATATTCGTATTTGTATGGTTTGATATAGCTGTAGAGCTTAAATAGCTCGCGTAAACCGGAGAGGGTGATTTTTTTTTTCGGTGGCTCCATTATTTCCCCTTCACATATTTCTCAAGCCACGTATCCATTTCCCATAACATGTGCAAAATGTTTTCACGGGCAGCATAGCCATGACTTTCAAAAGGTAACAGCACCAATCTGGCTTTCCCGCCATTTCCCTTTATTGCCTGGAACAACCGCTCGCTTTGCAATGTAAAGGTGCCCGGGTTGTTGTCGGCGTCTCCGTGGATGAGCAAAAGAGGTAATTTGATTTTGTCAGCGTAACTGAATGGCGACATGCTGTTGTACACCTCTGGTGCCTGCCAATAGGTACGTTCCTCCGATTGAAATCCGAATGGCGTGAGCGTACGGTTGTAAGCGCCACTGCGGGCAATGCCGGCTGCAAACAGGTCGGAATGAGCGAGCAGATTAACCGTCATAAAGGCCCCATAAGAATGACCCATCACCGCACACCGCTTTTTATCAACTACCCCCATTGAATCAACCGTGGTAATGGCTGCGGCAGCATCGGCAACAAGTTGTTCGATATAGGTGTCGTTGGGTTCTTCGGTGCCTTTTCCGATAATGGGGAACTCTGCATCCTGAAGGATTGCATAGCCGCGGTTTACCCAAAACAGAGGTGATGCCCAGTTGATGCTGATAAAAGTATAAGGAGATTCCTTGACTTGCCCGGCAGCCTTATCGTCCTTGTATTCCATGGGGTAGGCATCCATGAGCATCGGAAGGCGGCCGTCTCTGGCAGCATCGTACCCTGCAGGGAGATAGAGGGTTGCCGAGAGGTCAACTCCGTCTTTGCGTTTATAATGTATTTTTTGTTTGCTTACATCCATCAATGATTTATACGGATTTTCCCGGAAAGTGATTTTTGCGGGCTCTGTCGCACTGCCATAATTCCGGAGGTAGAGATTGGGATATATCTTCGGGCTTTCAATACTGGTAATTGCCAGTTTTTTTTCTACATCCACCACCCGGATAATGCTTTCGTAGGTATTTTTCCCTTCTGCCCGCCACAAACGCTCTGTTTTCATCGTTTTCAGGTCAAAGGCATCGATAAAAGGCCTGTTTCCTTCGGGGGAGTAACCCTCCCCTTCCAAAAACAGGAGTTTGCCGTTTTTGCTGAACTGCAGCACTGCCTTGTTGAATTCATTGTAGGTAGTGACAAAACTTCCGGGATCGGCATAGAGATCCTCGCTGGAAAGATCATAGATCACCTTTGGGTCCTGGTTTTCCAGTGAAGGGTCGATCATACAGGTTCTGGTGTTGCGGTTTTTCCACCAATAGTCGCTGACGATGGCCAGATCGTCTCTGCCGAAAACGATGCCACTGAACCTGTTCTTTAATTTACAAAGAGGTGTGCTTTTTCCGAATGGGAAATCGCTTTGCCACAACTGGTCTCTGTAGTCAGCAGATACCGAGGGATCTCCACCGTCGGGTGCTTCACACCAATATAGGGTCGATGGTTTGTCACTTCTCCAGTATATGTTTCTCTTTCCTGCTTCAACCGCGTCAAAATTGATGGGAACTTTATCCTGCAGAGGCCGGTTGTAAAATTTAATCAGCGGATTGCCATTTTGGTCATAAATATTGAACCGGCTTGAGAAGGAGTGATAGGTAAGTGCATAACTATAAGGTTGTACCACCTCTTCGGTCAGAATATATTTCCCGTCGGGTGAAAATGCGATCATTTTATATATTCCTTCAGCGAGGAGTGGGCTTTTATTTTGCCCGTCAACAGAAACTTTTAACACGGATGCGCCGGCGTAATGATCAAATTTCGCTTCATCCTGCCTGTTGCGCAGCAAATCCTGGAAGGTTCGGGCAGGGGCCTTCACACCGGTTGCATCCTGGGTTGAAGGACCCTTCGGCAAATCTTCTTTCACTGCCAATTTTGTCTTTTCTCCTTTCCATTTACAGTAAAGAAAGCGTTCGTCATTGCTCCATTGGTATGGGCTTCCCATCGTGGCATTCAAACCCTCTTCCAGAATCATTTTTGCATCACCGGTTTTCAGGTCGATGATCCAAAGGCTCAGCTTTGCAGGACCAACCTGTACAAAGGAACAATAGTTTTCATTCGGTGAAAACTGCACATACTGGGCTCTCAGCGGTTGTGGCATATTTTTCAACAGGATTGGCTTGGGCTCTGTCAGTTTCTGAATGGTCAAACTGGTATAAAAGGAACTTCTTGATACATTGAAGTTTTCAGGGTTCATCCTCAGTCCGGCGAGTTTTAGTTCAGGTTCTGCCAGCTCTTCGAGTGTTTTATAGAGCGGCCGCTCAAGGAGCAGCAACCAGGTGTTGTTCCGGCTTATATAGGTTTGAGGAGGTGTTTTAACATCAGCCAGCTCCATGATTTCTTTTGGAGGCAACTGATAGTTTGTTTGAGACTGAACGTGCATAGCCGTAAGAAGGAGTAAGATTGGGATGACTTTTTTCATTGTTTTTGGATATTATGGGCATGCCAAAGTTACTTTATTTTTATTAACCACTGGTACGGGTCACTCCCCGGAATTAGGCAGGAAGGTAATGGATTGGGTGTCGGGTAAAAAAAAGCAACTTGTCCGAGACAAGTTGCTTTTAATCACAAACATAAACAAAAGAGATCTATTGTTTTATAATCTTGGTCAGTCCCATTTCATTTCCGTTCATCAGGCGAATAAGGTACACACCGTGTTGCCGGCCCGAAAGATCAAACAGTTGTTGTGCTGAACCGTACATGGCAGATGTCAGGATTCGCTCCCCGAGTATCCCATAAATCTCTACCGTAACTTTTGAAGACTCAGCAATCCCGTTCAATTCAATCATGAAGGCGCCTGTTGTCGGGTTGGGATAGACCTTAAAGAAGGGTTTTTCCGACTCAGGTTGGTTTCCCGGAGGAGTCTGATTCATAGCCGATGGCGCTGATGGCAAGTTATCACAGCAATACGCCCCGGTGGAAGTGATCATCGCATGCAGGTATGCACCATTTATTCCTTTGGTTCCGGGCAGCAGCCTGATTTTCTCCCCGGCTACAAATTGAACACTTCCACCATTCTCAACGAAGAAAGTTGTGCCGTTTCCAGCCACCGTAATAATTTGAGTAGCGTTGTAACAGCTGTTCTGGCTCGAAGGGATCACCATGTTGTTCAGTGGCAACATTTCAACCAATGGATTTACCTGTGTTACCGATACTACCACGGTATCGTAGGCATGAAACACACCGTCAAAAGTGTGAACGTAGTAGGTGGTGTTGCCAGTCGGTTGATCAACAGGGTTTTGCAAATCAGAAACAAACCCTGCCGGCATTGAAGTCCAGGTAAAAGCTACCCCTTCGGCACCAGCCACATCGGCATGAAGTTGCACAGTTTCTCCACTGCAAACAGAACCAGGCTCGGCAGATGCTGTTACGTGCAATCCATTAATTTCTGACAGAGCCGACAAGCCATTCACAGCGAATAACCCGTTGTGGTTGGGATAGGTAAAGTCATATACGACATCTACGGGGTTTGCATCGCCCTTGATAATCGAGCACAGTTTCCAGTAAATGGGTTCTCCAACCACAAAGCCATCTTTGACCGGAGTGGCAGGATCATCGCCATAGGCGATCATCATCTGATCGTCGGTTCCGTTGAATTCCGATAGCCCGGCACAAACCGAACCTCCTGCAGCATCCTGATAAAATACACCTAAAACATCTCCCGGATGAAGATTCTTAAGATCATGAGGGATCGTGATGTAATGTTTTAAATTGGTGTGTACAGGCCACCAATAAGGACAGGCCTGAACCCTATAGTCTTCAACTTCGCCATTCAAAGCCAGGCCGGTGTAGGTCAATCCGCCGATGGTGTTGAATCTGAAGCGCGCAAAAGTTTTCCCGCTCAGAGCCGTTGCCGGAATTACAAACGTGAGGTTATTAACCCCCGCCGACAAGGGCTGGTTGGTAAAGATCTGCTCTGCGGGGTTGGCCCAGTCTCCATTCTTACTGAAGTCCATCCATGCATTTAAAAATCCGGGCACCGATGCCGTTACCTTAATACTGGCAGGGAGACCCACATACATTGTTCCTATAAACTGAACACCATCTTCATCGGCAAGTCCGAACTGATCATCGCCTAATGAGAGCGCATTTGGTTGCCCATCGGTTTCTGCATCAATTAAAGCACCCATCCGGATGTTTAAATATTTGACATGCCGTGCTCCGTTGCTGGCAAGCAGCGTGGGATAATTGAATCCGACAGAAGGCAGGTCGGGCGCATCCCCAAAGTCCATTTCGGTGCCCTGCGAACATTCATCAATATATACCGGATAATCTTCAACCTCACCGTCGCCCACCAGACCGTTAAAACTTATTGCCCCGGGAATAGCAGTGCTGCGGAACCTGAAACGGGCATAGGATTGTCCGATTGTTGCCGTAGCCGGAACAATGAAGGAAAGTGGATTTGAACCGGCTACTACCGGCAGCGTGGTATAAACATGCTCCCCAGTACCAGTCCAGTTTCCGTTAATATTGTAATCGATCCATAAATCGAGGAAACCGGCAACCGAAGCCTGAACCGTGATGTTGATGGTATTACCGATCTTGATAACAGCCGGTATGGTAACCCCATCTTCATCATCACCCAGAGAGGTGTACACGCAGTCATTATCATCGCAATTTGCTCCGATGGATGGCTGGCCATTGGGTTCAGGGTCCACCTTTGCGCCTAAATAAACACCCGCTGTAATGTTGTGCCGGGCCCCGGTTGGCAGAAGCGTTTGATAACTGTAACCGGACGATTGGCCATCAGGTGCATCACCAAAGTCGAGACCGGTAAATGGCTCACAGTGTATTACATTCAGACAAAAAACTCCTACCGTGTCCATGCAACCATATACCGTTCCAACTACAACAGATATTTGATGATTTCCCAATACGGCTGTGTTAAAGTAGAGGTTTTCCCCCGACCCGATCGGGGTGACAAAATTGCCATTATCAAACCATTTTATTACCGGATAAGCGGTTCCGTAAGTGTCAAGGGGCTTGAGCGGCAATGGAATGTACAAATGGAAAGCAGCCGTATCGCAAATCGTGTCGCACCCACGCGGGAATAAACTTAAATCGGGCAACGGATGAATCATGGCTGCCAATGCGGTGGCTGAACAACCTGAAATTTTATTGGTAATGGTTAAACTGTAATTGCCGGCAGCCGAAACAGTAATCGACGGGGTTGTTTTTCCATTGCTCCACTGATAATGATATAGGGTGGTGTTCGTCGGAGGGGTTGAGGGCGCTAAGGTAACTGGTGTCCCCTCACAACCACTGTAGAAAGGAAAAGTCAAAGGCGGTGTTTCATAAAATGTCACACACAGGGTGTCAAGGTTTTCACACCCGGTTACAACATCCGTAACCTTCACAATAAATGCACAGGTGTAAGGCAATACGGGAGGTAGCGTAATATTCACTGTCGTCATAAACCCGGCGTTGCTGTTGTTGGGACTGAAGGTGGCACCGGTAGGGTTGCTTGACCAAGAATAGGAATAGTTGGCATTGTAGAATGCTGAAAGCTGGAATGTTGCAGTACTTCCCCCATAGCTGCATACCAAGCCGTCGCCTGAAATTTTAGCAGTGGGTAGCGGTTTCTCATAAACGAATATATGGTTGGAGGTGTTTGTGCAACCATATATGTTGGATACTTCCACCCAGTAATCACCATATTGTGAGGCATTGTATGTGCTACTTGATGCCCCGCTGATGGATACACTGTTTTTATACCATTGATATGAACTCTGACCTGCACATGCTGAAAGGGTCACAAAACTTCCCGGACAGTACATGGTATCATTTGCTGTTATGGCACAATTTGGAGTAGGCCTTACAACAATCTGATGCACCGTGTCATGAACGCAGGTTCCAAAGGTGGCTGTTACCGTTACGGAGTAGGTGCCTGCTGTTAAGTAGGAGTGCTGCGTTGGCGACTCGAATGATGTGGCTCCGTCACCAAAAGCCCACTGGTAAGTATAACCGGCATTGAACCCGGGAGGCATTGTATTTGCCGTAAAGGTTGCAGGTTGATTTTCGCAAACCGGGTTTGGGTTAATCGTAAAGTCAACATTGCAGGGAATTGGATTTGGTGGTGCCCCGCCTGTTCCGGAGCAGTCGCCAATCAACACCTGAACGCTGGAGGTTGATGTACACACGCCGTTTGAGACAACCACCGTGAAAATATAGGAACCTGCACCGGTAAACGTTCCCGGCCCTGGTGTGTAGGTTGGACTGGTTGCTCCCGGAGGCACAGAGGGACCCGACCACTGATATGAGGCATAGACTGCTGGTACACTCAGGTTGAATGTGATTGGAGGCATGCTCGGGAGGCAATGGGTAAGCGGGCCGCTTGCGGTTATCACGGGCTTGGCAGGTGGGTTTAAGATGGTTACAGGAAGTGAACCGGAGCCACCGCAACTTGAGGCGGTAAGTGATGCGGTTGTGGGGGGACCGTGCCAGCGGATATTTACATTGCCGGTTCCCTGCCCGCTGATGATCGTACCTCTGTTTGGAGGGCTGATGGTCCACTGTATTGGCAAAGGGCCGGTAGCAGTAAAATTGGTGATGGCATCAACACATACCGGTGAGGTTCCCGATACTACCGATGGACCATAGGCATTCACCACCATTGTTTGTGGCAGGGATGTACAAAACACACCCGGGCTGATCTCTATCTGTTGAACCACACTGATCGTCCATGGGCCGGCGCCATTCAATTTGATAATTGCCATATTCTGATCAGGCCCAAACTGGGTTTGAACGGTTCCTGTTCCGGCAGGCAATACCGACCAGGCAAATGGACTGTCGGTGGTATTTGATGAAACGCTGTAGGTTAAGTTTTTTCCGGGACAAACGAGGTTCGGGCCGGCGATCGGATTGAGGACGGGTACCGCAACAACCTGTACCACTTTGACGGCATTCACATTGCAATAAACACCCGGAGGCGGAGTGGCCGTAATGGTATAAGTTCCGGGTACATTCCAGGCAATGGAGGTCGGATTGCCAAAGGCGGGCGAGGGAGTTACTGCGGATGGTCCGGTAACGGTCCATGCAGCCGCGCTGCTTCCTGAATAGTTTTCAACGGAATACTGGCACACCTTATCGTTTCCGTAGATTGAAAACACAGGAAGTACATTCACTGTAAATGAACTTGCTCCGCTGCATCCTGCCAGTGGGTTGTTATAAGCGCATTGAACCAGGTATGTTCCAGCCGCGTTGAACGTCATGTTTACATTCGCAACGTTGCGGTTTTTGTCGTTAAAAGTGAAGGTTCCGGGTGGAGCTGTTGTGGTCCAGGTATAATAGGTGCTCGGCATGGAGGGGAGAAAAAAACTTCCGGCTGAACCAACACAGAGCGGATTTGGGCCGTTTATCGGAAGATTGGGGTATAATACCGGTACATTCAGCGTTGTTGCCCCGGGGCAGGGGGCAGTGCCACAACCTGGAACCGCAAGAGTAACAGTGGTGGGAGCAGTATAGGTGTTGTTCCATTTGATTTTAATGCAATTGGTTTCGGCTCCGGAAATGATGCTTCCGCCTGTAACAGTCCAGTTGTAGGTAGTGCAAACCACCGGGGTGCAAAACGAAGAGGTGTCGCCTGCACACACAGTTCCATAGCAGCAGGTTGTTTCGATGGTGGGCCCTGCGCCATTGAGTACCTGAATAACCATGGAGGCGGTATCAGAACAACCACAGGGCGTTCGCAGGTCGGTACCTTGTTTGGGCGAGCCCATGTCGGAAGCAGTAAGAACAACGGTATATGATCCGGCAGAGAGGTAGGTGTGTGGCGGTGGATTAGCCAGGGTGGAGGTTGTTCCATCTCCAAAATCCCATAAATAACTACTTCCACCTGCAGACGTATTGGTGAAATTGACAGGGCTGCCCGCACAAACGGGGTTTGGAATGGCAGTGAAATTCGCCTGCGGGCCATCAATCAGACAGATTTGCTGTGTAATTGAATCGAGACATCCGCCCCCGCTGATCACCACTTTAATAAATCCTGTTGAACCAGACCCCCATAAAATGGTGTTGGGATTTCCGCTCAAATTTGACAGGGTGCCGCCGGTTACACTCCAGGTATAAACGTAAGGCGCGGTATTCGGATATACCGTGTAGGTATGAACACTTAACTTACACGCGGCCATGGTTTGACCGCCAAATGGCGCTGTTCCACCCTGGCATTGACCTTCGGGGGGACATATTTCAAGGGCATCTTTTAATATAAAATCGGGGCAGCAAACCTGCTGTGCAACGGAACCCAAAGCCAAAATTGAAAGCAGGATTATAAAAGTCAGCCTGAAAGTGTTGCTTATACCCGGAATGAAAAAAGAGCTTAAAACCCGGACATTTCCGGAAAAAGTATTTATATATGCCATATATTTCCTTCTGTTATTTTACCGCTTATGCGGGGATGAAAAAAAAGAAAAATTTCTTTTAGCAATTGAAGGCGCTGCCAACGGCGCGGGAAGTGTTGAAAAATCAGAGCAGAAATACAGAAAAATTGAGCGAAACGAAAAACAAAGATATATAGAATTAGTCTAAATACAATTAATAATTAACATTTTTTAACGGTGTCTGATGTGAATGGCGCCATCGGGGAGTGAACGAATGGCCGTATTAAACATGACTGTTACTATCTGCTTGCCACATGAAAAAATAGTGTAATTTTAAGGGGCGTAAGAATGTGCTTTCCGGCAAACTATGGTGGGTGGGCACTTCTGTTTTTCTGCAGTACATTTCTTCGGATAAAAACTTGGTTATGAAAAAGAAAAAGAGCATCCGGTTTGCATTTTTAACTACTATTATCTTTCTTAATACTGTATTGTTTTTGTCGATCATCTTTTCCATGTATTACTTCATCGGGAAGGAGTTGAACCAATATTTTGAGCAGATAATAGTTGAAAAGGCAAATTTCATCAGGTCTGAAATAGCAGAGAAGCAGGAACAATCGATTCATTCGGGGGCGTGGTTCGAACATTCAGCCCGGATAAAAGAGGCTGTTTTGCACCGCGACAGAGATCAATTATTAGAACTTGGCCTTACCGCGATGAATGCATTCGGCCTTCAGTATTTTGTTGTTACCGATACCAACGGCAATATTTTGGCCCGGGCGCATGAACCCAAAAAATTTGGTGATAATATTTTAAAGCAAAATAATATTCAAAAAGCGTTGAACGGTGAAAAAACGGTGGGAATGGAACACGGCGCCGTTGTTAAATTGTCAATCAGGGCCGGAGTGCCGCTGCGTGATGATCATAATAAAATAATTGGTGCCATTTCAACAGGTTTTGTTTTTAATGATACTCAGTTTGTGGATAACATAAAGAAGAAAATCAATGCCGAGGTTACCATCTTTTACGGAAACAAGCGATACCAGACAACCATTAGAAACCAGTCAGGTCAGCGAATTGTCAATACACCATTAAACAATCCCGAAATTGAACATCAGGTACTTGAAATGCGAAAAACTTACATCGGTAATTCGCAAATTCAGGGCAATCTGTTTAAGGCCGCGTATATGCCAATGATTGATGTAAATAACCAGGTTATCGGCATGTTTTTTTGTGGCATCAATACGCAAATTATCAGCGCTCTTATTTTAACCATCACCATTGTTCTTTCGGTAATTTTCCTGGTTTTAGAAATTATGGCTGTTATCATCATGATAGCCATAACCAATAAATTATTTTTCCATCCATTGAATTCACTGATAGCCTCATCTGAAGAAATAAAATCTGGAAATCTGAATTTGGTCATAAAAAAGGAAAGAGATGATGAATTGGGTGCATTGGTTGTCACCCAGAACAGAATGATCGGTTTTTTGAAGATGACTGTTCTTGAAATCAAAGAAAGCGCTAAAAATTTGTCGCTTGCAAGCCGGAATATTCATTTTTCATCGAGGCAAATGTCGCAGGGATCTTCGGATCAAGCGTTGTCAACCGAAAAAATCGCCTCCGCGGTTGAACAGATTTCAACGAATATTGCGCATAATACTCAAAACGCACGACAAACAGAAAAAGCAGCTCAATCCATTACCGAAGGAATTGAAAATGTGGCTGGCGCTTCACGGGCGAGTCTGGCTTCCATTCATCATACCATCAATAAAATTTCGGTTATTGAGGAGATTGCCTTTCAGACCAACATCCTGGCTTTGAATGCAGCCGTTGAAGCGGCAAAGGCGGGTGCTTACGGTAAAGGATTCGCGGTGGTTGCTGCTGAAGTGCGAAAATTGGCAGAACTGAGCAAGCGTGAAGCATCGGAAATTATTGGTTTGTCGAGGGCAAGTTTAAAAGAGACGGAAACAGCACAGAGATTGATGGAAAAAATTATTCCGGAAATAATCAGAACTGCCCGGATGGTTCAGGAAATTGCAGAGGCAAGCATCGGTCAGAATACACGGGTTATTCAGATCAACGATGGCCTCCAGAAGTTGAATGCAGCTACTCAGCAGAATGCCGATACAGCCGAGGAAATGGCTGCAAGGGCTGAAGAGTTAGCCACTCTGGCTGAGCGGTTGAATGAATCCATTTCATTTTTCAAGGTGAAACAATCTCAATATAAAGAGATTCATGAAATACGGACTGAACCTGATCAGGGGGAGTTTCAACAACTGTAATAGAGAGGACAACGTTATATAAATACAAGCTCTATTTCAAACCGCGATTTTGGAGCAATGGTTCAATCCCCGGCTCATGGCCTCTGAAATCAAGATAAAGTTGCATGGCATCTTTTGATCCGCCCGGTTCAAGAATGTACCGCCGGAATTTTGCTGCGGTCTCTTTGTCGAAAATATTTCCTGTTTCCTTAAATGCTTCATACGCATCGGCATCGAGAACTTCGGCCCATATATAGCTGTAATATCCTGCGGTATATCCGCCCGTCATTGAATGCTGAAAATAGGTTGACCGGTATCTTGGAGGGATTTGTGGAATAAGGCCAATCTGTTTCATCGAGTTTTCTTCAAATTCAATGATCCCCATATCAAGGTTGTTTGCCTGTGTCGCTTCTGCAACCGCTGCAACTGCCGTTGCCTCTTGCTGCTTGCGTGCCTCGAGAAGTTGAGGGGCAACATGGTAATCCATGTCGAGGTAACAGGCAGCCAGGTATTCGGTTGTTTTAAAACCCTGTCCGTAATTACTGCTTTTTTTAATCTTTTCAACGAGTTCTGCCGGAATCACCTTGCCTGTCTCGTAATGTTTGGCATATACGTTTAATACCTCCGGCTCAAATGCCCAATGCTCCATGATCTGACTGGGCAACTCTACGAAATCGCGTGGTACGGTTGAAAGTCCGGAGTATTTGACATTTTTCAGCAAACCATGCAGGGCATGACCAAATTCATGGAAAAATGTTTCAACCTCATCTGAAGATAACAGGGCAGGTTTTCCGGCTGAAGGTGGTGAAAAGTTTGTTACGATGGTTACAACCGGGGCAACGCGCTTGCCGTTTACATATGACTGTGGGCGGTAACTTCCGCACCACGCACCCCCGCGTTTACCGGCCCGGGGATGAAAATCGAGATAAACGACACCCAGATGACTTCCGTCCACATCTTTGCATTCGTACAGCGTTACGTCTTTAAAATACTTCGGTGCATTTTTCACCTCAGAAAATGTGATCCCATAAAGCTTTTCGGAAACATAAAAGATTCCTTTTCTGACATTTTCAAGGTTGAAATAGGGCTTGATGGCCTCTTCATCAAGCGCGTAAACCTGTTTTTTCAAATTTTCGCTATAAAATGGCCAGTCGTATGCCTCCAACTGGAAGCCTCCATCCTCTTTGTCAATGATTTGCTGCATGGAGGAGAGCTCAACCTCTGCCTGCCTGATTGCAGGTTTCCAAACCTGATCTAGCAATTTATACACATTTGCAGGCTGCCGGGCCATACGATCGGCAATGGCGAAATCGGCCCACGACTGATAACCAAGCAGCATCGCTTTTTCGGTGCGGAGTTGGATAAGTTGCTGAATGATCGACTTGTTGTCCTGTTCGTTGTTGTTGTTGCAGCGATTATGTGAGGCGATGAATATCTGTTCTTTAAGATTCCGGTTCTCAGATGACTGCATAAATGGCGTGATGCTTGGATTTTGCAGGGTAAACACCCACTTTCCTTTTGTAAGGTTATCCTGATTGCCGGTTTCTGCCGCTATTCTGATAATGTCGTCGGGTAGCCCGGCTAAGGATGCCTTGTCGTCGATCACCAATTTGTATGCGTTGGTTTCGGCCAGCAGGTTTTGCCCGAAGGTTAGCTGCAACATGTCGATCTGAGTATTGAGTTTCCGCAAACGCTCCTGCTTCTCCGGATCAAGTCCGGCGCCTGACCTGATGAAATTTTTGTAGGTTTCTGTGACCAGCCTCATTTGCTGAGGATCAAGATTCAGTTGATCTTTTTGGTCATAGACTGCCTGTATCCGCTTAAAAAGATTGGGATTCAGATCAATATCGTCGGAGTGCTTTGATGAAAGGGGTGAGAGTTGCCTGGCAATATCCTGCATCTCTTTGTTGGTATTGGCGCTGTTGAGTGCGTAAAAAACGGCACTTACCTTCCTGAGCAACCGACCGCTTTGATCAAGCACCAAAATTGTATTATCGAATGAGGGCGGAGCTGTTTCGTTTATAATTGCGTCAATTTCAGCCTGTTGTTTCAGCATGCCTGCCTGAAATGCCGGTAAATAGTGCTCGTTTCTGATTGTTTCAAAGGGAGGCACCTGAAAAGGGGTTGTCCATTCTTCGAAAAACGGGTTGCTTTTTTGTGCGGAAACAGATCCGGGAAGTAATCCCATGGATAGAAAGAATAAAAACATGAAACGCATGAAGTGAATTTTTAAAGTCTGATGCAAAGATATGAAAATTGGCGCGTCAGGGTTAATTCAACTGATGTTGCATTCTGGCAGTTTTGAATTTGCAATACCATGAGAGGAAATATTACTTTTGCAATAAAATGTATCCGATGGGAGAGAAATTATTTGTTGACATACGATCTGAGATTGGAGAGCTGGAGTCGGTCATCCTTCATTCTCCGGGAGCCGAAGTTGAAAACATGACTCCGGAAAATGCCGAACGCGCCCTCTATAGCGATATTCTGAACCTGAATATCGGATTATCAGAATACAGCCAGCTTCAGGGGGTTCTTTCGAAAGTTGCACATACCTGCGAGGTGAGAGATCTGTTAATGGAGGTTGTAGAGATTCCGGCTGCCAGGATTGAATTGGTCAGCAACATTTGCCGAAACGAAAATGTTTACAATATCCAGGATTATCTGCTTAACCTCAACGCCACCGATTTGTCAACTGCTTTGATCGAAGGGGTGCTGATGCAGAAAGATAATCTGACTAAATTTTTGAACAAGGGGAGGTATGAACTGATGCCGTTGCATAATTTCTTTTTTATGCGCGACTCGGCCGTTTGCCTGTCAAACAAGGTTCTCATTTCAAAAATGGCCAGTGTTGTCCGTGAGCGGGAGTCAATCATCATGGAGAGCATTTTTAAAAATCATCCCGATTTTGGTATCGAGACCATCAATCCCGTACATTTTCCCCAAATGGCAGGCATTACCATCGAAGGCGGGGATGTGATTGTTGCCCGCGAAGATGTTTTGCTGGTAGGTTCAGGCACGCGCACCACTTCACAGGGGATCGACTTCCTGCTCGATTGGTATAAAAAGGAGAAACTTTCGAAGCATATTCTGGTACAGGAGCTGCCATTCAAACCTGAGTCGTTTATTCATCTCGATATGGTTTTCACCATGCTCGACCGCGATAAATGCATGGTTTATGAACCGGTAATACTCAAATCCAATAAGTTGCAAACGGTTCACATCATCGTGGAAGAGGGGAGGGTGGTATCGATTTTCAATGAGGAAAATCTGTTAACGGCTTTGAACAAACTTGGCTTTGACCTTGAACCGGTGATTTGCGGAGGAACTACCGATCACTGGACCCAACAGCGCGAACAGTGGCATTCCGGCGCCAACTTTTTTGCCATTGCACCCGGGAAAGTGATTGGCTATGCCCGCAACACATACACACTGGATGAGTTGTCAAAACATGGTTTTGAGATAATCAAGGCCAAATCGATCGTGAAATGCAAAACCGATATCAACGAATATAAAAAATGTGTGATCGCCATTGAAGGCAGCGAACTCGCGCGCGGAGGCGGGGGAGCCCGGTGCATGACCATGCCGGTAAGAAGGAAACCTCTTTAAACACCCCTAATCAGCAACGATGATCTTGCAAAACTGATGTGTCGGGCCGGCATTCAATCGTAAAAAGTAGACACCCTTGGGTTCGATGATGGAGAAATTCTGTTTGAAAACTCCGGATGGACATGATTCATTTAACAAGTTTCTGATCGGTTCTCCAAGAGCATTCAATAAATCTAATTTTACAGTTTCTTCGCAATTCATTAAAAAAGAGACTGTAACAAAGTCCTTGGCAGGATTGGGCCAGACTTGCAGATGTTGTCGACCGTTCTGTTCGGCAATACCTCCCAAAGGGTTGTATCGCGATATAAGCTGGCAGTCGGGGTCAAAAATAACGGTATCAACAGCAAAAGGAATCGCAGCCGAGAATGATTGACCGGAAAACGTATTCCAAACGCGGAGGATGGTGTCGCGGGTTGCGCCTTTAAACTGAACGGGTACCAGCATTTTGAAAAAAGCAACAGAAGGATGAGACTGGGATTGACTAATGGTATAGGTTACTTCGTTCCCCGACTGGCTCCATCCGAGGTGATAGTAAGGAAAGCCTTCACCTGTATACCAATCATTAAAATACCAGGTAAGATCCTGCCCGCCTGAACTCTCAAGATGCGCCTTCAAATTGCTTGTACGTGCAAAACCATAGGCCAGACTTACATCACAGAGATAGTTGTTCAATCCGGCGAAGAATGCTGAATCACCCATGATCCATCTGAGCTGATGGAGAATCATGGCTCCTTTGGCATATGAAAGCCTGCTCGAAAAAATCCGGCTGACGCTTGTTGTATCGCTGCAATACACCGATCCGTCGGGTTGTGAAGTTACATTTTCAACCCGAACCTGCCTGAACCGTTTCCACCATTCGGGTGCCAGGTGCTCGTAACAAAGGCCTGAGAGATAGGTGCCAAATCCTTCGTTCAGCCATATGTCTGTCCAGCTTCCACAGGTAATTTTATCTCCGAACCATTGATGGGCCAGTTCATGGGCCAGCAATTCAAATCCAAAGGAGGAGACAAAGGTCATGGTCTGATGCTCCATGCCGCCTCCCCACCCAAACTGGGCATGCCCATATTTCTCCTGCTGGAAAGGGTACACGCCAAAGAGTGTATCAAATAGCTGGATCATCGGCACAATGTTCGCCGTTTGTGCAACTGCAGCTGCTGAATCGCCCGGATACACATAGTTGATCACCTCCAGTGTGTCTCCGGCATAAGGCACCAGTTCTGTGTATCGCGCGTATTTGGTCACGGAGAGGCAAACCAGGTAGGTGGCAATGGGATACCTGTGTTTCCAATGATATGTGGAATTGACACCCTCAGATGAAACCGAAACAAGCAGCCCGTTGCTTGCTGTTTGGTATATGGAAGGCGTGCTGATATAGATATCCATGGAGTCTGCTTTGTCCGTCAACCCGTTTTTACAGGGCCACCAGTCGCTTGCACCGTAAGGTTCCGAAAGTGTCCAGATAATCGGGGTTCCATCGGGCAATCCATTCTGTGTTTGTTTGACAAAAGAGCCATATCCGTTGTCAGGAGGAGCTCCATGATAATATACCGACACGGAGTCGGCAATATTTTGTGGCAGTACATTAGAGAACCGGATGGTAAGCAGATCCGAAGTATGACTCCAGGTTAGCTGATGGTTGTGGTAAATCACCGAATCGACACTAAGCGCCTGGTGTAAATCAAATATCAGGGTGTCAAAATCCTGCTCGACCGGTGAAAACAGGGTTGTGACATTTCCTGAAATTGCATGAATGGCCGGATCGATGTTCCATCGGCACCGGTACCATTTTACATCGTAATTGTCGGTATTGCCCAAAAAGCCGGGAGAAAGTTTCCCTTCATGGGCCCGCTCCTCCGCCGCTGCGATGGTTTTCAGATCATCTTCATTGAATGTTACCTGAGCCTGCACCAGGCATGAAACCATCAGCAATAGAAATCCCAATACGCTTTTCATCATTTTCATCATTTTTTTCATTCAGGATCAAAACTACACCCTGTCCTTTACTTTTTTAGCCAATCCGAACAATCGGTTTATTCTGGAGGTATGCTTTTCATATGTCAGCGGTTTATAGGCAAAAATTTCAACCAAATCCTCCTTAGTTACCCCCAGGTACTCCATCACCGGCTCTACATTGGCCGGCATTTCCCACAGATGGTCATCATCCAGCATTTTCATGGCATGTGCCCTTGTAATTTCACCTCTGCGGATCATATTACTGTATTGGCATATCCGGTGCTCATACCCATATATTTTGTTGCGTACATAATTGGTAAATGGCTCCGCGATGCAATCGAAGTGTTTGGTATATTCCGAGTCTGTCGAATCTTCCCATCCCAGCGCCTCTCTGATGATTCTCCCCATCTCTTTATCAGATGGATTCTCAATGTAAAAAAGTGGGAAAATCAGCCGGCCGAAATATCCTGTGTGTTTCAGAATAGTCTGGTTGAAGTAATTCAGATTCGGATATATCAGAAATTTGTTCATCTCCCGGCGCGATATCCTCCCCGTTGCTTTCATGATGTAGCGAAAACGTGCAATGTCCTGGATGCTGTCGGGAACAAAGGAGTCGTTCTCCAGCGGTGAAACGCCGCTCACGATCAAAGGAATTTTGTAGTCGTGCGAAACTTTGAGAATGCTGATATTGGTGCCGATGTCGCAAGCGCCGCAGATGTCGCCTGTTTTACGGAACATGGTGCGATAAACGATTTTCAGTATTTCCAGATCGGGCCGGTGAAAAACATGTTCTACTCCGGCATTTTTCACCGTTGTTTGGATGTTCTTAAGCGCGGAAGGGCTTAAAAATCCATTGTCATAGGTCATAGCCAGTACCCTGAGCTTGTATTTTATTGCCGCCAGATATAACATAAAGGTGCTGTCTTTTCCGCCACTCAGGGGGACCAGCACATCATAGCCGATTTTCCGTTTTCGCGCAATCATACGGGCTTTTTCAAATTCGGCAATCAACCCAGTCTCGCCAATTGGTTTGAAGTGAACCTTTTTCTCACAAAACGAACATATGCCCTGCTCATTGAAGGTGAGACCAGGATATTGATCAGTTAAAACACATTTTACACAGGTTTTCATAAAGCGTATCGACTTGTTGCCAAAAATTATGATGACCACTGATGGAAAAAACATGCTAAAATACAATTTTAATGCCTGGAAATATGACTTAAAAAAGTCTATCTTTGAAATTCAGAAACCCGGTTTTATAGAAAACGTATGAAAGAGCACCTCTGGATTGCAACGATATTCATTGCGATGTACGTTATCCATTTGCATGCTAACGCTCAGGTACAATACACGCCCTACGACGATTTGCCCGGCGTTTACAAGAGTTACAAGCCGGCTTACAGCGATGAATTGCCTGTCTGGGCGAAGATGCTCTACCAATTCCCGGTCAATTTTAACGAGATATCCAACGGATTTGATCAGTATATGAGCCTGCATACCGGCGAAAAGAGTGCTGTGATCCGATATTTTAAAATCTGGAAACGGGCAATAGGGTCAAATGTACGACCGGATGGAACCATTGAATTGCCCGACCTTGATTTGTACCGAAAAAAT
>DYQT01000454.1 GCA_020719165.1 Draconibacterium orientale | reverse complement strand
CTTTTTTCCCTTTTTCTATTTTTTCCTGAAAAAATTGTGGAAGGGGTGCTAAAGGGAAGATCGGAGTAACCTCCAAAAAACTTTCAATATGCAGAAAATCACCACTTACAGCCCCGACCAGGTGCGAAGCCCTTTCGCCTTTTTCATCCTTAACAAAGGAATGAACAGCGGCAAACCCATGGAACAGCCCTGCCCCAATTGTTTTACATTCAACGCCAAAAGCCAGGAAGAAAAGGACCATAATTTCTGGCTCTGCTTCGGCCTCTGGCAGTCCAGGTCCTTTCATCAACATTTGATCGGTTCTGTAATTCCCTTTATCCGCATTCATGAGCTAAGCCAGGTTATCAACCAGGCATCCGAAAAAGCCCAGTCTAATCCGGGCACCTTTCAAAAAAAAGTCGAAGCCCTCAAAATGCTCGATCAGCATGAGAAGCAATACCACCGCAATCTCCTGCTAATCTCAGAAGCTAAAAAGGTAATTTTTGCCAACTATCGTAGCTATCCTTCATTCTATCGGTAAACCCTTAAACCCAATATTAACCCTGCCTGGTGGTCCAAACTGCCAGGCTTAAACCTTCAAAGTCATGAATCAGAAAACAATCAAAATTTCTAAAGTAACAGCCGAAAAAAACGGGTATTACCTGTTTGGTGGCAAAGGTGATGTTTGGTCCAATACAGCTCATTTGTCACATGGTGGCATGTCGACAACTTTATGCGGCAGGCCTATGCTTAGCACAAACTGGGTGCGCATTAACGAAGTTAACGAGGTAGGTTGCGATGTGTGCTCCAGGCTTTTTGATCTTGCTATTTCACTTTAATTAACCAGGTGCCCGGGACCATGGCCCGGGTGCCATAATATTTCTATAAATGACACAATCAGACGTAATCAACCGGACTTTTGTTTTCATCCACAACATCCCCTCAAATTTCATTGAGGAGATATGGAAGGACAGCCCTTACATGGCTGACCATCTCCGCAGCAAATTCAATTGCTTTTGCTCAGCTGAGCGCTACGCCTCAGCCAATGCCATCCTCAAATTCTTCGCTTCACTCGATGAATCCAACACCGAGAAATTCTGCACCTATGCATCCACCTGGATACAGCAGCACAATTAATTCCTAACCTTTTAATCCCAAATCCCATGAAAAAGTATTTTAACGATCCCCGCCCCATCACCATCAGGTACCAGGCAAATTGTGCCGAGTGTAATGCCAGGCTCAAAAAAGGTACCCAAGCTTATTATTGGCCTTCAGATGGCAAAATTTACTGCATTTCCTGCGGAGAATCCGAGTATCGGCAATTCCTCTCAGCTGCAGCTGATGAAGCCGTTTACAATGGAATCGGCAATC